>NZ_CP020038.1:2880094-3187689 GCF_002157225.2 Agarilytica rhodophyticola
TCCGGGAAAATGCGTATCATGCCCACTCAATCTTAAGCTGTTATATGTCGTTTATGTCTGAGTCTGTTCGGTTTTTGACCATTACCCCTGATGAAATGGGGCAGCGGTTAGATAATTATCTCTCTCGAATTCTCAAGGGAGCACCTAAATCCTTGATCTATAGGATTATTCGCAAAGGTGAAGTGAGAGTGAATAAAGGGCGGGCAAAACCTGAAAGAAAGCTACAGGCTGGCGACATCGTTCGAGTACCTCCCGTACGTCTCAATGAGCAAACTCCAAGCCCCAGGCCCGGTGACCAGCTGAAAGCTTTGTTACAATCTTCTATTTTATTTGAAAACAGTGGTTTGCTCATTGTTAATAAACCTTCCGGCTTGGCTGTCCACGGTGGTTCTGGAATCAATTTGGGCCTGGTTGAAGCATTAAGGCAGATTCGTGATGATGATTACCTAGAGTTGGTGCATAGATTAGATCGAGATACCTCTGGCTGTATTATCTTGGCTAAGAAACGCTCGATGTTACGTCAACTTCATTCTCGTTTAAGAGAGCAGGGGGGAATCGAGAAGAATTACTTAGCGCTGGTTCAAGGGCATTGGTCCAAGAGAAAATCTACTATTGATGTGCCGCTTAAAAAAAATGAATTAAAAAGTGGGGAGCGTATTGTCCGTGTTGATATGGAGGGTAAACCTTCGAAAACGGTTTTTGATGTTGTGTCTTACTATCAAGACTGCACCTTGGTAAAGGCAAAGCCCATTACTGGTCGTACCCATCAAATACGTGTTCACGCCCAATATGCCAAGCACCCTTTGGTAGGGGATGAGAAATATGGTACAGACGAGTTCAATAAGCTGATGAAAAGTTGTGGCTTTCGCAGACTATTCTTACATGCGTCTTCATTACAATTTTCCCTAGAAAATGGTGAAAGCATTGACGTTTCAGCGCCTTTGCCTGAAGAGCTAGAGAAAGCTCTAAGAGCGCTGCCTAAACGTTAGGTGGCAAAATATAGGCACTCGTTGCGAGTTATATGTAAATTAAAAGCGATACGTAGTAGAAAAACAATTTTGAATAAGATTTAAATTAGTATTGATAGACTGTAGGATAATGCATGCTATATATATTCGATTGGGATGGCACCCTTAGTGACTCCGCTGAAAAAATTATTCGTTGTATGCAACGAGCTGCCATGGACTCTTCCCTCGATGTTTTAGATGATGACACCATCAAAAATATTATCGGCCTCGGCCTTCCAGAAGCCATCAAAACACTATATCCCGATATTGCGGCCAGTGATTTAGATAACTATCGCAGTCACTATGTAGAGCACTTCATTAAGGACGATCAACAGCCATCGCCATTGTTCCCCGGTGTATTAGAAACCTTGGAGTCTTTGCGCGAGAAAGGCCATACACTTACTGTTGCCACCGGAAAAAGTCGTCGCGGTCTAGATCGTGTATTAAAGAACCTTAGTATGGAAAACTTTTTTCATAGTTCGCGTTGTGCGGACGAAACCGCATCTAAGCCTGACCCTTTGATGTTAAAAGAATTGTTAATAGAATTTTCTGCCGATCCTCAGGATGCCGTCATGATAGGCGATACCGAGTACGATATGGCAATGGCTCATTCTCTGGGTATGAAAAAAATTGCGGTAAGCTATGGCGCTCACCATATCAGCCGCCTTCAAGCCTACGATCCGGATTTATGTGTGCATGAATTTGAGCAAATCTTGCAGTGGTAAAGGCTTAGGCTAAAATCGTTTCAAAAACCTAGTTGACGCTATATTAGTGAGCAGCTGCATAGCAGCTGCTCTATGTCGATAGTGCACTATTCACTGTCAAAAGCTTGCTGTACGATGTTTTGGGCTTCTTGACATATTTGTTGGAGATGATCTTCACCTTTAAAGCTTTCCCCATAAATTTTGTAGATATCTTCTGTGCCTGATGGCCGCGCGGCAAACCATCCATTCTCCGTTATCACCTTTAAACCGCCTATTGCAGCATGATTCCCTGGTGCGTGTGTGAGTTTGGCTATGATCTTTTCTCCCGCAAGTTGCTGTGCGCTAACAGCCTCGGCAGATAAGTTTTTGAGCCTGGCTTTTTGTTCAGATGTAGCAGGGGCGTCGAGCCTTGTATAAACCGGTGTACCAAACTTAGCTGTTAACTCTTGATAGTGTTCAGCGGGGTCTTTCCCTGTGACGGCTGTGATCTCTGCTGCAAGCAGAGCAAGAATAAAACCGTCTTTGTCTGTTGACCAAACGTTGCCATCTATTCGCAAAAAAGAGGCCCCGGCGCTTTCTTCTCCGCCAAAGCCGTAGGTGCCGTTATAAAGCCCATCTACAAACCATTTAAAGCCCACAGGTACTTCTGCCAATGATTTTTCTAATGCGCTAGCCACTCGGTCAATCATACCCGATGAGACGAGGGTTTTTCCCACCGCTAACGAAGAAGACCACTGTGTGCGGTGGCTAAAAAGGTAATTGATGGCCACGGCGAGATAGTGATTAGGGTTCATTAACCCCGCTGATTTAGTGACGATGCCATGGCGGTCATAGTCGGGATCATTACCTACTGCAATATCAAACTTATCCTTAAGTTTTATTAAGCCCGACATGGCATAAGGTGACGAGCAATCCATGCGGATTTTGCCATCTTTATCCAAAGGCATAAATGAAAAAGTCGGATCGATGGAAGTGTTAACCACTTCGATATCAAGGCCGTAGGTGTCAGCAATCACCGGCCAATAATCAATGCCTGAGCCCCCTAAAGGATCAACCCCAATTTTGATTCCAGCTTTCGCTATCGCTTGCATATCAATAACATTGCCCAAGTCGTCCACGTAGGGCTTGATAAAATCATGCTCATGAACATAGTCTGACTTTATTGCTTGTTCGAAGCTTATGCGTTTAACATCCTTAAGATCATCAGCTATGATGGCATTAGCATGGTTTTGTATACGAGTTGTAATATCACTATCAGCCGGCCCACCATTGGGTGGATTATATTTAAATCCGCCATCTTGCGGAGGATTGTGAGAGGGGGTGATAACAACTCCATCGGCTAAATTTTCTGTTTTACTTCGGTTGTGGCTCAAAATAGCGTGAGAAATAACGGGGGTGGGAGTATAGCCTCGACCCTCTTGGATGAACACTTTTACTTGATTGGCTGCAAAAACTTCAAGCGCTGTGGCAAAAGCACACTCGGATAATGCATGAGTATCGATGCCTACATATAGCGGCCCTGTGATATTTTGTTCTTGTCTGTACTCCACAAGTGCCTGGCATATTGCGATAATATGAGTTTCGTTAAAGCTCTTATTGTTGGCGCTGCCTCGATGACCTGATGTTCCAAAACTAACAGGCGCTAGATCTTTAACGTGTAAATAATAGGCGCTGACTAAGCGAGGTATATTAGTAAGATCATCTTGGGATACAGGTTGGCCTGCTCGTTCATGCAATGTCATGCGATGTCCTCTCAGCTGACGTGGGCTAATATCATATTGGGTAGTCATTCTATCCATGTCTTCATATATATCCACAATTAATTATCTTTCCAATAAAGGTAGACCTCTTAAATAATGTTGTTTCGTGTGCCGTTAATTGCCAGCTAACGCTAATTTTTAGTTAACAGTGGAATAATTTCATCAAACCGGCATAAATATTACATATTTATTCGTTAGTATCCGGCCGATAATAAATAACTCCAGTTAAGGGCGGTTTATATATGCGCAATATAAAGTTTTGGTTTTTTGCAGTAAGTGTTTTGCTGTGCCAGCAAACTTATAGCAAAAGCTACACTTCAGATGATTCAACAGCTTTTTCGAGCAACAATAACGAAGCTTTCCATTATCAAAATGTTGCTTGGATAAAAGATTTCTTGCAGACAAAAAGATATCGATATAAGAGGCGAAGTAATATACAGCTAGGGCCACGACCTGATTACCTTGTTAATGATATGGACGAGGGCCCACTTAAAGAAGCTTTAAAACAATGTATTAGAAAAGGCAAGCGAGCACGTAAGACAGATTTTTCTATCGGCCATCGCGGTGCGCCTATGCAGTTTCCTGAGCATACCAAAGAGTCTTATCAAGCAGCCGCTAAAATGGGGGCAGGCATTATGGAATGCGATGTAACGTTCACGAAAGATCGTGAACTTGTATGTCGTCACTCGCAATGCGATTTACATACAACAACGAATATCTTAGCCACTGAGTTAGCTGGCAAGTGCACGCAGCCGTTTACATCGGCTAATCCTATTACCGGTGAGCCTGCCTCAGCAAAATGCTGCACCAGTGATATTACACTTAAAGAATTTAAAACGTTGTGTGGAAAAATGGACGCTGCTAATACTAGTGCAACTACTGTTGAAGAATATTTAAATGGCACACCCAATTGGCGAACAGATTTATATGCGACCTGTGGCACTTTATTAAGCCACAAAGAAAGTATCGAGTTATTTAAAGACTTAAATGTGAAATTCACACCAGAGTTAAAATCCCCTGAAGTGGAAATGCCGTACGAGGGTGAGTACACCCAACAAGATTACGCGCAACAAATGATTGATGAATATAAAGAGGCGGGTGTGCGTCCACGCCATGTTTGGGCACAAAGCTTTAACATTGAAGATGTGCGCTACTGGATAGAAAATGAACCACGTTTTGGCCGTCAGGCAGTATACCTTGATGGACGCTATAGCGACCCTAGTTTTGATCATACTAATCCTAGTACATGGTCTCCTAATATGGAACAACTGGTTGCCGAAGGTGTGGAAATTATTGCGCCTCCTATGTGGATGTTGGTAGGTTTAGACGCTGATAATAAGATCGTCCCTTCCGAGTATGCTGTGCAAGCAAAAGCAGCGGGATTGGATATTATTGCTTGGAGTTTTGAGCGCTCAGGCCCTTTGGCTAATGGTGGTGGTTGGTACTACCAAACCACTACCGATGTAATCAATAACGACGGTGATATGATGAACGTGTTACATGTATTGGCGTACGATGTAGGTATTTTAGGTATTTTCTCTGATTGGCCTGCTTCTGTAACCTTTTACGCGAACTGCAAAGGTTTGTAAATTAATTCCCAGCTGTAACCCATATTAGGCAAGCATATATATGCTTGCCTTTTTTTATTTTTATCTCGTTACTTTCTTTAAAAGATTACTTTGTCGTATCTGTAATTACAATAAGTCTTACTGACGAGAGATGAAGATGTATTTTCTCTTTAATCGCTGTGACAACTTCACGTGCTTTATTTTCTAAGGTAGTGATATCCTCATCATCGAAAAAGTCATTGCGTTTTTTCAGCAAATGCAAACGTGTAATTTCACCATCAAAGTACTGGTTTGCTGCAACAACCGCCTTTTCAATTAATGTTTGCTTTTGATTGTCAGCAAATAGTTCGCACTTTTTATACCATCCGGGAATTTCTTCTTTTTGTGATTTTATTATTTCCCGTGCGAGGTGCTTTTTAACTGCTTGAATAGATTTTTGTAAAGCATCTTCAGGTAAGGCATTAGATAGATCATTTTCGCTGATGTCGATTGCTAAAGATCTGACTGTCAGTCCATCTAAAAATGGTCGGCACTCTGCTGCAAGTGGTGACTGAATGACTAAATCAAAGCACGCTTCTAATAGGCAGTGTCCGGCGGGCAATTGAGGGCTTGGAAGTGTCGCTACGGATGCAGAACCGAGTTCCGAAAAATGCAGCAATTCCCAGAGACCTTGTATAAAGGGTGCGTCCCAACTGATGAATTTCACTTCTTCTCGAGTATTGGCGATGTTGCGATCGAAGGTAACTTCAATACCCTCTGGAGGAATACCTGGCAGCGATGGAATCAACATTTTATCAGAAGGGATTATGTTATATGCCCCTTGGTAAGTTTCTTCAAAATAAAATTGCAATAAGTCGCTAGCAGTTTCTACAAGCTCTAAAGGGGTATTTTGCTCAAAAGTTGATATTTTTTCGGCAATGCTATTTGCCATTGGCTGTCGACAGCTGTTTTTTTCTAAAAGAGCATCTCGTCCATTTTTAATATCTTCTCGCAGTTTGGCGAGTTTTTCTTTTGCCAAACTTATGATCTCTGTATTTTCAAGAGAGCCGTCAAGTTGATGCCAAAACTCATCGTGTACGGGGGTTGCGGCGGGATTTTGTTGCTGCACACAATCCAATACTTCATGGAACCAACGGAACTGGATTTGGGTTTTTGAACCTTCTCCATAGAGCATGTGAATATTGATATCCTTTTGCTGGCCGATACGATCGAGCCGTCCAATACGCTGCTCAAGCAAGTCTGGATGTTCTGGAATATCCAGACAAACCAAATGTGAGCTGAATTGGAAATTACGTCCTTCACTGCCAATTTCCGAGCAGATGAGCACTTGTGAACCACCTTCTTCATCCGAGAAGTAAGTAGCAGCGCGATCGCGTTCGATAAGGCTTTGTTCCTCGTGGAAAACGGATGCGTCAATACCGTGTTTTTGCCATAGATAATCTTCGCAAGCAAAAACGCTTTTAATATCATGGCATATGGCTAAAATCTTTTCGCCTTTATTATTTTTCAGCCATTGCGAAAGCCACTCGAACTTTTCATCCCAACTATCGTCACCAAGAACTTCCGGTACCACAACTCGTTTTGGGAAGCCTGCGATTGCGGATCTGACATTGCGGAACATGAGTCTGCCCACACCATGGCTATCGAGCAGCTGATCAATGAGCTTATCTTCGCTGTCTTCAGGCGCTAAATCGAGCTGATATTGGTCAATAATTCTGTCGCGACTGGCGGGTAATTGGCGAATATCTTCGTTCAGTTGGATATATTTCTCTTCTTGGGCAATAAATGCGTCTAGTGATGAGAATTTAGCAGGGTCGAGAAGTTTTAGGCGTGCAAAATGGCTCTCTAGGCCGAGTTGCTCTGGTGTAGCTGTGAGTAAAACAAGATGCTCAACATGATTTGAAAGTTGCTCTAAGGTTTTGAATGCCTCGCTTTCTGGCGTTAGTCGATGAGCTTCATCGACAATGACTAAATCAAACTCGCCTTGACTTAGTTCATCGCTTTTTTCAGCAAATATTTCATGGGGGACGATGTGTATCTGACCACTGTGAAAATCATGTTCTTGCGCTTTATATAATTCAGCGTGCAGAGAAAAGCGGCGAATAAGCTCCACTAGCCATTGAACTTGTAGTGCTTTTGGTACTGCAATTAGCACTCTCTGAGCACGTTCCAATTTAATCAAACGAGAGAGTATCATGCCGGCTTCAATGGTTTTACCCAAACCTACTTCATCGGCCAGCAAAACACGTATTTTCTCCCTTTCACAGGCGCTCCAGGCGACATAAAGCTGGTGAGGAATAAGATTAGCGCGAATACCAAGTAAGCCATTTAGGCGTGATTGCCATACCTTTGCAATAGCATCGCTCAGTTGGCGCTTAAAAGAAAACCAGTTGGGTTTATCCAACTGTCCCGTCATTAAGCGCATAAATGGCTGATTGAGCTGAACCTCAGATGACAGGGAGGTCTCGGCAGTAATTTCACCGTCTGAAGTCTCATAAAATAGTAAGCCCTCATGTTCATGAACGAGGGTAACTGTCTTGGTCTCACCTTTGGCCGTTTTGATTTCATCATCAATAGCGAAGGTGATACGAGTGAGAGGAGCGTTGTCTTTGGCGTAGGTACGTTCACAATCACTTTGTTCGAAAAATATATTGACTCGGCGTCCTTGGACAGATGTGACTGTGCCTAATCCCAGTTCTGGTTCGGAATCGACAACCCAGCGTTGCCCTTGTACAAAATCGGCCATAATTACCCTTCGAAGTCATTGATATCTTATTGCCTGTCGGTATTGGATAGCGGGGCAATAAAGTGAACTTAGGATGTTGTTATTGTATAGCGGGTAGCTAGAGAAACAATGCATCCTGAAGTTCTTTATGATTATATTAAAAACTGTATACGATAGTTACCGCTGTTTCAGTGTCTGCGTGCTCACGCTCTTCTGGAACTTGTGAGTTGTAGTCAACGGTAAAGGAAGCGCGTAACGCGAAAGAACTATTAAGCTGCGCGGTAAGGGCAGTGATAGCTCGAGTTTTCGTATTTTCATCTGAGTCAGGTGAATAGTTCGTATTTATATTTTGTGTGAATTTGGAATTTTCGCTAATTTGGTAGACGTATTCAACTAAAAAACGGACCACAAAAGTTTCTTCTGCTTCCATTTCCATACCTGTTGTCTCATCGTCTTCCTCTTTAATAACGGTGACACCAGGACCGATATTATACGATAGATAAGAATTATCTGTCGTAAACAAGCGATCAGAATAACCTAAAGCAACGGTATATTGGTACTCGAAGCCGCTGAAACGATTGCGGTCATACTCACCAAAAATGAAGAATGCGGCATTATCTTTGTTTAATTTATAGTCGCCTTGGGCCGACCCAAAATACTTTTCGGCTGCAGTTCTTTCAACAAGTTCGCCTTGATCGTCTTCTACTTCATTGCGCGTAAACAAGCTTTGAAGAACATACTTATTACGCCAATTCTCCAGATCTTGTTTAACTTCTAGTCTACTTTTGAATGTTTGTGTACTGGTATTTCCAGATGTAGTCGATAGGCCAAATTCAGCCTCTATTTCTAATGGTTTCTTTTCTTCCTCTTCCTGTGCGACGGCAAAAGAAGACAGTGCCGATAAGATTAATAATGTAAATAGCTTATTCATAAATTACCCTCCAAAGTATATGAAATGCCGCTTTTCCTTTTCTACCTTTTTATGGGCTTACTTGCCCTGAGGTGTATTTCTATGAGTTATTATTTTTTTTGAATAAAAAACACCCAAAAATAAAAGAGAATGCATGCATTGTCCGGGAGCGAATGATATAGAACTATTTAAAGAAATTTGAGAGTGAAGCAGTAAAAGCCTGTAAAAAAGTTTGATATTTGCCAGGACATTCGACAATAGTGACGGTGATGTTGTCTTTACCGCCATACGAAAGGGCGGATTCAACTAAACTTTGTGTGGCAACACGCACGTTTTTAGACTCGTGCAATATTTGAGCGATAATGTGTGCAGGAACTGCGTCACTCAAGCCATCGCTGCACAAAACTATCCATTCATTTTTCTGCCATTCCCCTTCTTTTGATTCCACCTGGACACTTTCAAGTTCAATCGAGCCTAAGCACTGTGTAATAATATTTTTTTCTGGGTGTGTATCTAACTCTGATTCGCTAATAGCACCTGTTTGATACAACATTTGCACGTAGGAATGGTCGGTTGTCATCTGTACAAAAGAGGGCTCAGAATAAGGCGACCAAAGATAAGCTCGGCTGTCGCCTACCCAAGATATAGTATAGTGTTGGCCGCGAGATAGAAGAGCTACTACAGTCGATCCCATTCCTTGACTACCGCGGCCATCCGCCGCTGCATCGAGCACTTGCTGATGGCTAAACTGTATCGCGTCCAGTAAAGAATTACCCTGTCTTA
This sequence comes from Agarilytica rhodophyticola, assembly GCF_002157225.2. Classification (NCBI taxonomy): domain Bacteria; kingdom Pseudomonadati; phylum Pseudomonadota; class Gammaproteobacteria; order Cellvibrionales; family Cellvibrionaceae; genus Agarilytica; species Agarilytica rhodophyticola. The sequence continues at coordinate 2,889,552 of NZ_CP020038.1, forward strand.
TTTTTTCTTTTATAGATTGAGAGACAATATCACTGGCAACTTCGCCAGCTGCATGACCACCCATCCCATCTGCGACGACCCAAAGACCTAACTCGGGGCAACTTAGATAGCTATCTTCATTATTATTGCGTTGTAAGCCCACGTCCGTGGCCGAGCTATATCGCCAAAAATGCATAATTTAATATATCGGATGTATGTTCATATAACTTAGACTAAACTAAAAATGCATACAAGTCGTTAATCTTATTGAATATTTTGTGCATTTTCACAGTTTATGGTGCTATTTGGGATGACATCGATAGAAAAAGATACTATTGTTCGCCTTATTTCGCGTATCGACATAAAAAATAGGTAATTTAAGGGATGTTGCAACTTGTAAATAAAAAATCGGATAAAGGACCACTATGGCTTGTCGAGCAAAAATATGTGCTCGGCAGTGATAGTCGTTGTGATATTACTATTGTTGACGAGTCGGTCAGAGGTCTGCACGCGGAGCTGTTGGTTAACGGCGATGATGTGGAAATAGTTAATCTTATCGGCGGTCTTGGTTTGAATGTAAATGGCCAGATCGTAAGTGAGAGTAAAACGCTAAAGGCAGGTGATGTCTTCTCCCTTGGTAAAAGCGAGTTTACTTTAGTTGATCCAAAGGCAGTAAGAGCGGCAGCTCCTGTTGTTGATTCTCAAAGTGTATGGTCTTTAAAAGCACTCAATACGGCACTTGCAGATAAAAGCTTTCCTCTCCAGGGAACTCATATCATCGGCCGCTCTCAGGAAAGTGATATTTGTCTTGGTGTGGTTCACCTCTCTCGCAAGCATGCAAAAATATCTGTTAGAGAAAACGGTTTACATATATTGGATTTAAACTCTGCTAATGGCACCTTCATAAACAATAAAAAAGTCAGCCAAGCGCTAGCAGTTGCCGGCGATGAGTTATGTTTTGATACCTTGAGGTTTCGCGTTATTGGCCCTGCTGGGAGCAATAAAGTTATGGAAGCCAGTGTATCTAATGATGCTGATTTGACTACGGTAAGGCCTGCATTACAAGCTGAACATCTGCCTCCGGTGAAGCCTGCGCAAAAAGCCAGTAAACAAAAGTCTCGTCCTGATGCCCAAGCGCAGTCGGCTAGGTCGTCTCAAGAAAGTGCTGTTGTAGCCGAGCCATCAGATCATGCCGATGGTAATAGCCGGGTATTAATTGTGGTCACGGCGCTAATTTTGGGAGTGGGTTTAGCTTGGTATTTTCTAGGCTAGTGATTGTTAGTAGATCCTAAAGATATTTCGGTCTTTGTGAAGACAATTCTTATAAATATTTAATCTTTAAGCTTTCTCAGTATAAGCCGATGTCATAGTTAATGAGATTCCTATCAAGTTGTCAGGATCATAACTATGATTTCTTTCCCCCATGCAAATGCTACATCAGAACTTGCTTCGCAAGCACAACAAGGTGCCAATGTATCTGTGGTTCAGCAACAAGTTGAAACTCAGCAGAGTATCAAAGTTTCTGCTTCATCAACGAGCACTGTAACAATTTCAGGTGAAACTCAACGCAGTCATACTTTTGTTGCCAGCGGCGTTGCCAAGTATCAAGCCATTAGTGATGAGCCACCCAAATCACAAGCGGCGGACAATATATTAAGTTTTATCTCCCAGCGTTTGAAAGCAGATGAACTCGAAGGTGCGGGGGACGAAGATATCGCTGCGCGCCTACAGGCTGGTTATGAGGGGTTTGTGCAGGGATTTAATGAAGCATTAAACGAGCTTTCTGCCGCAGGTTTACTATCGCCGGAGGTAGAGTCGGCACTTAATGAAACCTTTGAAGCTGTGCTTGCTGGTATTGATGAGCTAGCTACTAACTACGGTGTTACTTCACCGGTTGATGATGGTAGTGAGGTATTAAATCAAGAGGAGCAGGGCACCGCTGATGTACAAATTGTCGATACAGATACTGATGATGCGCAGGTGATTAACTTCGGGCAACAGAATACCAGTACTCTAATATCACCAGAAAATACCTTTGCCCAGTTTGCCGAAAACCTAATTAAACCCAATAATAACTTATCTGACATACTGCAAGCGTCTTCTATTAATTATCAAAACCTTATTAATCGAGATTTTAATTTTACTTTGCAAACGAAAGATGGCGATAGGATTACCATTTCAGCATCCGCCAGTCGCGATGAGCGAGGTGCTGTGCAAGCTGCCGATTATCAGTCTGATTATGCTAATTATCAGGCAGGCCGAGTGGCTGTACAAACATATGAAAGTAGTGCATTTAATCTACAAATTGAAGGAGAGTTAGATGAAGATGAGATTGCTGCTATCAATGATCTACTTAATCAAGTGGGAGCGTTATCTGAGACATTTTTCTCAGGCAATATAGAAGAAGCCTTTGAACAGGCATTGGAAATAGGTTTTGATGAATCTGAGATCGCTAACTTTTCTTTAAACTTACGCCAAGAAGTGACCACTAAAGTAGAAACGGTATACACGCAAGTCGCTCAAAACTCAGGCCTTGATAGAGATAATAACGACTTGAGAGAAAGCCTACGCATCGCTAGAGATAATGATAGCCTTTCACGCTTGAGAGACTTTATTGAACTATTAAAGGATGTTAGTGCTAATAGTGACCGTGCAGGGATAAACTTTAGCGAAATACCAGAGCTTGCTAGCAACCTTGCAAAGACACAATCGATTGATGAAGCTCAAGCTAATAAATTAGAAAGTTTTATCGATAAATTTGTCCCTTATTTTTCCTAGAATTTCCATTTGGTCGATGGCTTTTAATACAATTATGCTCTTACAAAACATAACAGTTTTGTGAGGGCTTTTAATATGCTAATTAAAGTTCGTCAAAAATATGTCAGTTATCTCAAAATAAATTAAGACTTTTTTCTTATATCTTTGCCTTCTTTATTCCTTATATAGCTTCTTGCAACTTCTGGCTTTGTCTTTAGGTAATCAAATTTTTGCATTTATCGCTAAATATTCTTAAAAGAGTTATGGAAAATTTTAGCTTTTGTGTGTCGTGTGGTTTTTTGTAAGAGAGTAATTTTTCTCATTTGTTATTAATAAACAGAAAAAAACAGTTTTACTTTTAATATGATTTTTTCTTTTATAGTGCCAAATTCACCATTTATAAATACTGTCTATACTGCTGCTATCGCCGTAAGGTCGAATTTTACTATCAATCCTCTCTAAGTTAATTCCTGCTGGATAGTTATATGGATTCTTTTGCTTCACTATCTTCGTTATCACACAAAAATTTAAACAACATATTAAGACTCATATCCAACACAAAATATGTTATTAGTTTTTTATTTATAGTTGCCCTCACCGGATGTGGTGGCGGTAGTGGCGGAGGTGGCAGTAGTAGTGGCGGTGGAGCCAGTGGTGGAGTTACACCCACAGCTACACCGATCATTACCGCTACACCGACACCAACGGCCACTGCCGAGCCTGGCCTGCAGGCTGTGGCGTTAACTGGGACTGTGGCGAGTTTTCCTGATCCTACACAAGTGGCTTCATCGAATAAGACTCAGCGTAAAAGTTATGGCGTTGGCTCGTATAAAATCGCTTCTTCAGTACAACAATACGCTCAATATAATAAAGTAGGATTGGCTAAACCTGACTTAGAAGATGGCAGTCTAGGCCGTGAAGATATGGTAGCCGCTTCGGCCTTGGTATCCTTGTTTTTATTAGCGGATGTCAACTTTACAACCGCAATTGCAACGGTGCGCACGGATGAAGAAGGTGCTTACACTGTTACTGCTGCAGATGTACTGGATTATCTTGTCAGTCAGAATCTGGTGAGCGCCGATGCAGATGAGGCGACAATAATGTCGGCATTTAGAGCATTAGGGCGTTTGCAAGTGCGGGCTGTTATTGTCAAAGCCGATGGTAATGGTGAACAAAATGCCCTAGCCATACAGTCTATTGCAGACCCTGCTAATATCGACGAGAGTGGCGCACCGATTCCTGTTCCGGTAGATCCTATCGTCCATCGAGTTGTTAAAACTGTTGTCGATCAAATTCGAGATGCTATTGATTCTCTGCGTGACTTAGGTGTGAATGATACGCTGGTAACACAACTAACCGCTTCAGTAATTGATAGCGTGGTAGATGATATAACCCGTGTCGTTGAAGAAGCGGCAAGCAGTGTCATTGAAATTCCCGAAGGCCAAAGTGTTGAAAATGTGATTGCTCTGCAGGAAACACAATTTACTTTGGACGTGCCTCCTGAAGATATCGCACAGCTGGGAGATGTGATTGCTGGAACCGCAACAGATCAGAATGCTGCAATTGTAGCTTTAGAAAGCTCAGTACTCAACGCTAATGAAGAAGTAGCCGCTTCCGATAGCACATTGGCTTCATCGTTAAGTAGTGATCAGCAAGGGTTATTGGCAGGTTTGCAATCAGTATTAGGAGAAACCGTCACAACACAAGTCGATAGCGCAATTGATGCGGCGACAGCAGCCGGAAACTTAGCAAGTATTTTAGATCTTTCCGGCGGGCAAACTGCCGAACAAGTATTGGCGCTGCAAGCCCTGGAAAAAAATCGTCAACTTCGCCGTTCATTGCAACGCTTGTTTTTATCCATGGGCTTGGCGATTGTGGTCGACGAAAATAACGCCGGCGATGGCGGTGTGATTGCAATTAACTTACCCGTACCGCCACATATTGCAGACGCCTCTCTACCCGGGGGGCGTGGTTTCGGTGATCGCAATATTCGCCTATTTAAAATTGGCAGTGGTGATTTAGAAACCGATAGTGATTATACTTCAGATGCCAGTGCCGCACTAGGTGTACCCGATAGCGATGGTGTTCCTCAAGCGCCTTTATATTTCGCCCCCGCACTTTCTGATGTTGTCAGTGACTTATTAAACGGACAGACTTTAGCGGATTTTCAGCTCGCTGTAGATGCTGCTTTTACTCGTATTAGTAGCCCCGATAGCACACCAACCGTTGAAGATTTTAATCTGATTGACCGTTTACGAATATACCACGATCTTACGCTTCGCTTGCAAGAAGCATCTCTTGTTTCTTCAGCGGTGGTCAACTCGCTGGTGGACAACAAAGATGCTACTTTAAAAATAAAACGTTTAGCCGCTGTTATTGCCCAATTTTTCACGTGGGCGAAGCAGGGGGTTAATGTGACGCCTGAAGGGTTTCCAATTTATACTGGTAGAATTGCACCTTTAGAAGGTGGTGCAAATATTATTGACAGCTCTGAACTCGTTCGAGAATTAAGTTTGTCACTTGCACAAACTCCTATCGCTGCAGCAGAACAGTTAACAGGTAAAGTAAGCTTTTATGCACAGTTTGCCGATGAAGCTGTGCAGTCAGCAATACAACAAGCTAGCTTTGCCAGCAGCGTGCAGTTTGACTTAGTCAGTACCTTAATAGATATTTATCCTTCTGATGCAGCAGGTTATCGCGACCTTATTACTGGAACAGAGGCAACCGCAGGCACCCCCGGTACACCAGCGTCACCTGATTATGCAAGAGCACGAGACCGTATTGCCAGAGGCCTAACTTCATCGGTACCGTCGACGCTTTTTGGACGCACACTTACTAGTGAGAGTGACATTAATATTCGTTCAGCACTATTTTTCTTAACTTTTTTACTGCAGGGAGAATTTCTTATCTCCCCTGAAGAGGGGTTCTTCGTTGAAGATCAGATCAATGGCAACACACGATTACTGCCTAATTTTAATAATATAAAATTCATGCAAGGCTCGGATTCGGTAACGGTTGCGACGCTGGTATCTGAATTACTAGATATTACTCTCATTGCCAATGGCGACTTTTTCACGATTGCTAACAATACTTTAAATACAGGTTTAACAGGCTTACCTGTTCTGCCTGAATTTAAAGAGCAAAATATTGATGACTTTGTCGATGATTTAGGTGCTCGTGCCACTAGCGTCGATGTTAGTTGTACGGTAGAGCGTTTTGATGGGCTTGATCCAAATGCCGGTAGTAACCCTCTATCGCTTACTATTTTTGCCGTTGATTACGATGAAAATACAGGAGCGTTTGTTAAAGGTGATGCAATTAGTGCTACGGTTAATAGTACTTCTGTTGTCGCTAATGGTTTAACTCGACGTACTTACACTATTGAAGGTTTATCCCCTGAAGTACAGTCTGGTGTTTTTGGTCGTGATTATGTTTTACGCTTTGATATTGCTAATTACCAAAATGATTTACCAGAGCTTTTCTTCTGGGTGGATGGCTTTAGCCCAGAATTAAATCTTTGCGATAGTGAACTTCCATTATTCATAGGTCCAGATAAAAGTTTCGCGACGATACCCGGGCTTGGTCTTATCAGTGATCAGAGCCGTCCCAATACTGATGGCAGTAGTTCACCTGAAGGTATTGATGTTTCCAATTTTGAACAACCCGGTGCACCTATTTATCTCACTAGTGAAGAAGAGAATGCTGGTCTAGGTGTGCTAGATTTCACTTTCAGTTCTACCAGCACAGGATATTCTGTTGATGCTATAGATAGTAATGTTGGTTTTGCGCCGTTATATGGCGGTTATGTCAATGGCGAACTACAAGTTAGTTTAAACCAAGGTTCACAAGATCAGCTAAGAGGTTTAGCCAACCTTATTGGTGCAAATATTCGTGGTCTTTTAGAATCTGTCATCGCCGATGATAGTGTTTTAAATACTAGTATTAGTATCGACGGTGATATTAGTACGTTTGAGCATGATTTAATTTATTTAATGCGTGATGCCGGTGGTAAATTTTGGCTTGTTGAATTACGCTTTCTCGACATTTTCACACTATCAGATACGGCAGGAACTCAAGGCTTTATCGACATTGGCTTTGCCAGTATAAATAATCTTGGTGACATCGGCATTCCTGAAGCAGCCTTTGGTGATTTGCCCGGCGGCTCCGATACAGGTAATGGCCCTGGTAGCGGTGCCAATGTCTTTTTTCAAAATATGTTGTACGGCGATTGGTTGGTTCTAGACCCTCCCAGTGGTTATACTGGCCCATCGCTGCTTGAGGCGAGGGAAATATCCTTCGGCGGCAACGATGTGCATTATGATGCTTTAGAAACTGCTACGGATGGTATTGTTATTCGCTATGCAAGTGACCATTTTGAAGCGAATATTTCAGCCGTCGCTGACTTTGCTGATACTTTTGGTACACCTCCTGATTACACTACTATTCCGGTTCGAGTTGATGCCGGTCGACAAGGTATTACCCTGGTTAAAATTAACTTTAACCAAACGACATTGTCTTGGGTGATGGAGCCGGCACCTGAAAATGCTGCCGCTTTTACAACTAACCTTGCCCATAATGATTTAATTGCAGTGTTTAGTGATGCTGCTGATGATCCGCAAACGCCTGTTTATCTCGGTCGTGTGTTGCGAGAGTTTGCCGCTAATGACCCTCAAGCAAATTTTGAAATTGCCTTTGAATGGATTCGCTTTGCTGACGTTAGCAATCAGACTTCTGATGGACAGCAAGATCCACGAGAAGTGATATGTTTTAACCAGGAGCAAGTCAATACTTGTCCAGAGAATCATCCAGGCCTTTATTTCTCATCTGATTTAAACACGATTGTGGGGTCAGTATTTGACCAAGATTTTGATGGTGTCGCCGCGTTATTTGATCCTAATGACAATGATCCAAATGTTCCTGGAAATTTCAGCGATGGTTCTACTCCTGGCAATATTATGGAGGGACTAGAAATCATTGCATTTGCAGAATCTGATGGCGCTTCTGGTATTGATCAGAGTTTTTTGGTTGAAACATTTAATGTTTATCCTGGTGATATTCAAGTAGTGAGCGTTCGCAGTGAAATTTTTGGTGACAACAGTACAAGCCAAAATATTTTTACCTGCTCACCACCATCCAATAATAATGGTCAATTTACGGATTTTTCATGTTCTGCTCGCGATGTAGATGGCACGGTGAATGTTGTTAGTGCCTTCCAAAATGGCAATAGTGTTGGATTTAATTTGGAGGTGCCAGAAGCGACACTTAGTAATTTATCTAATCGTATTAACTTTGACTATGAGATTATCTTTAGAGTCCCCACCGACTTAGACGGTAATGTCTTTATGTGTGGTGATAGCGCTTGTCCTGCTCGCCCACCTGTTGCAGGAAGCGTATCTGTATTGCTACCTGATAATGTGGCTGTCATCGAAGATTTGTCTATTACTATTGGTACCGAGCAACCCACTAATGTTAGTAACCTCAGTAGCCTTGATGTAACGCGAGAATTTACCATTGCCGCCGATCCTATTCCTAACGCGGTAGAATATGAACTCAATATCTTTTGTGCTTCATCTCAACCGGGTGAGCCTTGGTTACCCGAAGAAAATATTTCATTTTTTGCTCCAGCGAGAGACGAAAGTGGACGCAGTATCCAAGCGAATTTCCAAATCCATGTTCCTTGGATTGGAGGGCGCTCATGCGATATTTCTTTTAGTGCTCGCCTTGAAAATGATGCTGGAGAAGAAATTGGTATCAGTGCTCTGACGATTGAAGATATTACTACTACCGGTGGTGGCGGTGTATTTGCCGATAATGAGTTTGAGATTATCGTTAATCAAGATGTGTGTTTGGTGGCAGATGCTGCTGGATTGCGCTCGCCTCAAGTTACTGATAACTGTGCAGATCAGGATCGTTTATTTACACTGACGACCTTAACTGCCAATGACGATGGTACTCTTGCCACCATCACTCTGGGCAACGGTGTTTTAGATGCGCGAGTAGATGGTGGTCGACTAGGGTTGACCAGTGGCGAATTAGGTGAGGGTGCGGTAATTACATTTAATACCGATACGTCAATCCAAGGTGATATCGCTTCGCCAACTTGTGGAGTTATTTCGACAGATAATTTCTCTGATACTTGTACTAATGGCGAGCTGAGCACGCTTAGCTCCGACTTTTTCTTTGTTGCCAATAATATCATGACATTAGATGCATCTCTTTTATCCGTACTGGAGTTGCGCGATCCCAGCCAAACTATGTTGACGTCAATTGCTCTGGATAGTCCTGGCTTTTATTTATTAGTTGAGCCTAATAGTAATGAAACTATTATGGAAATTCAGATTGACAGTTTTAGTGAAGCTAGCGGTGAAATAAAAATATTTGCACATTTCACTCTCACCGCAGGTTTCAATGAATATCAACAGGGTGATAGTAGCAATACCTTGGAACTGACTGCGCCGGGTTTTATGTCGATCAATCATGATTCTGGGCAGCCTGTAGATTTTGATATTCGTTTTGTCCGTTCTGAAGAGATGGGTATAGCTTGGTTTTTACCACCACCACGTGCAGATTTAGCAGGCGATCATGATATTAATAGTGATGGCGTCAATGATCTTGCCGTGAGCTTTGCCTCAAACCAATGGACATTTACCTTTGCTGGTGGGAGTGACGGCGTAAGCTTTTTAGAAGTCTTCGGGGTTAACGGGCCGCAAGTTATTGATGCCAATTCGACTGGTGAATATGAAGTCGTCGTCGACGAACGCGACGTTAGTGTCGAATTTTTTGGTCGCTTAGGTAGCGATGATTTTCGTGTATTCAGTGAGTTTGATGGTGCCGGTCAAGGCTTTATTGAAACAGAAGTATTCTTTGGTGGGCCTGGTGGTGGCAATCCCGGTGATCCCGGAGGCTGCTCTGATTGTCCACAGTCACTGGCAAATACATTTGTCACTGAGGGCATTGTAAATCTTTCCGATAATGCTCAAGCAGGTGGACTTAACTTTGATGACGGCGGAGCGGTTCTCGCCAGTTTCAATGTAACATCGACTATTATCGAGGTTTCTTTACCAGCGGGTGTTGCCGGCACCACATTAGAAATATTTGATCCGATTACCCAACAAGCGATAGAAGATAGCAGCTTTAGCTTTACTCGTGATGGTGGCTTCTTTTTTGTTAATTATCGAGATAACAATGGCGCCAGCTACGAATTTCATATCAACGATTTTGGTGTTGACGTACAAATTAATGTATTTGCAGAGCTTGGTAATGGTAGTCCTTTACCTACCCCTGGCCAGGACGATTTAGGTAACACGGATATTGATGGTGACGGCATCCTCAACAGCGTGGACAATTGCAAAGTCATTGCTAATCCGCAACAGCAAGACGCAGATCTCGATGGCTTAGGCGATGTGTGCGATCTTACTGTACCCGACATTGCAGGTGTTTATAAAATAGAAATTTCTCACGCAGTGGCAAGCCAGGATTTTGATGAGCTAAGTGGGAATTGTGTGAGCGCTATTGATGAGTCTCTCATTGTTAGAATGGATACGCTCGGTAATCAACTATTTTTTACTATCGTTGGCGAGGAAGACCCTGAGTTAGTGGGTGTTATGGCGGATACAGGAGACTTTAGTTTATTCGATCCCGACGCCGATACTTTTCAAAGTAGCGCGGGTATTTTCAACCAGCAAACAAGCGGTTTTAGTTTTAGCTTTAATGACCAAGAAAATAGTCAAGATGGAAGTATCGTCTGTAATGTTATGGCGGACGTTACGGCCACGCCGCCGACAGCAGTTGAAGAGCAAGCAGCTTTTGCAACAGGTGTAAGTTGGTTTGAAGCCCATCGCAGTGAAAACGGTGTTGCGGAATTTGAATATGGCACTATCCAAACGGCGAGTATTGAGCAAATATTTATGTGGGACTTTTTCGCGCAACCTGCTGCTTGGATTGATATCTCTGCTGAGCAAATGGGCGTTGAGCAATATCTTACTGACAGCGGTATTATTTCTGTTGATGACCTTTTGTTCGTGGAAGGTTTTATTAATGCACCAAACACGGCCATTTTGCATCCGACCACTAACGGTAATGTTACCACTATTCAAACCTATCACATGGATCTTGAGGTTTTTGATATTGAGGGAATGCTTGCGGTTAATGCCATTGATGAACCCTTTGGTATAGGCCTAGATGATAGTGTTATTTTTCCTAATGGTGCACAAGCATTTGTAGCTAATATTACAGTGCAAGCCGATGCCTATCGTTTTGAATGTGATCATCCTTTTGCGCCCGATACCTTAAATTGCCAGAATATTGTTTCAGTTAGTGACGGTAGCGGTGCTGCGGTCCCCGCTATAAGTTTTGATGAAGTTATTAACTCTGATACGGAATTTAGTGCGGGTACTACTGTGGGTGCTATTTGGGGCGGCCAAGGGTTCGATGAGCAGGGCGAGTTCATGATTGATATCCATCTAGTTTCTAACGATGGCTTATCGACTGGTAACGAGTTGCGCGCTGTTATCAGTAAGCGTTCGATTGTTGCTGGCGCCATTCCAATGGTACTCGATACTGTGCAAGTCATTGCCACAACTATCGGAGGCGTCGATGTACTGGAATTTACTATCCCTGAAAATATTGCCATGATGGGCAATCTCGATAGAGACGATAGGGTACCGTTTATCTTTGTGGAAAGTGGTATTGAAAACTCACCTTTTGTGCGTCTGGGCAGAAAAATCCTCGCGGGAACAGCGTTTGAGGAAATACTATTTAATGAAAATGCGCGAAATACTATTCGCGATAACTTTAATCCGCCCTTGCCACCGTCGCTGCCATAGGTTCGGAGCGGATAAAGTGTTTCATCGATTAATGGAGTCGCGTAGCAGCAAGGATGCGACACCTTAGGGCCTGTTAACAGGCCCTAAGCTACTTGCAATCTTTTACACATTTCTAACATAGCGCGGCCATTATGATAAGGTGCTTTCCAGAAACCCATTTTATAATGATGATATGAATCATGCTGATCCAGTATGGATGACCAATGCCATTCACCGTGTTTATGATCAATAATGCTATTACAGATAAATTGCCAGTTTTTAGCGACGGCTTCTAAATAGAAATATTCACCTGTAATTTCGTAAGCATTTAAAAACCCCACTAGGGCTTCGGCTTGAATCCACCATACCCTCTCTACAATATTTTTATTATTTTTAATATCGTACATATCGAGAACCGCACCTTTATCGTCTCTCCCTTCTCGATAACAGGTTGCTGCCAACTTGATAACCAACGGCTTAAAAATATTATATAGATCTTTGTCTCCAAGGATTTTTACGGATTCCCATATTAGCCAGCTACTTTCTATATCATGTCCATAGGAATAGGTTGTTGAGTGATCCTGCCAGTTATTATCCAAGAACATTCGTAGATGATAATTATCTTTATTGATAAAGTATTTATGGTAGTAACCTAAAAGAGTGATTAAGGACTGTCTAACATCAGAGCAATTGAAAACTGAGTAAAGCGCAGTGTAAGCCTCGATAATATGAAGGTGAGTGTTCATTGTCTTGGGGTAGTTAAGATCTTTGGTGCTCAAGCGCACATCATCTAGGTGTCCCCATTTTTGTGAGAAGGCTTCGTAATAGCCGCCATTAGTATCATCGTGCCCATATTTTTCTATCAAGCCATATAGTGCATACGCATTATCTAATACTTGTTGGTTTTTCGTAAGTTTGTAATAAGAACACAGTGCATAAATAGCAAAGGCCTGAGCATAAATTTGCTTTCTGTTATTAATACAATGACCTTGATAATCTACTTCCCAAACAACACCACCGAAGGTGTGATCGAAAAAAAAGGATTGAATATAATGATAAGCTCGATCGGCGATTTCTTTGTACTTCACTTCATTGAAATATAAGGCTATTTCGCTAAAAAACCAGAGGATTCGGGTATTGAGCACAATGCCTCTATTACTTTTTTCCTTTACTACGCCCGTGGCGGTAATTTCGCCGATAAATCCATTATTGGTTTTATCGATTGTGTTTTCTATCCACCAATTAGCAATGGCAACAAGTTCATTCTTAAAGTGCTTATCACTTAATATTAATTGACTTTTGTTAACTGCAAAATCATTTAATAATACACTCATATTCCAAGTACCTTAAGCGCTTCAAGATTTTTTCGGATCAGTACGTTTTTAATATTGACGGCCTCCGCTGAGCAAAGGCTATCTGGTGGTGTGTTTTTCACATAATCGATAAGTTTTTCAATAGAGGATGTAGCCACATGCATGCGAGTATCTGACGAGCCATAGTAAATAAATACTTCATTTCTCTGATTACATATCCAACCATTAGAGAATAGCACATTCGACACATCACCCACGCATTCTTCTTCTTGTGGTGCCATAAAATAACCACCGGGACGGTGAGTTACTTGCCAAGGTTTGTTTAAGTCTGTCATAAACAAATAGAGAACATAGCGCAGTCCCGCTGCCGTATTGCGTACACCATGGGCTAAATGAAGCCAGCCCTCAGGAGTTTTAATGGGTGTGGGCCCCTGGCCATTTTTGGCTTCGTTGATGCTATGGTAAACTTTATTATCAACGATAATTTCTTCTTTTATTTCTGCTCCATTCATCGTGTCGCAAAGGCCAAAACCTATACCACCTCCTTTGCCCACATTAATGAAGCCATCCTGGGGGCGTGTGTATAATGCATATTTGCCATCAATAAACTCGGGGTGTAAAACAACATTACGTTGTTGGCCGGAGTAGGTTATCAAATCGGGCAAACGCTCCCATGTGATAAGATCTTTAGTTTTGGTAATACCGCATTGTGCAATAGCGGCCGATGTGTCATGAGGGTGGCTATTGTCTTTTCGCTCCGTACAAAATAATCCATAAATATAGCCATCTTCATGCTGGGTTAGACGCATATCATAAATATTGGTATCTTTAACTTCTGTTTCCGGAATGGTTATGGGATAGTCCCAAAATTTGAAATTGTCTATACCAGTTTTACTTTCTGCAATGGCGAAAAATGATTTTCTGTCAGCGCCTTCTACTCTAACCGCTAATAAGTAGCTACCGTTTAAATAAATAGCACCTGCGTTAAATGTGCTGTTAATTGATTGACGTTCCATTAAAAATGGATTGCTCGCTTCATCTAGGTCGTAACGCCAAGTAATTGGCGTATGCGACGCAGTAACAATAGGGTTTTGCCAGCGTTGAAAAACACCGTTGTTATTTTTCTTTGGATAGTTCTTTTTTGTAATCAATGACAAGTTGTCTGATATCAAGGAGCTCACTTTTGCTTTAAAATCGCTCATCTTGGTTTCCTTTACTACTTATTGATGTGGATACTGTGGTGTAGATAGTCATGTGAGTGGCAAATTTATATTTACTTTGTCTTTAAAATAAGTTTTATCTAACTTTAGTAACTATTTTTAAGAAATAATACTTTTTTGTGTCTAAGTTATGCCCGAAAATTCATACAGCTTCTCGCTATTCTACTGGTGTAACTCCATTTTCTATTGTTGTTTGCTTTGATCTACATACAACGCAAGACGAAAAATGTGTTAATAATTAGGTGTTTTTATACCACTGTAATAGCTTTTTAATATTTTAAGTGTCAGTAGTGTTCGCTCACAATTTTGTATTCAGTAACTGACACTGTCGATGGTAAATATATTTTATTTAATTAGATGAGTCTAGCTATAAACATTTTTTATGTTTGTTCTTACCCTTGCTCATTTGGTAAGTTATAAATTATAAAGGAGACATACAGAATTTATAAAGGAGACATACAGTGTTTTTGGATAAAATTCTTATGTTTGGGCGCTTTAGCTGCCCCGGAATAAATTAAGCGACGAATATTAGAGAGGTTTTCACGCACAACTTCTTCATTGATATTGTCTGCCATTGGGTCGTAGCTTTGTGGGTGTATATTAAATCCATTAAATATGCTAACCCAACTGGCTTCCTCAAAAGATTCTTGTTCATAAGATACGATATGACCGCGGTTTTTAAAAAGCTCAATTTTATGTGTAAGTTGCTCTGGTAGGCTCATATTTCGGCAGTATTGCCAGAGCTCGCCGTCCTCGCGTTGACTAGCGTTATAGTGCAGAATTAAAAAATCTCTCACTCTTTCAAATTCCGCTTGAGATAGACGATTAGCTTCGTCAATTAAGCACTGATCGAAGCCTTGATGAGGGAAGAATGTATGCAATTTGGCTAGACCGGTTTGGATTAGTCCAATACTTGTGGATTCTAACGGTTCTAAAAATCCTCCCGCTAAGCCTAGTGCAACACAATTTTTATTCCAAAATTTTTTCCTAACACCAGTAGTAAAGTGCAACCAGTTGGCTTCATTTAATAGACTTCCTTCAATATCTCTGGTCAATGATAGGTAAGCCTCCTCATCGGATAAATGTTGGCTTGCATAAACATAACCATTGCCTTGTCTATGCTGCAGTGGTATCCGCCATTGCCAACCTGCTTTTTGTGCTATCGCACGCGTGTAGGGAAGGGGGTCACTTTTATTCTCACTTTGTATAGCCACAGCTCTATCGCAAGGCAGCCAATGGCTCCAATTTTCATAACCTGTTTTTAGTGCTTGCTCGATTAAAATACCTTGGAATCCGGAGCAATCAATAAATAAGTCTCCTGGCAAATGGTTTCCATCGTCGAGATAAAGAGATTGAATAAAGCCATTTGAAGTATTAAGTGAGACATCGACTACAGTTTTTTCTAATCTTTCGACACCTAGATTTAGTGCGTATTGGCGCAAGTAATCAGAATATAACAGGGCGTCGAAGTGGTAGGCGTAAGCATACTTGGCAAGTGGTGTCGTTGGTCTTTCACTGGGCTGACAAAAACGCCCCATTTTAGCCATTAGGATTGGAAGGCAATAATCACTGATATTGGTTTTATCACCTACGCTTCGCATTTTTTGCCAATAGTGATGAAAATCTACACCGTTTACTTTTAATCCGTATTGGGCAAAAGGGTGGAAAAAAGAATGGCCAATTTTATACCAATCTTTGAACTCTATTCCTAATTTAAATGTAGCTTGAGTTTTCTTAATAACATCTAATTCATCAATACCCAGAGAAAAATTAAAGCCTCGAATGGTGGGTAACGTTGCCTCGCCGACGCCAACCGTCGCTATTGTCGGCGATTCAATAACAGAGATTTTTGTCGGTGTGTTTTTTAAAAAATTGGCCAGGCTAGATGCTGCCATCCAACCTGCAGTGCCTCCACCAACAATAATAATATTCTCTATTTTATTGCATGACATAAATAATTTGCCAATTAAAATGTTGCTCTTATGCCCAGGCTGTATCGTGCCTCAAATGTATTTTCCCACACTTCCTGATCTTCAAATTGCCAGTAGTAACGTTCTGACTCATCCGTAATGTTAGAACCATTGATAAACAATGTGATTTCATCGGTAATATCATAGCTAATAGAAGCGTCAAGATAGGCGGTCTCATCTTGTATTAAAGCCGCTTCGTTATCGGTTCCCAAAAGTACTCGCTCACTTCTATAGTTGTACCCCAAACGAGCTTGCCATCGCTGCGACTGAAACCAAGCAACAATATTGTAGACATCTTCTGAGTTTTCGACGAAGCCCAAGTCATTGCCTGCTAAATCCTTACCCTTGTCGCTAGGCGAATAGGTATAGTTAATATCGGCACCGAAATACCCTAGAAATTCATTGCTGGTGAAATCAGAGAAGGCAAATTTCATTGCCACTTCCACGCCTTTTAAGTCAGCACCCTCTCCTTGAACAATGGTATTGACCGGCACGGAGCGTCGCACCACGCCATCTTGATCTGGTAAGGCACGTTGTTCTTCTGCACCTTCGGCAAAGCTCTCTACATCAATTAAGAATGCACCGATGTTAAATAAGCTTCCCTCTCCGAAGTAATATTCCAAGGAAAGGTCAAAGTTATCTGCTCGCCAAGGGTCGAGATTTGGGTTACCTGTTTCACTGGCACTGACCGCTATGAATTGCTCAAAGGTAGGGCTGTTAGGATCACCGTCAAAGGTAAAATCTGGATCAAATGCGCCTCCCCACTGTTCAAGATCAAGGGGAGTCATGGTTTTTGCGTAAGCGGCACGCAGCTTGATATTGTCGGTAATATTGTAGGATATATTTAATGAGGGTAGGGTATCACCGTACTCTCTTTCTGTAATGCGATCACCCGCATCTACGGCAGATAGACCATAGGGTAACGAATTACCTACCACATTTTGTACCACAGTTAGCGTGGTATCTACTTGACGTATACCGATATTGCCTGTTAAGGGCCCGAGAGCAAAGTTGGCTTGTACGTAATAGCTAAGCTCGTCCAGGTCAACTTTGTACGAAGAGCCGGGAACCGATGATCTTATATTGCCTGGATAGAGGGAATTATGAAAACCCAGTACATCATCCATAGCCGCAGGATCTAATGCAAAAAATGCAGGTATTCCCCTCACTGGGCCTAAATCTGTTACTTCAATCACATTACCCAACTCGGCCAGATTCATGGGGCGGCCTGCGGTGAAGAAAATGTCGTTGTCAGGATCATTGTCGTCGAGATTGAGGCCAGAATTACAACTGTCTTGGTTAAGCGTAACATCCGTTGCTTTCCATTTTACTAGACACCCGTTTTCACCAAAGGGCGCTGCAAGTTCGTATGCATTATTCTCTGCTTTCCTCGCGCTATAGCGAATGCCTGCTTCAATGGAGGTAATAAATTGGCCTTCATCCAATTCAAATGCGCCGTCAAAACGGGCGACATCTAAACTTGCTTCGCGATCGAAGTTGTTTTCTGAGGTAATAGCGCCAACACCATAGCTACTTATATCGCTTAAGTAGCTGCCAATAGACCTTGTGGCGCCGTTAGCGTTGCCATCAATATCTGCATTTGCGTTATTGCCAAAGCCGCTCCAAAGTGCGCCATCGCCGCGATAATCAACGGTGAGTTGTGGAAAGCCGGTGTAACCGTTGGGGTTAGTGGCAAGGCGACCATCGGCATAATCTTGAAATTCCACTCCCCACTGATTGCCATTGGCTAAATCGATGTCGGCGCTGCCGAAAATACGGTTTTGCTCGGCATCTGCAGACACAAAACGCGTTTGTGTGGTGAGTTTGCCGCCGTTATCGTATTTAAGTTCGATATTTATATTTCTTGAAAAATTCTCCGTATGCTGCAACGTCGAAAAACTTTTCAAGCGTCGGCCATTACCTGTATAAGCTTGTGTCGTGAAAAAATCGCGACTGTCAGCTTCTATGCCTGTAGCTCGATAAGAGGGTGTGCCATCGGCAAAACGCGGTTCAAACCACCCCCATCGATTCCATTTATCGGAATGAACCAAGCCTGCTGAACGCCTAAATTCTTCCATATCGGTATAAAATATTTCCGACACTAGTTCGAAGCCTTCGCCTAGATCCAGTTGCACAGCTCCATTGAATCCTATGCGTTCGCGTTCAGTGAATCGATTAGATGCCTGATGGCCTTGGTAGGATAGAAAAGCGTCATCTATATCGCCGTCGCCATTGAGATCGCGACCCCAAGCCCAATCCTCGCCAGAAACTTGAGACCAGCCTGCGTTTTCACCACCGTTGGCCATACCACTGTAATAATTGGCGAGGTTTTTTTCTTGATAAGCGACTGAGGCCATAACCCCGAAGCGGTTGTTTTGCCAGCTAATAAGGCCGTTTAAAGATGGGTCTTCTTCTTCTGATGATTCTCCTCTTTGTACCTCAGCAGCTCCTGAGAGGGTAAGGCCTTCCTTTAAGTCGAATGGGCGAAAGGTTTTAAGGTTAACAATACCGGTGATACCACCAGTGGTATGAGACGCTTTGGTGGACTTTATAACATCGGCACCAGAGAAAAGCTGTGAGGGGATGTCGTTTAAGTCCGGTTGTGCCGTTGTTATAGAGCCCGCGGCCAAAAAGCTTTCGCCGTTAAGGGTTGTCAGCACTCTTGGGAGACCGCGAATACTTATTTTGCCCCCTTCACCTGCAGAACGAACTACTTGCACGCCAGTGATTCGTTGCAATGAGTCTGTGATCGTAACATCAGGTAGTTTGCCTATATCCTCTGAGGATATGGAATCCATGATGGAAGTCGCTTCTCGCTTATTATTGATAGCACTTATTTGCGCGCCACGGATGCCAATGACAACGAGTTCTTCGATATCTCTATCTTGCGCTGCAAGGTTTTCGGTTGTGCTAACAGCTACGCTTGCAGTAACGAGAGTAGGGAGCAATTTTTTTCTGAAAAATCTATCTTTAGCCACAATTTTCCTCATTATTTTTATATTGGAGATAGTCTGGAGAGGACAAGAAGATACAGTTAAAGCCAGTTATTTTTATTATATGTACTTATTAAATTAACTTCGTTTAATTAGTCTAATATAATAACAAAAACGACAATATGCAATATCTAATTCCGCTTCTACCAAGAAATTAAGTAAATTATCATTAATTACTGTTTTGCTTTGCCATCAAAAGTGTGAATTTTGGCGCTTAAATGCCAGCTAGGTGATGTTTAATTATTTAGGGCCTCTGGCTTTTATCACCAAGGCCCTGTGCTAATCACTGCTATTTTGCGGTGCTCTGGTTAGGAGAAAAGTAAGAGTCCAGAGGCATTGTCGCAGCTCCAATAGCTGCAGCATCACTGCCAAATGAGCCACGTTTTATTTCCGGCATTGGTCGACTTTCATTTGATACTTGAGTTAGTCGAGAATTTAACATGTTAATAATGCTGTCAATTAAATTGGAATTCTCATTATCGCCATTAATAACGATTAAAGGAATATCTAGCACAGATTGAATAGAGGAAACAGCCTGCTCCAATGCATTAAGGCAATCTTCCAACCATTGTTGAACATATTTTTTATTATTCTCTACTGCGTCTTCAAATTCTGCGTTGCTTGTTATTTTACAGCCTTGGTGCTGCAAGTATAGTACTAGAGAATTAATGGAAGCTCTATCTGTTAGCAAAGTGCCGTATTGCTTATCTGGCTTACAGGAAGCCAGTTTACTTTTTGCAACTGGAATTAAACCAATATCACCAGCGTTACCGGTAGAGCCAATTCTGCATTTGCCATCTATAACAACACCGCCCCCTAAACTTTTTACTAGAGGAGGGCCAAAATAAAAGTAAATAAAATCTTGTTCCGTGTTGCCAAGACCGTAAACAAGCTCCGCACCGGCGGCCGCAGTTCCGTCGTTTCCCTTCAGGCATGTCATGCCGGTTTTTTTGCTAAGGTTGGATGCAAGATCGTAAGTGTCCCAGGGAATCCAGTCGGCATTCCCGGTTCGCCAACTGCCTAAATGATAGGGTTGAGCAATACCGATGCCTGCAATTTTATCTTGTTTATTTTTAGCTGCAGTCTTAAGTAACTTCTTTATGTCTGCCAATACCAATTTTAATACAGCCTCTGGCTCAGGCAAAATAATATCATGCGAGTATCCAGCAACTTTTTTACCCTCAAAATTCATGAGAATAGTTTCGATACTGCCGCGATTAATACTAACACCTATACCAAAAGCACCATCAGGGCAAAGCTTTAGCAATGTTGCAGGCTGTCCCAAATCGCCCTGGCGTTTGCCTGCTTCCATAACGAGCCCTTTTTTACTTAGAGACGCAATAATTCCACCTATAGCGGCAGCGGTCAGGCCAGATGTTCTAGCTAACACTGCTTTAGATGCATGAGGTGATACACGAAGAAGGTGTAGCACTAAGCGCTCGTTGTACCTACAGGATTGAATTGGGTTATTGTTCTGTGATGGTAGCACCATGTGTTTATTTGCCTTTTCTCTAATCTACTTTTTATTTCGCTTTCTATTTAGTTGTGCTTTTTGTTGCATTTATTAATTGGTGGCTATAATTCCTTTTGGATTTAATTTAAATTATTTAAATTAATAAAGCATATTTTTCCTTTTTACTAATTGCAGAAAAAAATGCATTGGTAATACCAATGGTAAATGCATTAGTCTTGCTATTATATAGGTGTCCATACATAGCTTTTCTACACAGTTTTTGCGTCAATACTTCGCACTATTTATTTATATTACTTATGCTAATAACATCGTTTCTCGTGGAAACGTTTACCATTGTTGCCGTTACTTGTAGTGGAGAACTTGCTTTAGTAAAGACATTTGATTAATGCCGGCAGGGCATATTATAAGTGCTACAATCCATCTTCAAGCTATTATATGACAAGAGTTCTGTAATGTGAGCAATTTGTAACGAAATAGTGATTGACGCAAATATATAAATTTTTTTGCATTATAAAAGGTCTAGTTCCTGCTTTCTTTTGCAATTTGTATCTATTTATATATTTTGGTGTCTAAAGTTTGCGTAAATATCCATTTGCTTTTAGGATGGGTTTTTATTTTGTGACTAGTTTCCCATGTTAATATTATATACAACCTTAGGTTGCCACTTGTGCGATCAAGCCTACGACTTAATAACACAGTGCTTAGAAGGGGTATCGCTTAATAAAGTTGAGATTGCTGATGACGATGCTCTTATGCAAAAGTACGCGATTCGTATTCCTGTTGTAAAAAATAAGAATACCAATCATGAGTTAGGATGGCCTTTCGACCAAAAAACATTATTGGAGTGGTATGCTAGCCTTTAATTTTTTTAGCTTGTAGTTATCATCTATAGTTGAGCATTTTTGCTACGCAGCTAAAAATACAATGTAAAACACACGTACTTCACAATATATAGGCAGTCCACATTGTTGCGCTGCACTTATAACTGCTATGGAATTCCTCTACTATTTTAGTAGAGGAAATATATGATGACTTGTACAGCTAGAGTCTAAAATAATTCTATTTCATCTGCGTCGTTGCTGTCTTCTGGCTCTGCAGAAAAATGATGGCGGTATATTTCTAACGCTTCTTTTACACTGCCACCTCGCATAATGAATTCAAACATTATTCTTTCTGCTTCCATGGTATAGCTTGATTTAATTTGATCCTGCACTTTTTTCCAGTGCGGACGTTTAGCAAGACTATCTTCATCCGACAATAGTTCAGACACTTTTTCTAAGCTGCGAGCTACATGGTCAATACGCTGACAGACTCTGTCATAGAATTGAAAGGCTTGTATTGCTTGAGAAATATTGTCTTGTATTTCGTCGGTGGTTTGCGCTATTTCTTCTTTAACGTCCTGAAAGTCTTCTTTTTCAGTGACATTTTCTACATGATGGCCAACATCTCGTGTGTGGTTGGCTAGGTGAGTAAAGCTTTTGGTTAAAGTGTCTACAGAATCATTAGCATCCGTCATGGTTGTTTCAATTTGACAGACGGCAAGGTATAGCATATTGACTGTTTCTGAGACATGTGACCAATTGCTTTGGAAATTTTCATGCGATGTAGTGTTCTGACTCATCAAGCATTCCTTCAACATGAGTGTGCGAATGATTGTAATCAAGTTTTACTGAGTATGGCACAGGTATCGGGATCTTGCGTTTGATCTTGGTTACAAAGGAAGATTTATTTCATTATCGGTGATAAAGGTACTTGGTTGTCCGAGGCGATAAGCATAAATTACAGAAAAAGCTAGTACATTTTGGACGTAACCACGTGTTTCTTTAAAAGGAATTGTTTCTATCCAAACATCAAAGGGGACATCCGCCGGGGTGTCTTTAATCCAGCCATTCACCCTATGTGGCCCAGCATTATAAGCCGCTGCGGCAAGTATTCTATTGCCTTTATACTTCTCCAGAAGTTCGTCGAGATAACGGCTGCCAAGGGAAATATTGTATTCAGGATCGAGTAGCAAGCTGTCTCTATGTTTTTTAATGCCGCCTTTCTTGGCTGTTTGGCGCGCAGTAGCAGGCATTAACTGCATAAGCCCCATTGCTCCGGCAGATGAGCGAGCCTTTTCGGAAAAAGCACTCTCCTGTCGAGCTATTGCATAAATAAAAGTATTTTCGATATCTGTATTTGATGCTGCTTTTTCAACAGTTTCTCGATATGCTAAAGGAAAGCGTACATCCAGGTCATCCCAAAGGTTACCTCGGATCATGGCGTGTATGCCTTGATTGTACCAGCCCCAATGGCGGGCAATATGGCCGGCGGCAGCTAACTCTACGGGAGGCATATTTTTCGTTGCAAAATGCCACTCACCTTGAGCTTCTCTAAAACTTCCCTTAAGCCAAAGTTCTTTAGCGCGGATGATGGCAGGGTTTTTTCTTACTACTAGCAATGTACTTGGTAGCACTGCACTGGGCTTATGCTCCAAGGTGTAATCACGGTTGAGTAGGTCAGCAGAAAGGAAGCCATAGAAGCTACGAGTTTGAGATAGCTCTTGGTAAATACTGGTACTACTATTATCGCTATTGCCTGCACCCAATTCGTCCTGAGCTCTGGCACGCCAATAACGCCAGCGGTTAGACGCCTGAGCTTTTGGTGATAGATAATCGATTAAACGAATAACTTTAGCGTATTCCTGTGTACGTAAAGATTCTCTTATAAGTTGTTCTATCACATCTTGCTGTCGCAATTCTTGCGAGTTTGCTATGAGTGTTTCGGCTTCTTGGACAAAGCCTTTAAACGCTAAACGCTTTATAAGATAGACTTTAGTTTTCGTACTGATATCAGAAGGAAAGAGTTGTTGGGCTTCATATCGTTCCCAGTATTCTAGTGCTTTAAGAGGATCGATACGGGCGAACCTACGAATGCCGTGCGCAATTATTTGCTGAGTCTTTAATGATTGCTCAGAGAAGCGTCGCTGCTGTTTTATTCTAGCCGGATAGGCATGTATTCCGAGATACTCTTTTGCATAAGCCTTATTTTTCTCCGACATAAACCTTACAACGTAACGAGCGAGACTGATCTTTTTATTTTGGATGGCATTGTCGAAACGTGTCCATGCGATATCATCGGTTAGACCTCCGTGCTTACGCCACTTTTTAAACAACGGGTCGCAGTCTTTTGGCTGTGATTTACCTTGTATCCAAATATCGCTCACTTCACTATATGCTTGATTATCACCTGTTGCGATACGAGCATATAGAGACATACACAGCAAAGACTGCTGACGCATATTTGGCGTATAGTAGCTATTGAAATCACGCCATTTACGTCTTTTTGCTAGGGCATGCAAAAGGTGGCTTCGCAGACGGTATTCAAGGTAAGAACCTTCATTGGCAGTAAAGAATGTATCGATTTTGGAAAATTCGAAATCGTAGATGTTCTTTTTCAGTTGCATGTAGTCAAGGTAGGGCACAAGTGGATAGTCGCCCAACTTGGCATAATTTTTCTGATATTCTTCGAGCTTGTTTTTTGAGAGAGCACTTTTAGCCAATTCGTAATGGTAGCGTTGTTCCGTTAGTTCACGTCGTGTATCTTTGGGTTGCGGAGCAAACCACTTAGCATCAGGGCCTTGCGCATTTGACCACTGAGTGACATTCAATAACACGAGAACGTAAAATAATCGGTGTAAATCCTTGTTTAATAACTGCGTCATAAAAGATAATAATAGTGCTGCCAGAATGGATTGTAATGTCTTTATTGTTACTGAAAATACCAGCTTTTACCAATCTTAAATGCTTTAACTTTCTGTTTTTTATCGAAATGATAGAAATACGAATTGTATTAAATATTTCCAGATAGTTTTCTGATCCTATGTTCTTTCATTTTGTTCCCGTAAATAATCACTATCCTATAACGAGGTATTAATGCCATTAGTTAAAATCACTAACCTACATCTGCACTACGGTGAGCAGGTCATTTTCGATGACGTGGCATTGCAATTAGACCCGGGCGACCGTCTTTGTATTATCGGTCGCAACGGTGTTGGTAAATCGACACTGCTGAAAGTAATGAGTGGTGTTGCCCATCCCGACGAGGGCAGTATTTGGTCTGCACCTACTACGGTGATGGCAACTTTGGCGCAAGACCTGCCCGAAACCCAGGACATCTCTATCTTTCAATTCGTTGCCGGCGGCTTGGCGGGTATCTTAGATGACCTCAAGCGTTTCGATGCAGCTGTAAAAAATGAAGACTTAGGACTTATAGAACAGTTGCAACAAAAAATTGAAAGTGCTGACGGCTGGAATCTGCAAAATCGTATTGAGCAGGTGCTAACCCGCTTAGAATTAGACGGCAAGGCCAGCATGAATAGCTTATCGGGGGGATGGCGTCGCCGGGTTGCGCTGGCGCAAGCACTGGTTATGAGCCCAGATGTCTTATTACTCGATGAGCCCACCAACCATCTGGATATTGCCGCGATTCAATGGTTGGAAGAGCAGTTAAATAATTTTGCTGGCGCTATTGTCTTTATTACCCACGATAGAGCCTTCTTAAAAAGTGTGGCGAATAAAATTGGTGAACTGGATCGCGGCCATCTGACTATGTGGGATGGCGATTATGAGAGCTTTTTGACTTTCCGCGAGAAGGCACTTGAGACAGAAGCTCGCCACAATGCATTGTTTGATAAAAAGTTAGCCCAAGAAGAGGCGTGGATTCGACAGGGTATTAAAGCTCGACGTACACGTAATGAAGGACGAGTTAGGGCTCTTGAAAAAATGCGTGTAGAAAGACAGAATCGTCGCCAAGCACCTAAAGTCGCTAAAATTGAGCATTCTGGTGAAGTGGCATCAGGCAAACTCGTTGCTGAACTTGTGAATGTGAGTTTTGCTTGGCAGGATAAGCCATTGGTCAGTAATTTTAGTACCACCATCATGCGCGGCGATAAGCTTGGGTTAATTGGTCCCAATGGCATCGGGAAAAGCACGCTGCTTAAGTTAATTCTTGGTGAGCTAAGCCCTCAGTCTGGCAATGTTCGCTTGGGAACCAAGTTATCGGTGGCGTATTTTGACCAACTGCGTGATCAACTGGATTTAGAAAAAAGTGCGGTAGATAATGTTGCTGGTGGTCGAGATTCTGTGGAGGTCAACGGCAAAACTAAGCATATTTATAGCTATCTTCAGGACTTTCTATTCTCCGGTGAGCGCGCACGCACGGCGATCAAATCTCTCTCCGGAGGGGAACGCAACAGAATTCTACTGGCCAAACTCTTCAGCAAACCATCTAACCTACTTGTCATGGATGAGCCTACGAACGATCTAGATGCTGAAACCCTAGAGCTTTTAGAAGATTTATTGGCGAATTTCGATGGCACTTTATTGCTGGTGAGCCACGATAGAGCATTCCTGGATAATGTGGTGACTAACACTATTGCCTTTGAGGGTAATGGTAAACTAAAAGAATATGTTGGTGGTTACAGCGACTGGAAACGTCAAGGAGGAAAATGGCCTGATACTGCTGCTGACAACTCAGATAAGCCTGAAGAGCGTGAAACTAAAAGTAGCGAAACCACACCATCTACAACTTCCGCCAAGCCCAAGAAATTAAGTTATAAATTGCAGCGAGAGCTTGATAGATTGCCTGCTATGTTAGAGAAACTTGAGGAAGAAATAGCAGATATTCAACAACAAATGTCAGTGCCTTCCTTCTTCAGTGGTGACCAAACTGTGGTTGCTGAGAAAACCCAGCTTTTAGCAGAAAAGGAAGCTGAATTGGCCGAAAAATATGAGCGTTGGGAAAGTTTAGAAATGCAGAGTGGGGGTGAAACGTAGAGGATCTGTTCGATAACTCCTACTTTGGATGCGCATTTTTGAATTCGCATTGCTCTATGCTTAAGGCTACATAAAATTTCTAATATCTGTAGCCTTCAAGCGAATGTGCTTAAGTTATAAACTCTCGTGAGTATCTGCCATTAATGGTGGCTATAACCTACAACCTACGAAGTCGTGATGTAAAAACTACCACTACCTGTTTAATGCCTAGACACGGATAGCCAGGACATCGCACTGTGCACCTTTTATAATGCTGTTTGCTGTAGATCCCCAAATCAGTGCTAGACCATGCCTGCCGTGGCTACCGACAATAATCAAATCTGCGTTGAGTTCGTCCGCCAGCTCATGCAATGCAGATCCGGTTTGACCTAATTCTATAATTTGATCAGACTCGGGAATTTCATATTCACTGGCGAGTTTAGCCAAGTGTTTCTGTGATTGCTTTTGCATAACATTCTGAGCTTCGGTTAGATCGACAGGCATATCACCGCCATAAACCACAGGAAAAGGCTCGATGATATGAGCTAGGGTGATATGTGCTTCATTCAGCCTGGCGAAATCGTAGGCTTTTTCTAATATAGCTTTTGAATCATCTGATAAATCAAGTCCTACCAGAATATGTTGATAAACGCTCATAACTTTATCTCCGTGATTAAAAACACAGTAATGGTAATATGTCCCTTTACTAAAGATTGTTCAATAATCTTTGTCGTGTTTTCTACCGACTTTTGTGTCATATCAACCGAAATGAAGAATTAAGAGATTAATTAAGGTTGCAACGAATATGTTAACAGCTTCGATTTTGTTCTTATTAGCGTTGGCGATGGTAATAGGGCCTGTGATGATGATTCAGCCATCTCCAGGTATGAAGCGCATTGCAAAATTGCGTAGTTTAGCCAATCAACAGGGTTTTAATATTGCTCTGAAACCACCAAAGAATACTGAGAAAGTTATCGGAGCTACCTACTCCTTGCTCTGCAAAAAACCATTGCAAGAGCAAAAAAACAACAACACATGGCATTTAGAGAAGAAGTCTCATAGTCACGATATCCACTTTTACGGCAAGTGGGATTGGCTTGGCAGCAATTGCGCACCAGAACGGCAATGGCCGCAGTTAGAAAGGATATTGCACGACATCGTGCCTGGTATTACAGAACTTGAGTTTAATGGGATGAGTGTTGCCTGCTTTTGGGACGAAAAATGTGGTGACAAAAGTGAGCAGCAAGCGATCGATATGCTGCGTGAATTGTTAACACGTTTAGAAGATGCATGTGTGTAACTTATAGGCTATTGTCATCAACTTCGTTATTCACGGTTTTGTGCTGGGGGTTATAAAGGGATTCAGGCATAAGTTCAAGCGACAGCGCTGTGCGCTTTCCACTCAATATCTCTCCCATTTCTTTTGTGAGTTGGCTCATTCTTTCGTCCCTTTGATGAGATTGTGAGATAAGCTCCATGGCTTTGCGGTAGTAAGCAGATGCGCGCAGTGTATTGCCATTATTGGCAGCTTGATGCCCCTGGCCAACATTTGTCACCACTTTCACCATAAAGTTTGACCAGTTTAGGCCGACGATGAGTTGTTCCATCTTGCCCTCAGGGATTTTATCGGCGGCTTGGCGTTTGCGGATAACTCGTGCTGCTTCTGTGATGGCATATTCTGCGCGGGCGATAGCCGCATCACTTTCCATAAGACGAAAAAGCTCAGCTTTTGCATTCGGGTCTAGCAAGTCTTGCGACCGCTTCTCAGCTTCCTCCAAGCTAACATTGAGCAGTGTATCCTTTGGCGAAAGTTTGACCATGACCTGAGTAATGTCGATTACTTCATCGTTTATGAGTTTGGAAAATTCGTTATTTTCGACTAAAGGTTCTAATGTGGCTGATAATTCTTCAAGTTCGGTGACGCGGCGCTTCATCTGCATGAGCTTTTGGCTGATAACTTGGGCGCGCAACTGCCTTTTGTTGACTGTGCTGACAACGAATAACGAGAGTGAAGTGATTGCAATAAGCAAGATAACAGTTGAAAAGTCTGACATAGGAAACAATCTAGATTATTTTTTAATAATAGATGATATTCAAAGATTGGGGAAATTCGCTGCCAAAAACAGTGATTTGACTCGGTAATAAAGGGCTATGAAGCTGCTAAATAGGGTGGCAAACGCTAACATCGTCATTAGGTTTTCATGTCCTGCTATGATGTTAATTATTAATTTCGGCTTGACCTTGGGCTATTCAGGCCTTATATATGCGCAGCGTTACATTGGCATATCGTTAAGTTATGAATTTCGGACTCTGAGCTAAGACTCAGTAATAAGAAGGGGTTTATGGGGAAATCACTGGTCATTGTTGAGTCGCCTGCCAAGGCGAAAACCATCAATAAATATCTCGGCAAAGATTTCGTTGTGAAATCAAGTGTCGGACATATTCGCGATTTACCAACCAGTGGTTCAGGTAAAAAGAAGGCTGATCCTAAAGAAACAGCGAGAAAGGCCGCTGCTACACGCAAAATGTCACCTGAACAAAAAGCGAGCTACAAGAAACGCCAAGCAAAAGAGCAGTTGGTCAGCCGCATGGGAATCAACCCCGAAAAGAATTGGGCGGCCCACTATGAAATTTTACCGAACAAAGAAAAGGTGGTTGCCGAGCTTAAAAAACTCGCTGATGATGCTGATCTGATCTACCTCGCGACGGACTTGGATAGAGAGGGAGAGGCTATTGCATGGCATTTACGTGAAGCTATCGGTGGAGATGACGATCGCTATCGTCGTGTGGTGTTCAACGAAATTACTAAGACAGCCATTCAGGAAGCCTTTGAATCCCCAGGAATGATCGATTTGGATCGCGTTCATGCCCAGCAAGCTCGCCGTTTCCTGGATCGTGTGGTGGGTTATATGGTGTCGCCCCTATTGTGGGAGAAAATCGCTAAGGGTTTGTCTGCAGGGCGGGTACAGTCTGTTGCTGTTCGTCTTGTCAGTGAGCGTGAGAGCGAAATCCGCGCCTTTATTCCTGAAGAATTTTGGAGTATCAGTACGCTACTGAAATCGCCAAAAGACGAGCAAGCCAAATACGAGCTTAAAAAATTTCAAGGTGAAAATTTTAAAGCGACCAATGAAGAACAGGCCAATGTTGCCGTCACGGCGCTAAAACAAGCAGAATACCGCGTATCTAATCGTGAAGATAAGCCCACATCATCCAAGCCAAGTGCTCCTTTTATCACCTCTACCTTGCAGCAGGCAGCCTCAACACGATTAGGCTTTGGTGTTAAAAAGACCATGGTTCTGGCTCAGCGTTTGTACGAAGCCGGCTATATTACTTACATGCGTACTGACTCTACCAACTTGAGTGCAGAAGCAATTCAGACCTGTCGGGACTTAATTTTAGATGAGTACGGGCAAAAATATTTGCCGGAAAAGCCCAATATCTATAGCAGTAAAGAGGGCGCGCAGGAAGCGCATGAGGCAATTCGTCCCTCTGATGTTACTTGCAAACCTACCCAGCTGAAAAGTATGGAGAGAGATGCAGAGCGTCTCTATACCTTAATTTGGCAACAGTTTATTGCTTGTCAGATGACACCAGCTAAGTTCACTAGTACAACAGTAACGGTGATGGCTGGCGATTATGAATTGAGAGTGCGCGGGCGAGTTATCCGCTTCGATGGCTACACTAAGGTTATGCCTCAGCCAGCGAAAAAAGAAGATGATGCTATTCTGCCCGACGTTAAAGTGGGCGACATTCTAAACTTGCACGAAGTTCAACCAACGCAACACTTCACTAAGCCGCCGGCACGTTTTACTGAAGCCGCCTTGGTAAAAGAATTGGAAAAGCGCGGAATTGGTCGTCCATCTACTTACGCAGCTATCATTTCAACTATCCAAGATCGCGGCTATGTTCATGTAGAAAATAAACGTTTCTATGTTAACAAAATGGGCGACATCGTGACCGAGCGCCTGGTTGAAAGCTTTAGTGACCTTATGGACTACGGTTTTACCGCTAGTATGGAAGAGTCGCTAGATGGTGTGGCTGAAGGCAATAAAAACTGGATCGAGTTGCTCGATGAGTTTTATGAAAGCTTTTCTGCAACACTTGAAGTGGCGAAAGACAGCGAAGCGGGTATGCGTCGCAATGAGCCGGTAGAGACGAATATCGAATGCGTGAAATGCTCGCGTAATATGCAAATAAGGACGGGAGCAACAGGTGTATTTCTTGGTTGTTCTGGTTACGCACTGCCACCTAAAGAGCGTTGTAAAGCTACCATGAACTTGGTTGCTGGTGACGAAGCAGTAAATGTTGATGAAGATGATGAAGCTGAATCGAGGCAACTGCGGCAAAAACGTCGCTGTAAAATCTGTAATACCGCGATGGACAGTTATCTGCTAGATGAAACGCGCAAACTACACATTTGTGGTAACAATCCTGACTGTAACGGCTATGAAGTGGAAACCGGGACATTCAAAATTAAAGGTTACGATGGGCCGGTAATTGAGTGTGATAAGTGCGGCAGTGATATGCAGCTTAAATCTGGTCGTTTTGGTAAATATTTTGGCTGTACCAATGAAGAGTGCAAAAACACACGTAAGTTATTGCGCAATGGTGAAGCTGCGCCGCCTAAGATGGATCCCATTCAGATGCCTGACCTACAATGTTTGAAGGTCGATGATCACTACGTGTTACGTGACGGTGCTTCAGGTTTATTTTTGGCTGCCAGTCAATTCCCTAAGAATAGAGAGACAAGGGCGCCTCTAGTGAAAGAACTGCTTACGGTTAAAGAAGCTCTAGATCCTAAATATGCACATATATTAAAGGCGCCTAGTGAGGATTCTGAGGGGCGCGATACGGTTGTTAGATACAGTCGTAAAACCAAAGAGCAATACGTTCAGTCAGAGGAAGAGGGTAAAGCGACAGGTTGGAAGGCTTTTTACCAAGATGGTAAATGGCAAATTACAGAAGCGACTAAAAAAGCAAGTAAAAAGAAAAAAGCATAGGGTCTGCTAACAAGCTTTGATTGCAGACACATATGTAAGATCCTATTGCTAAAGGGTGATATGAGCGCGCAAGAAGCACAAAAGATATTCCGCCAGCAGCTGACATTTGCGTCGCTGCTCATGAGTAGGTGTATAGACTCCAGTATTCGTGTTGAGCGCTTAGCGAACTTGCAAGGCAGCATGCTTTGCCTCCATCGTGGTCTGTTAGACTATTTTGGAGCTGTGCTGGGGCTTGTGGAAGTAAGAGGTTCTTTGGTGGCCATGCGGCAACGCTTGGCTACTGCGAACTATAAGCAAGAAGAAATTATCGCTTTAATTGATAACGAGGAAAGCTGGTTATTTAGACTCGATCGTCTTGTTTTATCTATCGCTTCACCTTCTTATGCGCTTTCTTCTTCTCATGTCTCTAAAGCCTTTGCATCGTATACTGCTGCGGTTGACCAGAATTCAAATAATAGCCCCAATTCCGAAACTCCATATCAAGCCGATGATCTTATAGTAAGTACATCATCTGCCCATTCTACTAATGAGCTAGGGTGGCGAGAGCAAAAGGACTTTATTGGTGATTGCATCGACAGTGCACGGGAGCTTTTGGAGCGTCATATTGCCTCCGATATCGAGTATTAATCGCTTTGGTCTTAGTTTATTCTTATAGTTATGCTATTTTGCTCTAACAGTATTGTTTTCAGGCAAGTATGTTTATGCAGCTATTGTGAACCATTGTTCCTGCGATAAACGACCAGTTTTAGGGCTTATTTAACCTTTTTAAATCATATGTCATTGCAAATAAGCGAAAGTGTCAAGTTTTTGTAGTATTAACAAGATTTATACGCTGACAGATGATAGAATTAAAGTAATACGCATAGGACACTTTACATTACATGACAACGCTTTTTGAAATTATCGAGCTCCCAAACGGGGAAATTGCCCTACGTCGCGCAGACGAGAGTGGGGAACCTTTGGTGTCTATCCGATTTTCAAAAGAATCTCTATATTTCCTTAATGAAGCTAAAATAGATATTGCTAAGGCTATGATCGAAGCCGGCTTAGAGGCTGCTGGAGAAATTCAGGAGCTAAAAGATGAAGAGCCTGCTATTGTGACTGAAGATAGCCACACCGTGCATTAACTGTGTTCTCACCCATACAATTACTTCCAACCCGTTTATTTAAACCCTACTCAAGGCATATGTTTATACCTAGGTGAGTTTATATCTGCCTCCAGTCATTTATAAGTATGCCGCTTTCAAATATTGGCTATATTTCTCAGTGTTTTTTAAAAGCAAATTGAACAAAGTAAATATCACTTTATAAAGCTTAGCTCGATATTCCTTGTTGCGAATATCTATGCTAACAATATCAACTGGTTGCTAATGGTTACCCCATAAATTCTGCACCGTATGTAAAATACTTTACATCTATTTTGAACCCGCTATATATTTCTCTTTCAATGTAGTGATGTTCACTATGCAAAACACCAAGTCAATTTCTAAACTAATGTAAAGTTGCCTAAGATACTCCTATTAGTCATTTTATTGAAAAATTTATGTGATACTTATTTCTTCAGATCATATGTATTTCTTCAGGTCACATATATTTATCAAAGTTATATGTTTGTTTTAATCATAAAACGTTTAAATTATAAAGTGTGTACATTATAAAGATTCAACCTTTAGCCATCTGTTTTTTATTTACTTACGTTGCTATTTACTCACACTAGCCACTCGCTTTACATAGGTGTTTGAAGGCAGATAAAAAACAGCACAAATAACTTTATATTGTTAAGTGTTATAAATACTACCCCCTCATACTTTAATGTCCAAACCATGTGTGGTTTCATCAAGGTTGTGAGTTATATAGGCTTACTAGGTACTAATCACAAATGTGTATAAGTTTTTAAATGATTATGTACTTAGCGGATTTCGCTATGACTTTGCACTTACGTGGATTACTCTGATGAGTTTCTTGTCCTAAGCACTATTCCGCGCGTATGGCCATGTCGTGATGCTAGCTCTAAAGTGGCTCGATCTTTTTCGGTGAAAAAGTCTAAAGAACCTATGACAGTATTGCTATTGCCGTTGACAAGAGCATTGCAAAATATTCTCAAACCCTCTTCATGATCATGAGGATGAATGAGTCGAATATTGTGGTTTGCAAAGTCGTACTGTTTAAGTATTGCCTTAGAGATATTTTGAGGCGCAATCCATGTTAGCCATTTATCTTGATTTTGATGGCTTAAGTAAGCAATCATAGGTAGCACCATTGCATGGCTTTCAATGTCGTTACCAGGTAAAACTACTTCTGTAATGCCAATATTCTCCTGAGCTGTTTCTTGCTTGTGCGCTTGTAACATAGCATTTCTCCTAAATCTCTCTTCTTATAACACCAACACTAAGGCCTTCTATAGAAAAACTCTCATCTCTTAAGTCAACTTTAATCACTTCGAAATCTTTATTCTCAGGCCATAACTCAACGACGGCATTATTGCGTTCACGCTTGAATCGTTTTACCGTGACTTCGTTTTCAATCCTAGCAACCACAATTTCTCCATTTCTTGCCTGATCTGTTCTATGCACTGCAAGTAAGTCACCATCTAGAATACCCACATCTTTCATACTCATACCATGGACTGTCAGCAAATAGTCGGCTCGAGGGCGGAACATATCTGCAGGCATTTGGCAGTAATCTTCGATATTTTGTTCAGCTAGTACAGGGTTACCCGCTGCAACCCTACCAACAATAGGTAGGCCATTATGGCTCTCAGGTAAGCGTATACCGCGAGAAGCACCTGCTACCATCTCTATTGCGCCTTTTCGTGCCAAAGCTTTGAGATGCTCTTCTGCGGCGTTAGCTGAGCGAAAGCCCAGTATCTTGGAGATTTCTGCTCGGGTAGGGGGGTAGCCCGTCTCGTCAATATGCCCCTTGATTAAATCCAAAACTTCTTGTTGCCTGGTTGTCAGTTTGATCATGGTATGTTTTCCGTATCAGGACTGTTTGTTTTTTGATCTGATTGTTTTGTTTTCTTTATTGATTCATCGAGTCTTCGAATCATCGTTCCACTTGGTTATCTATCCATCGAATGAGCCATCGAATTATTGTCCGATCACAAGTCATCGTGAGCTTGTCATGACCGCTTTCCAAGCAGCCTATCAAGTCGTGTGGATACATGTACAGTATTTGTAATTATATACAGTGTTTTTTTAAAAGCAAGATGCTGTTGAATATGTCGTATTTGAGGCCGCTTTTTGGACAAAAAGCCGCTTTTATTTTTGCTTTTTTGTTGCGCGAAAGATTGTCAACATTGACAAAAAAAATCTCTCTGCGTGTCAGACTACGTGTGTCGAAATTCTTTTCACTATCAGTAACTTAGTTATATTTGGGAAATTACAAAAAATTTTTTTTAAGTATTTTTTTTGGTTGAAAACAACGTCAAATTTATACAAAAAAAGGCCTGAAAACGCCGTTATTTAAAAATGTGATCAATTTCTCCATTTTATTTTGCCCTCAGCTATTTAATATTTGTAAAAACCCTGCTTTAATAAGATCACTACCGCGGATCAATTTAAATAAATTAAATGATTGAGTAGCGGTTGGGTCAGAGTCAGGCTTCTTTACAATCTTTTGTTTAGGGGCGTTGATAAAACAAAGCAAAAGTTTAAAGAGTCGAAAAATTTTACCGGCTCTGTCACAAACATTCTTAAATTATAGAAAAGGAACTAAGAGATGATTTTTATCGAATATGATGGTATCAAAGGTAATGCAACTGCTGACGGTTATAAAGACCACATCCGTGTAGATTCTTTACAGTTTGGTGTAGGCCGTGGTATCAGCATGGAGCCAGGAAACCTAGCTAACCGTGAAGCTACTCGCCCAAGCTTAAGTGAAGTAACTTTCACTCACAAAACTGATAACTCTGCTACTGCTTTATTTAAAGAAGCTGTAACTGGTTCTGCTGGTAAGAAAGTAACAATTAAATTTGTTCAAACTGGTGCTGACAAACTTGTTGAGTTTATGACTTACACTTTGGAAGAGTGCCTTGTAAGTGGTTATTCAATTTCTGCTGACGGCGACAACGATCCAATTGAGTCTGTTTCTTTAAGCTATGCAAAAATCTTAGTCAACTACAACGACTACGATAAGAGCAATAAGAGCGCTAGCCCACAACGTGTTGGCTATGACTTAACGACTGCTAAGCCACTTTAATTAGTTATTAGCTTTCGATAAAACTAGGGAGTGCTTTAGCATTTTAAAGGCTTAGCGCTCCTTTGTTTTTTTAAGGTGATAGTTTTTTCTAGGTTATTATTTTTTTACGGTTATAAAAATAATTTTAATCGCGATAAAACAGCTTTCTTTATCATAAATAATGCAGTTTATATTTTTTTGCTATCAAGGAAGTCCAAGCCTGCCAACTTTACGGAAATTGAAGAGCGGATCTTTGTGTTATGAGTAGCCTAACTCAAGAAAATAGATTTATAGCAATCAGTGATTTCTCCCTAGGAAAAGATACGTTTTTACTTACTGACTTTGAAGGAAGTGAATATATTTCTGATCTGTTCGAGTATCAGATAGATGTTATTTCAGAAGATCTCAATGTTAAGCCTGATAGTATCATCGGGAAAGACGTTACCATAACTGTCCAAAACGAGCACAAGCGTGTGTTCCACGGCTACATACGTTCGTTCACCTATGGTGAAGTAAAATCCAATAACCTGCGTCAGTATAAAATGACTATGGTGCCTTGGTTATGGTTTTTGTCAAAAACCAATAACCATCGAATTTTTCAAAACAAGAACGCTAAAGATATTATCAGTACCATATTTAAAGATTTAGGTTTTACTGATTTTGATTTTCGTGCCAGCGGCGGAAAAGTTCGAGAATACTGTATTCAGCACAACGAGAGTGACTTGCATTTTGTATCCCGTCTTCTAGAAGAAGAGGGGTTCGCATATTTTTTCAAGCACGATAAAAGTAAGCATAAAATGATTATTGTTGATCAAAAGAATGCTTATGATGAATTTCCAGAAACTGATTTAGAGTATTCCAACGGCAGTTCTCCCAATGAACAAATAAGCCGATGGGAACATTTATATAACTTTAAAAAAGGTCAGTGGTCGTTTAGCGATTACAATTTTAAAGAACCTACTAAAAAGTTATTTTCCAATACTAAGACCACCAGTAAGTTCGTCAATAATAGTAAGTTCGAACATTACGAATATCCTGGCATGTACGAGTTTGCAGCCGGAGACGATCTAGTCAAAATTCGCCTTGACGCAGAAGAAGCCACTATTAATACCGTGGCAGGCTCCAGTGATTGTTCAACCTTTAATGCTGGTGGTAAATTTAAGTTGGCAAAACATGATAATGCCAACGAGAAGGGCGAATATATTGTTGTAAGTATCCACCACAGTGCCTATGACCACACCTATTTTTCTGGTGAAAGTGGTGGTTCTGGCTATGGTAATAACTTCGTTTGTATTCCCTCCGATGTGCATTTTCGACCACAGCAAACACACCCAAAACCGGTCATGCGTGGCCCACAATCAGCACTTGTTACAGGCCCTAGTGGTGAAGAAATTTATGTCGATGACTTGGGGCGAATAAAAGTACAATTTTACTGGGATAGAGACGGCAAGCAAGATGAAAATACTACCTGCTATATCCGTGTTATGCAGGTATGGGCGGGCGCTCAGTGGGGGGCATCATTTATCCCTCGCATCGGTCATGAAGTGATCGTAGATTTTATCGATGGTGATCCCGATCGTCCGATTATTACTGGCACTGTTTACAATGGCAAAAACAAACCGCCTTTTGATACTAAGACTAAAAGTGGTATTCGCACACGATCTACCAAGAGCGGCAGTGCGGCTAATTGTAATGAATTGATTTTTGACGATAAAAAAGACGATGAGCAAATCTTTATCCATGCTGAAAAAAATATGGATACTGAAGTCGAAAATGATGAGAGTCTGACGGTTGATAATAATCGTACTAAGCACATTAAAAATAATGAAAAGTACAATATTGACAACGATCGCGATAAAACCATTGGCAAAAATCAAACAGAAAGTATAGGCAAGGATAAAACCACCACTGTTGGTCAGCACCATTCTGAGACTATTGGCGGTAATATGAATATTACCATCGATAAAAACCTAATGGAGAACATCAAAGTTGATTATACGGAAGACGTGGATGCCAATAAGAAATCGAAGATTGGTAAGGATCTCACCGAAGATATTGGGGCAAATCACACGGAAACGGTGAAAAAAGACTCCATCCTCAAAGCCAAGAGAATACAAATGACGGCACAGGATGAAATTAGTCTTAAAGTAGGCTCAGCTAGTATTTTAATGAAAAAAAATGGCGACATTACCATTAAAGGTAAGAAAATTAATGTCAAAGGATCTGGCGATGTCATTATTAAAGGCAGCAAGATTAAGGAGAACTAATTATGCCCGCATTGAAAAAGTTATCGGCAGCTAACTCGGCGCGATTACACAGCACTCTAGGTAAGATTGTTGATATAACGGCTAACGGCACAGCTTTGGTGGATTTCCAGGAAAACATAGGTGAACCTATAGCGGCGCGCTCAACTTTATCCGCAAGCGAACGTGCCTCTATCAGTGAGTTACCTGCCGCTGTTATGCTGATGTTTGAGGACAGTGATCCCGCTATGCCTGTTATCACAGCAGTTGTTAACGAAGGTGGCTTTAGTGTAGCCAGTGATGCTGCACATTTTGGTTCTGAAAAGATACCTACTGATGTGAGTATCGATGGTAAGAAAATTACTTTTGACGCCAAGGATGAAATTCATTTGCGTTGTGGGAAAAGCTCTATTTTATTGCGCCGGGATGGAAAGGTAGTGATTAAAGGCTCTAACCTTGTCAGTCGTTCCACCGGTGGAAATAAAATCAAAGGCAGCAGCGTTAATATTAATTAAATGGAGCAATAATTATGGGCGTTACTGTAGGTGTTAATCATTTATCTGTTGTGCATAAAGGCAGTAGTGGCATTTCGCCGTGTTTTCCTGATGTATGTAAAACGCCTTCTCCGGCTGGCCCCGTGCCTATCCCTTATCCAAATATTGCGATGTCATCGGATACAGATAAGGCGGCTAAGAAAGTCACCTGTGATGGTAAGCCTGTGTCATTGAAAACATCTAACTTCAAAACCAGTACCGGCGATGAGCCTGGTACGGCGAAGGGCGTGGTATCGAGCAAAACCAAGGGCAAGGCCGAATATATCAACTATTCTTTTGATACTAAGATCGAAGGCAAAAACGTGCCACGAGCCTTTGATCTGATGTTGCACAATGATAAAAATACGCCACCGTTTCCTGTTATCCAGATGCCAATCATCAGCATTCCGATGCTGGAAGATGTTAAGTGTCTTATTTGCAATAAAAAATTGTAGTACTCGTCCATGAATGCTTCTCGGATAATGTTTTCTGGTTTCGGCTTGTGTAGTTCTTTGGGTGGATATAAAGATGCTTGTGCTGCCTATCGCGCGGGTCTTAATCGTTTTTCTGCCCATACTGAAGTC
Organism: Agarilytica rhodophyticola; assembly: GCF_002157225.2. NCBI lineage: Bacteria > Pseudomonadati > Pseudomonadota > Gammaproteobacteria > Cellvibrionales > Cellvibrionaceae > Agarilytica > Agarilytica rhodophyticola. Next base: position 2,928,396 of record NZ_CP020038.1, read on the forward strand.
AAGACCATGTTCCCCGGCAATGAAGAGCCTGCACCGTTAACGGTTGCCCCCGCAGCTTGTAATATCTTTGCTTATCAAGGATTAGCACGTACGGTTAAATTATTTCAGTTCGCCTACGCTGACTTACTCGATAATATTGAGCAGGACCTTCCCCAGGAAAATATTGCTCTGTTATTTACAATGCCCGATCCGCTTGAACGAGAGCAAAACTTAGATATTGACGAAGAATTCGCCCGTGAGCAGCGCTTACAAGAATATGTAGATGCACTTAAAGTCCCACTCTTTACTATTTGTCCAGGCCTTAAAGATATACCAATGCAGTGTTCTTTTGGCGAACGTGCTGCATTTGCTCGAGTACTAAAGAAGGCTATTACGTTATTGAATACCGGTAAAGTAGATCACTGCTTGGTAATGGTCGCTGATAGTTTGCTAGACGATCACATGTTGCAAGTTCAATTACAAGAAAATCGATTAAAAACGGAAGATAACCCCGTTGGCTATATTCCAGGCGAAGGGGCTGCTGCTATTTTATTATCTAGCGAAGCGCTGTCTAAATCAGATAAAAATAGAGAGCCTCTTGCAGCTAATATAAATGTATCAATTGATAATCGAACTGTCGATGAGCAAATCCCAGAGATCGAAGATGAGGCGCAGCTAGATAAACTTATTGATCAGCAACAACGGGCCTCCTGGCATGGTGAAAAATTGGTTAATGTGTTAACAGACTTGTTGGGCGATAGCTATGAACAACAATCTTTTCCACAACATATAAGTGATATTAATGGCGAAGAGCACCGTGCAATAGAACTAGGTAATACACTTGTTAAGTTAAGACTCCAATGTCCTAGTGCTTCATTTTCAGAAGTGCAAGTACCTGCCTTGGGCTTTGGTGAAGTAGGTGCTGTGATGGGGCCTTTGGCGCTCATGACGGTAGCGGCCGCAGTACAACGAGGTTATGCCACACAACGGGAATTTGTTATAACGCTTTCGGATGAAAGTGGTAAGAGAGCGGCAATTAAATTGCTATTTAGCGCGCCGAAGGAGGAGGAATAATGGCCAGGCTACACAAAGTTTTACAGAAATATGGCAAGGGATCACTGTCAGAGCCTCAGATATTAAGAGCCGTTTTTAAAGGCGAGTGGAGAGCAGCTAAAAAGACTAAGAAAAAAGATCAAAAAGAAAAGGAAAAAGCTGAAAAGAAAGGTGAAAAACACACGCCTTCCAATGGGGAAGTAAAAGCTGTACTTTGGAAAGACAGCACTTACAACCAAAACTGTTACGATCATATCGCCTCGGATGGTGGTCGTAAGGCCGTGTTTGAAAAATTTCAGTTTGTCGATGCTGCATATGCAGCTAAATACCCCAAATTGCCTGCTATGTTTAAGGAATATTACGGCTTCCCTGGGAAAATGAAGTGTAATTTTAATCCGGGTGCTGAACTGGCGGGAAAAACAACGGCCAAGAATAAGAAAAAAGGCAGTGGCGGCAATCAACGTTTTGCAGGTTGTTCTAAGCCTTATAAATGGAATGGTCACCATATGATTCCTGCCGAGGCTTTCTATTCTGAGGTAACTACTAGCGGTGGCGGCAAACCTGTATTCACGCCGACTCAGTATGCTTTGCTATTAATGTCTGATTACAATCTCAATAATGGTCATAATCTGATACCTTTGCCCGATCGAGGCATGGATTTTTACCAGCCGGTGCATGCGATGATTTTGCATCCCTCTAGCCATTCCAATTATACCTCTAAGGTTAAAAGTGAGATGAAGAAAATCTCCAAAGACCTGAAAGAATTGGAATCGGAGGCGGATAAGCCCCATCCAGATGCCTCTATGGAAGTGAAGCTAAGTTTAGAAGACTTAGAAGATGATCTATGGGATTTACTGGTTAAACTGGGTAAAACCATGGTGTCCTCGACGCTCTCTAATACTGCACCCAATCTTTCTGCTGACGAGCAAAAAATTGTAGGGGATAATGCATCCTATGGTGCATTAATTTAATCTTACAACCATCTAACTTTACGAGTATTGAAATGAATTATTGGATCTTAAAAACGCCAATACAAGACGACGGGGCGCATTTATCCACTTTACCCACTGCAGGCCCAGAAGATTTTCTTTACAGTAAAGGCGAGAGTTTAAAAGCACAACACCCGCAAGATAGTGAATCAGTCATGTGCTTTGATACGGATTTCCCAGATCGTATTAAGCTGTTTGATTTTGTTTCTAATTTAGATGAAGTTCTGATAGGCAATAAGCGCGTGAGAGATGTGTTTGAGCAATTAGGGATTGAAAACGTCGAATACTTGCCCGTATGGTTGATGAATCATCAAGGCGAAATTGCCTCAAAAGACTATACGATACTCAATGTTCTAGGCTCTGTGGACGCGATAGACATGGAAAAATCAAAATATCGTATGGGGCGCATTATTAAAACTCAAATTAATAGAGTCAAACACCTCGTTTTAGATAACGACAATATCCCAGAGGAGGCTCAGGTGTTTCGTGCCTCTAGTAAACTTAATGAGATTTTTATCAGTGACCCGCTTAAACAGGCGCTAGAAGCGGCTGGTTTAAGTGGGTGGAAGGCGATCGAAGCACAAGGCTGGGATGGTATGGATTTTTAATCCGCCGTTTTCATTTAAATATTTAGCACGAATAACAATATGTCTACTTACGACCTTAAAGGCTTTCAACAAAGCGCATCGTATCAACTCGATGAAGCTAAGGGTACCATCGTGCTAGGTAAAGATTGGAAGCTTTTTAGCGCGCAATCGCGGCAAGTGTGTGATCATTTTTTAACTCTAGCGGCAGCGTCACTGCTAGCCGATATGAAGCCAGCACTTTTTTTTATGAATTTGTGTCGCTGTGCTGAAAACTGGCGTCGCTTTATGGTTTCTGCACAAGAGCATTTTCAGCAGCGGCCTTCGCTTATTTTTAATACACCCGTATATGCTGCAATTATTGCGCAAGATACAAGCGTGTTGACAGGAATATGTGAGGCTTTGCCAAAGCAATGGCAAGAAGGGGAAGAATATCCCGATCAATTTCACTTAACTTGGTTATCCGCTTTGTTGCAGTTAAACGGTTGCCAAGTGGATGATAATGTAGAAACGCACTTACAAGTATTGGAAGAGGCAGAACCAGAGCGCTGTGAGCTTTATAAGGCCTTGCTGGGATTAGAAGAGCTAGAAGAAGCGGATTTTTGGAATCAGTTTAATAGTGTCTTATATGCTCATGAAGAGGATATTGAAAAGCGTATAAACTCGGTATCGACAGATACCCCGCGTTTTATCGCTCATCGTTTTATTTGGTTTGAGGGCCTTGCGCTTTTGCGTTTAGCCTTAATTAAGGGCTTTGTTTTGCCTTCTCACTCTATTATGTTTTGTCCCGATGAAGCATTAATGACAGTGACAGATAAGTATCAGGGGGATTGGCCGCTAGTTCCGTTACCTGTTCACTAGCGAGCCAGAAATAAAGCGTACTCGTCAGCACCAGACTTTGGCTTAATAGCCTAGGTAGTAATAGATAAATAATTTAATTTGTATCAAGTGGATAAAAGCGGTTAGCACTTAATATGGCTCAAGCAAAAATTAACAATAATACCGTATGTGAATTTGCAACACTGTTTGCCAATGACGAGCAGTTTAACCCACTTGTCACGCCTATTATAAAAGCCACCTTTGATATTTCGCCCGATGGTAAACTCAAGTTTGCCGAAAAACAAATGCCCGTTGATCTTGCAGGCAAATACACGGCTGATCCAGAAACATCCAGCTACCTTGTTGAGCCTGAAACCGCCTTTATCAAATTAACCACGGATGTTGTGATAATTGGAGATGCAATATCCTCGCGCGGCCCAGTGCAACATTTATTAGTGGATATTCATGTGGGGGATTTACATAAACAAATGGCTGTCTTTGGTGACCGCCACTGGATAAAGCAAACCATCGGCTACGAAATGTCTCGCACTACCCCCTTCGAAACTATGCCGCTTACCTATGAAAATGCCTTCGGTGGCTGGGATCGGCGCCATGATGATCTTGCTAAACAAGGGTTTGAAGCGAGAAACACCGTTGGCAAAGGCTATTTCCGCACCGATGTTGAACATACTGATGCGCTAATGCCCTTGCCCAATATCGAAAACCCTAACGCCCTAATAAGCGATATCAAGGATAAGCCTGAGCCAGTTGGTTGTGGCTTTACCTTACCTCACTGGCAACCTCGCGCTGCTTTGGCGGGAACCTATGACGAAAACTGGCAAAAAACACGCAGCCCTTTATTGCCTGAGGACTTTAACCGCGCCTATTTTAACGCGGCAAGCCCGGGGTTCATTGCCTCCCAATATCTCAGTGGCAAAGAGCAGGTCGTCATTAAAAATATGACACCAGAAGGTCATCTCCAATTTCAATTACCTATTGGGCGCCCTCCGGTTTGCGAAATTGAATTAAAAGACAGCATTGAAACTCTGCCAACACACCTAGATACGGTGATTATTAATACGCGTAGTATGCAATTGCAGCTTATCTGGCGTAATTACCTATTATTACAGCGCGGCCCTCATGATGTTGAAGCCATGACCATTAATTAAGGATAAAACAAAATATTATGGTTATTCACTATCAAGCTTTTCGTGAAGAGTTGTATATCGAACATTTGGAAGAAGCGGCATTTCAATATGAAACTCGTTTAAGCTGGCTGCATGATCCGCAAATAGGCTGGCAGGATCTGGAAGATATCGATCAAGCCATTGAAATGCATATTGATGCACTTTTAGTGGGCGAAAAGTTGGGTTTGAAGGTATGTGTGGAAAGCCTTGCCGATGCTGAAGCCAGTACTTTACATGTTATCGTTCGAGTGTTTTGTCGTTATCGATTAATTGATCGTCTCTCTCATTTATGGACGCTGTTTGATTTTGATGACGAAGACAAAGTAAGTGCCGTGGCAGACGCCCTAAAATGGGAATGTCCACAACAATGGTTTCCATCATTACTAAAAGTATTCGGCAAAAAAAGAAAAGCCAATATGTTCCCGGTTTTAGTGCCCAGTATTGCTTATCAATCTCGCCAATCAGGTGAGCACCTTTTAACAGCACTGGATAATGCCGAAGAGGAAAATTTACCCCAAATATTGTGGGCGATCTCACGTTGCGAAAGGAATATTCAAAAACAGGCGACGACAAAACTGCTGCCATTTAGTAAACACGATGATGCACAAATTGTTGCTCGTGCAGTACTGGCGCTTATGATGATGGGAGACGCTAAGGTACTTAATCAAAGTCACGCCCACTTCACCAGCATGCCCATGATGTTTGCGATTGGGGGCAGTATTAAAGACAGTGAAAAGCTGATCGCTTTAGCTAAAACCGACGCCGCAGATGAACAGTGTTTGATGGCGCTTGGCGTAGCAGGTAATCTCGATGCAGTGCCTGTACTGTTGGCCTACCTTAAGCATGAAGAGCTGGGAGCAAGTGCTGCCCAAGCCATGCAATTAATAACTGGCGCTGGTTTATACGAAGACAAGCATGAAGCCGACGAGGTTGAACAGGATGAACTGTTTGAGCACGAGCTGGAAGACTTTGCAAAGGGCGAGTTGCCAAAAAATATTGATGGTCATCCCTTTGGCGTTGAAGTTAGGCAATTAATTACAAAAAAAGCGCCCTGGGCGGCATGGCTTGATCAACATAAGAGCCAATTTACAAAAGGTTTGCGCTATCGTAATGGACGACCATTTTCTCCCATGGAGTTGGTCAATAATTTAATCGATAACCAAAGCCCCTTTTCTTTGCGCCAGTGCGCTTACGAAGAGCTAGTTATCCGTTATGGTATCGACATCCCGTTTGCGCCAGACGAACTTATATACAGACAGCAGGATTGTATTAACAAGATGTATTTTTGGGCCCAAAGTAATCAGCAGGTATTTGTTGATGGAAAATGGTATTTTGATAGCAAAGAAATAATAAGCTGATGGTGGTTCAGGTAGCGATTCTTTACGCTTAGTGCGACCAAAAAACGCCCAGAAAAAATAGGATGAGTCACGGACAGCCTCTAGTTATGTGTCGATTAATGGAAATTTAGAACGACGAAATCCGCCTTTTATCTGACAAAAATAAATGAATACCTTATTTCCCTCTGAGAGTGCTGTGATCAGAGGGTAAAATGAAAGTTTTATGCCCCAATTTATTCATTATGGAGTAAGATTCGAGCATAATAATGAAGTAACAATTTGCAGCGCTAGGAATTAACGATATGTCATTAGAAAGCAAGGTCGTTTGGTCCGAGGGGATGTTTCTTAATCCCCAACATTTTCAGCAACAAGAGCGTTATTTTGAACGCTATGTTAATGGCAAATGTGAAGCATATGGAGCATATGGCTGGGGAGTAAGTGAATTTGAAGTTGACCAACAGCTGCTCAAATTGGGTAAGCTATCTGTTATTAACGCCAAAGGTGTTTTTCCAGATGGCACGCCGTTTAGTGTGCCCGATCTCAATGATCCGCCACCGGTTATCGATCTGCCTGAAAACCTGCATGATGTCTTAGTATATTTAGCAATTCCCGTGAGACGCCCAGGAGCTGTGGATGTCTTGCGTGAAGAGCAATCACAAGGGTTGGCGCGCTATTATCTGTCTGAGATGAATGTGCGAGATGTGGCAGAAGAGGGGAGTGAAAACCTACAGGTGGATGTGGCGAAACTTCGCACCAAGTTACTGCTGGAGACAGATGATCTTAGCGGCTATACCTGTATTGGTGTCATGAAGATTACCGAGACGCGAGAAGATAAGAATATTATTCTCGACGATCAATATATTCCCACATGCATCGATATTAATGTGTCCCCACGACTGGCGGGGTTTTTGACTGAGCTGGTGGGCTTACTTCATCATCGGGCCGAGTCTATGGCAGGGCGTTTAGCAGATGCTAGAAGGGGTGGTTCTGCAGAAATAGCCGATTATATGATGCTGCAGCTGATCAATCGTATTGAACCCTTTGCTAATCATTTATCTTCTATGCAGGGACTGCATCCTATCACCATGTACGCTGAAACCTTGCAAATGGTAGGGGAGTTATCCACGTTTGTGACAAAAGATAAAAGGCCGCCCAGCTTTGGCCCTTATTTGCATGATGATTTAACTGTCACGTTTACACCTATCATGACCTCTCTGCGCGATTGTCTATCCATGGTTATTGAGCAGAATGCTACGTCTTTGCCATTGGAGGAAAAAGGCTATGGTATTCGTGTATCACAAATCACCGATCGCAGTATGCTAACTACCTGTGTTTTCGTGATAGCAGCACGTGCAGATGTACCAGAAGAAGTGATAAGAACACGATTACCTTCCCAGGTTAAGATTGGCCCGGTGGAGCGTATTCGTAAGTTAGTGAATGCGGCAATGCCGGGTATTACCTTAAAGCCTCTGCCTGTGGCGCCCCGGCAAATTCCTTTCCGCTCTGGCTATTCTTATTTTGAGCTAGAAAGAAATAGCCCGTTTTGGAAGGAACTGCAAACATCTGGTGGCTTTGCTTTGCATGTGGGAGGCGATTTCCCCGGATTAGAATTGGAGTTTTGGTCTATTCGTCAAAATTAGGGAGCTTTAAACACTAGGCTTGATGGCCAAGGCCAATATTTATCTAGGAGTTAGACTATGTCGACAGATGATTCTGATAAGACGGTATTTAAACCGGCTGCATCAGGCAACCCTGACCACACCGCAATGCGCCCCATGCCAGGTGGCCGAGGTATGGCGCGGCCTCAGCCAGGGGCCGCACGACCAGCAGCAGCGCCGCCACCGCCACAATATGCGCCGCAAATGCAAATGAGTGAAGAGGGCGCTGCCTTTTTTCAAAAAACTCAGGGCTTAAATCCCATTGTCAACGCTGCTGCCTCGTTAATTGCGGTATTTGAAAAAACCCATGGCTCTGCCAGTCATTCCGATATTGGCGGGCTTCATCAGCGTTTGACTAACGAAATACGATCTTTCGAAAACCGTTTGCGCGATTTAGGTTTGGCGCCTGAGATAACTTTGTCCGTGCGTTACATTATGTGCTCTGTTTTGGATGAGTCGGTACTTAACACGCCCTGGGGAAGTGAAAGTGCATGGGCCCAGCGAACACTATTGAGCGTTTTCCATAAAGAAACATCTGGTGGCGAAAAATTCTTTTTGATTCTTGACAGAATGCGTCAAGCACCGGCGGATAACCTCTATGTGCTGGAGCTTATGTATATCTGCTTAAGTTTGGGCTTTGAAGGCAAGTACCGTTTACTCGATCGGGGACGTGAGGCGATCGAGCATATCCGCGATGATGTGTTTTCCATCATACGTCGCCACCGGGGGGATTACGAGCGTTCATTGGCAGACAGCTGGCAGGGGCTTGGTCGCTCGCGCAATACCTTGGCGCAATACATTCCCATGTGGGTCATTGTAGTGGCAGTGATTGCTATTTTATTTTTCAGCTTTTCAGGCTTTCGCTGGTGGTTGTATAAAACCTCGGATCCGGTTGCGAATCAATTAAACGAGATCTCAACAGAAGCACTGGAAGAAATAGAAGAAGAAAAAAATAATTCGTTACTCAATAACTAATCGGCTATAGAAAAATACGCGACACATTGAGTTTATTGGCAAAGCCTTTGGCAGGAAATACCCGCAATAAGATGGGTCATGCTTTGCCGATATCTACCAAGGAGTAAGAACGAGAAAACCTATGAAAAAAATTCTAAATTTTTTGTTACACCCAATCACTGTTTCTGTATTTGGGCTGATCCTCATATCTTTGCTCATCTGGTTTGGTGGCCCCTATATAAAATTTGGTGAGGACAATACCGCTCCTCTAGCCAGTGCTGTGACACGACTGCTGTGTATCATGGTGATTATTATTCTGTGGGGGTTAAATAATTTACGGGTACAGCTAAAAGCCAGAAAGAGCAATAACGATCTGGTTGAAGACTTGGAAGAAAACCAAGCAGAATTGCAAAAAAATGCAGAAAGTGGTCAAGCGGCCGAAGAAATACATCAACTTAATCAGCGCTTTAATCAAGCGCTCGGGACTTTAAAGCAATTAAAGTTCAGTGGCTCTGGTCGTAAAAAAGCCTTATATGAATTACCTTGGTATATCATTGTGGGGCCTCCAGGCTCAGGCAAAACCACAGCGCTTGTGAACTCGGGTCTCGAATTTCCACTGGCAGAGCAATTTGGTAAAGGCGCCTTACAAGGGGTAGGGGGTACACGTAATTGCGATTGGTGGTTTACTAACTCTGCGGTATTAATCGATACGGCTGGCCGTTATACCACACAAGACAGCCATCGCGTGGTGGATAGCTCAGCCTGGGAAGGCTTTCTAAATTTACTCAAGCGCAACCGTCGCCGACGTCCCATTAACGGTGCAATTGTTGCCATTAGCTTACAAGACTTACTGACACAGACTGAAGAAGAACGAGTGCAACATGCGAAAACCATCCGCATGCGCTTAGATGAGCTAATGGATAAATTAGAAATTCGTTTTCCTATTTATCTGATGTTCACCAAAGTGGATATGGTGTCTGGTTTTAGAGAATTTTTTGAAGACTTTGGTAAAGAAGAGAGGGATCAAGTTTGGGGGGTGTCATTGCCTAATGCTCCCAAGCCCACGGAAGGGCCGAATCTTGAATACTTTAGTGATGAATTTGGTAAGTTGGTGTCGCGTTTGTACGATCGTGTACTCTGGCGAGTGCATCAAGAGCGCAATTTAAAACGGCGCGCTAATATTTACGATTTTCCACCTCAGATGGAAAATCTAAAAGGTATTGCGGAATCTTTTGTTAAGCAAACCTTTATTAAAAACCGCTATAAATTCCAACCTTATCTGCGTGGTGTCTATTTCTCAAGTGGTACTCAAGACGGCACTCCTATTGACCGTTTGATGAGTTCAATTTCCTCCAACTTTGGTTTTTCTCGCGAAAGCAGCCAAGCGTCTTACCAGCAAGGACGAAGTTATTTTCTTACCCGACTATTCCAAGAAGTTATTTTTCCAGAATCGGAATTGGTGGGCAGTAATACTCGTTATGAAGCGTTTATGCGTTGGGGGCAGCGCGCAGCAATATTTGGTTTGTCGGCGATTACCATACTGATTATTGTCGTCTGGAGCGGCAGTATTACGCGGCATAAAATGTTTATGTCTGATGTGTCTGAACATGTCGCTCAGTTTGAAGAAGAAAACAAAAAAATTAGCCCCTATAATAAAGACATTCGTGCAATCTTGCCACCACTTAACTCTTTAGCGAACGCCAGTATCGTCTACGATCAAGAAGAGCACCCCTGGTTGTCGGGCATTGGTCTTTATGATGGCCGCGTTGATCGCGCTGCGAACGATGCTTATGAATCCTATTTGAAAAAGTTATTTTTACCCCGTGCTGTGCAAGTGCTGGAAGACGAGTTGGATAAAGGTCACCAAGGTGGCGACCTTTATAATAATTTCCGTCTTTATATGATGCTTAACAAACGCGATAAATTAGACACTGAAGCACTGGCGGCTTGGTATAAAGAACTGTGGGATGGTAAATATCCTGGTGAAGCTACTCGCAGACAAGAATTGGTGACTCACCTTGATTCGCTGCTTAATCTCGATCTTGAACCTGTTGAACTCAACCCGCGTGTGGTCAGACAAACCCGCGAAACTTTATTGCGAGTGCCTGTATCTCAGCGTATTTATGCACGCGTTAAAACTAACCCTATTTATACACAGGAAGTGAATTTCTTTAACTTGTTAGGTGAATCCGCAAGAACCGCATTTAAAGTCGATGCGCAAACTCAAAGACAATTGTCATTGCCCGTGCTGTATACCATGGATGGCTATGAGAATGTGGATTTCTCTCCTAATTCTCCAGTATTGACCGATGTAGAAAATGAAGATTGGATTTTGGACGATGATGACTCTGAGCGCGTCGACTTTGTCAAAGATGATCTCGATGAGATTAGTGAACAAGTTAAAGAACATTATTATGCCGACTATATCAACGTATGGTTGAACATTTTTAATAATCTCAAAGTAGTAGAATTTAGAGATCTTCGCCATGCGAACGATGTATTGCTAAGTATTACCGATCCAGTTTATTCCCCTGTGCGCACTGCATTACAAGTTGCCGTGTCCAATACGCAGCTAACGCCGCCCATTAAAGTGGTAAACACTGTTGGTCAAAAAGCCTCAGGTAAAACTGGAAAAGCGATTAATCTTGGACAAAACCTTCTGGAAAGACGTAAAACTACCAAAGTTGATAAACGCTTTCATCAGCTACATGTTCTCATGTCTGAAGATTCACAAGGTGGATCATCGTTTGATACATGGGTGCAACGTATTGCCAAGGTGCAGCAGTTTGTTACCGAAATATCAATCTCACCTGATCCTGGAAAAAAAGCCTTTGAAATCGCCAAAGAGCGTTATCAAAACGGTGCAGCTAATCCGATAGCAGAATTAAAAAATTTCGCTAAGACAGCACCCGACCCCTTAAACCGTTGGTTAACATCTCTTGCCGATGAGTCCTGGCGTATTGTGATGGGCACGGCTTATCAATATGTGAACACTCAATGGCGTAATCGCGTTTACAGTCCTTACCGACAAGCCTTGGCAGGCCGTTACCCATTAAATCGCCGCGCTGCTGATGAATTAGCCCTGTTTGATTTTGTGGAGTTTTTTAAACCCGCAGGCACTATAGATTCTTTTTACAGTAGCTTTATCAAACCCTTTGTTGACTCTAGCAACGGCTGGAACAATCGTGTGGTAGATAATTACAGCATAGGCTTTTCTAATAGCGCCATTAGACAAATGCGCAAAGGCTTGACTATTAAAGAAGTATTTTTCAGAACCAATCCAGAATCGCCTACCATCGGCGTTGAATTGAAACCTTTTAGTATGGATGAAAAAGATGCGCGCTTTACCTTGGATGTGGCCGATACTCGCATCACCTACAACCATGGGCCTAAATTTTGGAAAGCGGTGGCCTGGTCTGGTGCTGATGAAGGCAAGCGTATTCGTGTTGCCATTGAAGATTTGGAAGGCAACGTCCACGAGCGCACATATTCAGGTCCATGGGCCTGGTTTAGATTGATGGATGCTTCGAATATTCAGCGTACCAGTAAATCCAACGTGTATCGCATTACATTCACGGCTAATCGCACGAATAGTGATCCACATAAAATTGTTTACGAAGCTAAAACCAAGAGTATTAACAATCCTCTGAGCAACACGTTGCTATCATCATTTAAGGTGCCGGAGTCATTGTAATGAATAATAACAACCTCACCGGCCTTTTCGGTAAATTGCCAGCTCACGGAGATTTTATCTACCGCGATTTGCCGAGTACATTTATTAATGTCTGGGATCAATGGCTACAAGGTTATGTTGGCAGTACTCAGGAGCAATTGGGAGAAGCGTGGCTGGAAATTTATATGACCAGCCCTATATGGCGTTTTGCCTTTACCGAAGGCGTTATTGATAACAATGCTTGGGCGGGTATTTTTTTGCCAAGTGTTGATCGTGTCGGTCGTTATTTCCCTTTTTCCATTGCCACCCGCTTGCCAGCCCAAACTAATGTGACTGAATTTATCAGTACGCGCTTAAACTGGTATCAGAGTATGGAAGATGCCGCCCTTAGGGCGCTTGACGGTCAGCTGAAAATCGACGATTTAATCGAAGAACTCAATGACAGCAACCCAATGAAAAAGGCGACGTATATACGAGGTAATGGGATTGAATCGCCGTCAAAAATGGTGGTGCAGAATGTTGGCAGCGATCACTCGGCCACGGCTATTTTGCCGTTTATGCTCGACGCCTGTTTGGCCAGTAGTTTACAAACCTTTAGTATGTGGAGTACTGCTGGTTCGTCGGTTATCAACCCCTGTATGTTCGTTAGCAAAGGTCTGCCGCAGTTATCAGGTATTGCCGCGATGATGGATGGCAACTGGGCGGGTTGGCGTTGGCAAGAGCCTTTCACACTAAATACTAGAGCTTAGTGTGATGGTGGATAAAACAAAGGGCTGGACTAAAGGTATATTCAATATCGTGGTGAAGAGATGGTATGCTACAGTGACAAAGATGGACATTCATAAAGGTGCACGGCTAGGGTGCAGATAAAATAAATGACAGATATTACATTTAGACGACCAATCGCATGGAAAAGCTATGGGCTATCAGATGTGGGCTGTGTTCGCAAAGTGAATGAGGATTCTCTCTTTGAAGAATCCAACTATTATCTCTGGGCGGTTGCCGACGGTATGGGCGGCCATCAAGTGGGCGATCTGGCTAGCCAGAAAATCGTCGAACTATTGGAAACGGTAGAGCCCTCTGAGAGTTTGAGTGATTATGTAGATGCTATCGAGAACGCCTTACTCGATGCCAACCAACAGCTTATTGAATATGCCAATGTCATGTTCGAAAATCAAACCATGGGTAGCACCGTTGTCTGTATGGTGATCAAACAGCATGTGGGCGTTGTGTTATGGGTGGGGGATTCGCGCTTATACCGCTATCGTAATCGACAGTTACAGCAGTTAACGCGAGATCACAGCCAAGTTGAGGAAATGGTGCAGTTGGGTTTGATTACACCAGAAGAAGCGGAAAACCATCCCAATAAAAATGTCATTACCCGAGCTGTAGGTGTTGAGCCACAACTGTTCGTTGATGTTAACGTGTTTAGTACCCAAGTAGGCGACACATTTTTGTTGTGCAGTGATGGCCTTTACAATTCAGTCTCAAAATCCGATGTAGAAGCTAAACTTGCTCATCGAGATGCTGAAGCCTGCGCCCTTGATTTGATGAAAACATCTCTTGAAAATGGTGCTGAAGACAATGTTTCTTTGATCATTGTGAAAGGGGAACCTGGAATGCTAAGTTAATGAGACTCTGATTAGTTTTATATAGGCCTTATTAAAAGGGCTTATGGAGCGTTTCATTAAATCCCTGAAGGAAAATATTGTTAAAACACGATATGCATTTATTGCCACCGGCGTATATGAAATAATCCTGATGCAGGCCCGCTGCTTACGAAACTATATGTTTTAAATGAACTTTATGCTGTTGAAGAAGGACATTAAAAAATTGTTATGACTGAGTCGAACGATAACGATAAAACACGCGTGAAGTTGTCGTCAGACTCCCTCTCTGACACTTCCGCCGCGAACACTGATGACAAGACGAGAATAAGTCCACGTTCTAATGGGGCCAATAACGCTAAGGGCGCTCAGGCGAGTAATAACAGCAGCAATGCACAGAGCAAAGACGCAGAACTCTTGCGGCGACAAGCGGCACAAAAAAAAGCCCGTGAACTGGAAAAACGACTGGCCAGTATCGCCGCCAAAAAAACCAACCCTCTGCAAGAAGAGCCTTTAGCGCAGTATAAAGAGCCCTCAGCGCAACACAATACTTTGCAAGCTGAACAGGGCGTAGGTGACAGTCAAGCAGATGACAGAACACGTTTTGATAATCGTCGAGCAGGTGCACAGCAAGCGAGCCAACCGATAAATCCTGCCGGCGTGCCGCCTTTAGAAAGCCCATTACCTATTGAAGGTGCTTTTACCAGCCAAAACCCCGACGACAGTAAAACTCGCATTGCGCCCTTGAATTCGGCACGCGCCCTTGAAAGCTCAGATGGCACCTCAGAGGCCAGCGCCAGTGCGAATCTAGCTTCACCCGAAAATGTGGCAGCCGCTTTTGCCGACAACCAAGACAATAGTAAGACCCAGTTTAAGCCCATTAAAAGCCAGCCGGCTAAAACAAAAATGGACGCCACTAAAGTTGTTGATGGTGAACACACCGTGGCAACTTCTCCCTCCGAGTTTTTACCTCACGAGTCAAGCCCTATTACTGGCGGCTTTGTTCCCGTAGACCGCAAACAATATACCGACAGCGGCCAAGAGTTATTGAAAGGGCGCTTTGTATTGGAGAGCGTGCTAGGTGCCGGCGGCATGGGGGTGGTATATAAAGCCCAGGACTTACTTAAAATTGAAGCTCAAGACCGCGATCCTTACGTGGCGATCAAAGTCCTTGGGGATGACTTTAAATCTCACCCAGAAGCTTTTATTGCGCTTCAGCGAGAATCCCGTAAAACACAAAAAATCGCCCACCCCAATATTGTAAATGTGCACGATTTTGATCGTGATGGCGACAATGTCTTCATGACCATGGAGTTTTTAGAAGGCAAGCCGCTAGATAAATTAATTAGCCAGTATAAGTCGACGGGTTTGCCCGAGGATGATGCTTGGCAGATACTTGAGGGGATTAGTAAAGCGCTTATCTATGCTCACGAGCAGCGTATTATTCACTCCGACTTTAAACCCGGTAATATTTTTGTTACCAATAAAGGTTTAGCCAAGGTATTTGATTTCGGTATTGCCAGAGCGGTGGCGAAAGCGGAGCAATTTGAAGAAAGTGTCGATGACAAAACCGTATTTGATGCCGGTAATCTTGGCGCGTTGACACCGGCTTACGCTAGTTTGGAAATGCTCGAAGGAAAAACCCCTGACGTACGCGACGATATTTATGCGCTGGGGTGTATCGCCTATGAAATGTTTACTGGCAACCATCCTTTCAACCGGGTGCACGCCAACGATGCTAAAGAGCAAAAGCTCAAGCCTGCGCGTATTCCCAATATCAGTAAGCGGCAATGGCGAGCTATCGAAAAGGCACTGGCGTTTGAGCGTGAGAACCGGGTTGACAGTGTTGAAGAATTTTGGACAGAGTTAACGCAAAAACGTAAGTCCTCATTCTTGATCGCCAGCGTAAGTGCTGTGTTATTGGTAGTGACTTCTTTGTTGGTGTATCAAATTATTAAAGATCCAAAAGATCCACCATCTATAGATATAAATTTGATCGAAATTGAGTTTAAAGTTGATGCAAATAAGGAGGTTGTCGAAGAGGCGCTAACATCTCTGGAATTTACTAAAAACTGGGAGCAACGGTTATGGAAGGCATTCTCGGAGCTTGGAAAGCTTATTGAACAGCTGAAAGTTATTACGGGTGACAATGCCCAGCAAGTTTCCTGGCATCTTGAGCATAAAGAAAAAATAGGGCTTGCATACAGCAATAAAATACAAGAACTCATCCAGGAGGAAAATATCCCTCGGGCTAGAGAAATCTATGCCAATATTTCCCGCTACATTGATGATGAAAAAATGTTAGTGATGATTCTGGAGAGAATTGATAATGCAGAACAGTTGATTGCTAAACGTGAAGAAGATGAAGCTAAAAGAGTTCAGAATGAAAAAAATAAAAGATTAAATCTCAAGAAAGAGAAAGACAAACAAAAGCAAAATAGCGAAGCCTTTGATAAAGCCATGGCGACCGTCAATAAGCAAGTATCTTGTCGCAGCAGTATGAATATGCGTGATATTGATATTGCCGTTTCGGAATTACGCAGGCTCGACCGCTCGCGTTACAACAAGGTGGAAGGTGAAATTGTTAACAGGCTGTCATCCTGTATTGCCAGAACCGGCCGTTCTTTCCCCGAGCGTGCACAAGAATTAAAAAAACGTGCGCTACGAATTTTTCCTAACAATGCCACCGTAGCCGGAATTAAAATTATTCCCAAAGACCCTTGCGACTTATCTCTGGCAGGTTTAGGCGCAAAAGGCAAACGGGCGATTTGTCGCGATAGCTTAAAGAGTGAAGGCACCAATCTTGGCAGCGGACCTTCGATGGTGGTGGTGCCGGCAAAAGGCAGTATTAAAGCCTTTGCCATTAGCAAATATGAAGTGACGGTGTATGCGGTGAATAAATTCTGCGCCAAAAGTAGCAAGTGTGAAGAGCGTACTGATTTGGACAGTAAAAACCCTCGTACCGATATCGACGCTAAAACCATTCGAGATTATCTCAGTTGGTTGAGCCGCACGAGCAAACATAAATATCGTCTACCCACCAAAGCTGAGTGGATTTATGCAGCCAGATCCAATAGCTCAAAGCGAGACTCCAATCGAAATTGTCGTCTTGATTCACGTGGCATTAAAAAAGGTGGTGTCCTTATTAAAGCCACATCTGGCCAACAAAATGCCTGGGGTTTAGTTAATGCTTTAGGTAACGCTAGAGAATTAGTACGTGACGGTGGAGGCTATGCAGCGATGGGGGGCTCTTATGAAACGGCCATGGAAGATTGTGTGGTAACTAAGAGCGAAAGCACTCAAGGAAAAGCGGATGCCTTAACCGGCTTTCGTATTTTACGAGAAATAGATAATACGAAAAAGAACTGATGAACCAAAATAAAAGCTTCTCTGCAATACTGCAGGAACTCACCAATAACTACTACAATCATCGGATCAGTTTTTCTGAGTACCGTCTGCAGCGACGTCAGGTACTTGACTCTATCGACCAAGGCTATAATGCTGTTTCGCCAACAGCGGCCAATATGAGTGACCAGTTGAAAAATAATCACGACTCACGAGATAATAAGGACAGGCCCGAAGGGCTTAGACTGTTAGGCAATACTGCGACCTTTTCGACGCAAGAGATTCAAGAAATAAGAAATGCGACGAAAGATAAAACCAGACCGAGATAATATAAATATATTATCTGGTAGTAAAAAAAGAACTAAAAAAACAAGCACAAACAAAAGCAAGCGCGCTGCGCATTATTTTGATAATCTACAACACATTATTTAAGACAAGTATTGATACAGCGTGAGGCTGTATAAAGACGAGGCAATACATATGGATTTAATTCAATTTTTCCAATCCGGCGGACCTTTTATGTACGCTATTTTAGTGGTAATGGGATTGGGACTGGCGATCGCCATAGAGCGCTTTTTGTATATCGTCTCAGTCCAAGGGAAAACCAATAAAATATGGAAAAATTTAACCCCAATGTTACAGGCCAATGATTTTGAACGCGCTTATGAGTCTGTGCAAAAAGTTAAATCGCCTCTAGCAACCGTGTTGCAATATGGTTTTGCTCGTCATAAAGCAAAAGCGAAGCGAGATCTGGTCGATGCGGCAATGGAAGAGGGCATTATGGAAGTTACCCCGCAACTAGAAGAGCGTACTCACTATTTGGCGACCCTGGCAAATATTGCAACCTTGCTTGGCCTGTTAGGTACGATTATTGGTCTTATCCAAGCTTTTACCGCTGTTGCCTCGGCAGACCCTGCTGAAAAAGCCGACTTATTGTCTGCCAGTATTTCGGTGGCCATGAATACCACGGCCTTTGGTTTGACTGCGGCTATCCCACTTATTCTTATCCATTCCTACTTAGCCACGCGGACCACCCGCTTAGTGGATAATCTTGAAATGGCAGCGGTGAAATGCCTTAACCTGATTTGCGACGAGTAAGTAGTATTTATGAAGCTTGGTCGTAAGCGCAAACGTATGGAGACGACGGTAGAACTTAATATCACCGCTTTTATGAATCTTATGGTGATACTGGTTCCTTTCCTGTTAATTACTGCGGTGTTTTCACGCATGACAGTGCTTGAATTAAATTTGCCAGCACTCGACGCAAAAGCAGAAGAAAAAGAAAACCCCAAAGTCGATTTGCAACTGCAAGTATTAATTACCAAAGATACTTTGATTGTCCAGGATCCTAATGTTGGCCCATTTAAAACCATTGCACGCAATGATAACGGTGCTCCCTTTGACGATATTCAACGCAAAGTATGGAAGCCCTTTGGCGAGATTTTATTAACGTTAAAAACCCGTTTTCCAGAAAAACAGAATATTGCTTTGCTGATGGATCGCGGTGTCAGTTATAAAACTATGATTGCGGTAATGGATCGTGTGCGCAGTATCGATGTGGTGCAAGCAGCAAGTTTGGAAACTGTGGTTCTGTTCCCTCAAGTGTCCATTGGTGATATTCCTCAATTTGAAGAAGCTGTCGATGAGCAAAGTAGCGATCAAGGAGGCGGCCAATGAAAGAGCAGTCTCGGCGTGTCCGTCGTATGGAGCGGCACCATAAGCTAGCAAAGCAATCGCCGTTAAACCTCGTGTCTCTGATGGATATTTTCACTATTTTAGTGTTTTTTTTATTGGTGAATTCTTCTAATACACAGCAGTTGCCGAGCAATAAAGATTTAACCTTGCCGACATCTATTGCCAAAAAAGCACCAGCTGAAACCTTAGTCATTGCTATTACTAAAACCAATATTTTAGTGCAAGGTAGAAAGGTGGCGGATCTTTCGGCCTTAGCTGATAACGGCCAAGACGATATTCCCGCATTGAAAACGGAGTTGGATTTTCTCTCGGCAAATTCATTGCAGGGCAATGAAAGCGGTGCAGGGAGAAATATTACAATCATGGGAGATGAAAACACCTCCTACGATATTGTGCGAAAAATTCTTACCACTTGTCAGCAAGCCAATTACACCAATATTGCCTTTGCTGCCACGCAAGTGGTAAATAAAGTTAACTAATTGTTTATAACACCATGACGGCACGCCACTTACGCAACTACAGCACTCTCGCGCTGAGCTGGGCTCCCGACAGCCAACCGCAGGAAACGCGAGTATTTTACGCAATTATCGCCATTGTCATGGCGATAATGCTCGTGATTGCTGTTGTGGTGACATCTATCGATGTACCGCCAAAGGAGCGCGTTGCGCGTCAAGCGGTGCCAGAACGTGTAGCGCAATTTATTAATCAGCAACAAAAACCTGAACCACCTAAACCTACGGTCGCGCCCACACCGGTGCCAACGCCAATACCTACGCCTAAACCCAAGGTGGTCAGACGCACGGAAACCGAAGCTGAGAAAAAGAAGCCTCTAACCGAAGTTGAAAAACAAGCGCGTGATAAAGCGCAAAAAAGCGGTTTACTAGCCTTGAGCGCTGAAATTGCCGACCTTATCGACACCACAGACGTCAGTGCTAATGTAGGCGCTAAGGTAAAAAAATCCTCCAAAAGCGCCCAACAAGTGGCGGCTTTGGATACCAGTGCCTTGACCAAAACTGCTGGCCAAGGCAGCGGTGGTGTGAATACTTCAGACTATGTCGGTGGTGTCAGTTCCACCCAACTTTCTCAGCGTGAAATTGCTTTAGTCAATGCCTCGTTATTGAAAGGCGATACTGTTGAAGGTAGTGCATCTGCAAGTGCAGCTGAGCGGGGCAAAGAGCGTTCCGGCAATGTTCGCTCTGAAGAGGAAGTGACCATGGTGTTCGACCAAAATAAAGGCCCCTTATACTCCATATACAACCGTGAGCGGCGCAAAAAGCCTGGGCTGAAAGGGAAAATTGTATTGGAAATTACCATCGCACCCAATGGTTCTGTCACAGCGGTGAAAATTACCTCTAGTGAACTCAATGACCCGAAACTTGAAAAGCGCTTAGTTGCGCGCATTAAGAATTTCAAGTTTACAGCAAAAGAAGTGGAGACAGTGACGGTGACTTTCCCAATAGAGTTTTTACCGTCATAGAGTGTGCTAGTAGGCTTTATATCTTGCCTTTAACATAAACATTATAGAGTTTGCGAAAATGGTTGGGTGGCAGCCCCGTCCAACGTTTGAATGCGTTGATTAATCCCGTTCTATCTTTAAAATCCAACATCGGGAAAATATCTTCCACTCGTTTACCTTCCAATAAGTATTCAATGGCGTAGTGTTTTCTAACAAGGTCGCGCAGGTTAGAAAAATTAGTGCCTTCTTGGCTTAAGTGGCTTTGTAAGGTTCTCGTGGGAATATCCAGCTCTTGGGCAATATCAGCAATTTCCAGGGGCGATTTGCCAAGGCGCATCTGTAGCGACATCATCACGCGGTTTGTCCAGCCAAAAAAAGTAGGCAGACGGGCAAGTTCAATATGATACGTAATAATCCTTTGGTAGTGTTTTTCTATTTCCTTAATATCAGTACTTTTTAAATCGAATGTCTGGTCGGAAAATTTACCGGAATCCGACATATTACAAGATCCTTATTTGAGTGTATTGTGAGTTTGTTATTATTGTCTTGCTTACAATATATCGCTGTTTTTAGCCGGTGTTATTAACTTCCGGCTGTATTCAGCTATATCCAAATCTAATCCTTGCTGAGCCAGAATCAGTAGAGTGCCATTATATACCTTTTAAGGAAAAATTGATAAAAATGAAAAGTACTTCATTCAGCTTTGTATTCCAACTTTATTATGACAACCAAGCCCTGCAACAAAATGAACAAATGGGGATTTTGTTAAGGGTTATTATTCTCCGTGGACGAATGCCATAAGAGTCAACAATTTTGAATCCGTGTGGCGGTTGGGCGTAAAAAGCGACCTCATAAACATAAAGTTGATAAGGTTTTTTAAGGTGCCACAATAGGGAGGAATGCGGTTTTTTGTCCATATTTTTTCAACTATTTGAAGTCCATATCATAGAACTTAGCAACACTTTTTGAGAGAATCACAAGATCCAACACTGGGACACTAATTCGATAAACAAGATAAACAATATAAATAAGACTACAGACGAAATAAGAACATAAATTAACAATGTAACTAAGAACACACGATAAGTAATACGACATCGCCGATAACAGACATTAGATTCTGCTAGGCAATAGATAATTATTACTATCCAACGATATCCCTTACACACTTTCCAACATGGAGTTATTCACAGATGGTATGTGATCTCAAATCATTGCGCTCAATTTGTATCCTCACCTCCGCGTCTTTTATTATTGCTGCCTGCGGTGGCAGCGGAGGCGGCGGCTCCCCGACACCAACGCCCGTGCCACCTGATACCACTCCCAATACCTTCACCCTGACGCCATCGGGCGGTGCGGAAATAAGTACTGTTATTACATCAGATGCCATTACAGTAGCAGGTATAAACGCGGCGACGGCCATTAGTGTTGCCGGCGGGGAATACTCGATTAATTCAGGCACATTTACCGCAGCAGCAGGCACCGTCACCAATGGTCAAATGGTGCAAGTGCGTGGCACCTCATCGGACATGTTTGATCAAACCGCCACCGTACGACTCACCATTGGCGGCGTTAGTGGCGATTTTGTGATCACCACGCGTATGCTCGACACCACACCCGACGCCTTTACCTTTACCGCCGCCACTGGTGCTGCACTATCTGCCGTGGTTACGTCCAATGCCATTACCGTTGCCGGCATTGACAATAGCGCCCCGATCTCCATTACCGATGGCGAATACAGCATAGACAGCGGCACCTTTACCACTAGCGCCGGTACGGTAGATGATGGCCAAAGTGTACAAGTAAGACGCACCTCCTCAAGCACCGTCTCCACAGATGTTAGCACTACACTGGATATTGGTGGTGTCACCAGCACCTTTACCATCACCACCCTCGCTGATGGCACCGACCCACAAGCCACCATCGCCTTTCCGCCGCCAGTTTCTATGACAGAAGGCACAACGGTGAATATTCGCGGCACCGCAAGCGATGATACCAGTGGTGTAAGTTCCGTCATGGTCAATGGTGTGGCAGCAACCGCAACCGGCCCCAACGGTACTTTTGACACCTGGGAAATTGAAAACCTGCCCCTAACGGCTGATAGCGACAACACCCTCAATGTAGTGGTAAGCGATGCAGCCGGCAATAGCACTACCACATCAGTCATGGTAAAAAGCGATACGGCAATGGGAGATTTTCCTGATAGTAATAATCCGCTGTCTTTTCCTTCAGGTATTGCATTTGACTCTGCTAGGAACCTAATTTATATCAGTGATCGTGATTTAAAGGCGATATTTTCTGTTAATCTAATGACAGGGGTACGTGAGATATTATCTGATAACATGACCCAGAATATTTCGACACCTCTCGATTTACCTGAGGGATTGTTAATCGATGAAACCAACGAAATCCTATGGGTAAGTGATGCGTTAGCTGGAACTATTTTTGAGGTAAGGTTGAATGGTGGTCTGCGAGAAGTTAAATCCAGTAGCACTGTACCTGATAGTATTTTACCTTTTAGTGCGCCACGTGAAATGATTCTTGATCCAAATGATGCCAGTAGGTTATTAGTTTCAGATCAAAATTTTGGCATTACAACTATGAATATAGCGGGTGGTGGTAGAACAGTATTCTCAAGCCAAAGACCTGATCGTGGGCCTGTACCAAGTACAGATACCTCAAATAGAATTCTAAATGCACGTGGAATAGTATTTGATGATGCAGATAATCGCCTATTTCTTGTAGATAGTCAGCTCCTTCTCATTTATAGCCTTGATCCTTTAACCGGCGCACGTACAATATTTAGTGATGCCATGACTCCAGCTTTTGATGATCCTAGAACATTGGTAATAGACAGGGAAAGAAATCGCCTATTAGTTAATAACGATGGTGCTATTGATGGCTTAATTGAGGTAGATCTTGATACAGGAACACGTTTAATTTTTTCAGACTCTACGACACCTGATAATGTAAATGCCTTTAGTCAACCAGAAGAAATTCACTACGATGATAGTCTAGGTTATGCCTTTGTTGTTGATAGAATTCTAGATGCAGTACTAGCGGTAGATATTGTTTCTGGCGAACGTGTTTTTATCTCTCGTGGCGATAGTGTAGATTAATTTAGTATTAATGTGTTAAGTAAATGGCGGAGTATCTGTGAGTAATACACTTCGTCATTTATTGTCATAATAAAAAGCTTTCAGCCATGTTTTGCGACTAGTTATATACTTCAAACAATTAAAGTGCTAAGACTCTTCCTATAAGGATTTTATAAACGTGCAATTGGAACTGTGCCTCCTACTTTTACCTAAAACCTCCTGCACTAAAGAGAAAACCTTATATTAAGACTTAAGAAAATTAGTATTAACTGAATTGGCTTTAATCTTAAACAGTGTCTTCTTGCAAATGTTTATAAGTGGAAATTTTTTTTTCAGCTTTTTATATTTGTAAATTTAGTATCGTAATATTAATAAGGTTTTAATTTTTATGTCCTTAATAAAGCGCTTATTGGCTTCAAGTAAGCACCCTTATATAGAAGGCTTAGATAATCCAGACTATTTAGAAACAAATTTATCTGGCAATAGCTTTAGTATATCGGTGCCTTGTCATAGTAGTGATAGACGTGAAGTTAAAATGCTACCCAATATTAATATTTATGACACTACGGCTTATGCAGATTTAACAAAAGCCAGAACAATCGAGTATTGCAAAGAACAATTTGACTATTTAACGGTGTTACAGCGTAGCTCAACGGTATATGGCGTACTGTGGCGTGATACCTATTTGTGTACAATTGGTTGCTTAATATTTGTAATGGATACGGCGCCTTTGGGCAATAATATCTCGTGTTTTGCGCCAGAACAGTTTGAGGCCATTATGCTGCATGATACCTACCATGCGATTGGCCCAGGTAGTGGAGCCAATCAATATATTACTCCGCTTAATTGGAAAGTACGTACCATTAATGGCGTACAATGGATAGCCTATGAGGCTCATCCGGATCGGGAAATGTACAAGAATTCGGGGCATATTGGTGGAGGTAGGGGCTTACGAAGGTATCTTTTTACCCCTTTAGACGATACCAAATATCTTACCGTTAATTTTACTTCTTTTGGCTATTCTCCCAAAGAATATTGCTTTCCTTTTTTGCGGAGTGTAATGGACTCTGTTACAAATACTTTAAATTTAACGCTAACGGATTCCTTACAACAACGTCAACAGCAAGTTTTGGAAATATGTAAGCAAAAAAAATATTCCGAAACACGAGATCCTGAACCTTGGGTCTACCATAAATTGGATTCTAGATATAATATTCTTAAGCGAGGATCGCCACCGCCAGTTATTCCTTCAATGGATTTATAGCAGGTGCAAGCCTTGTACTTACAAGTATTCGGTAAACATAGCTAAATCCCTAATAGCCGTTATTCGATATAGCTTTTAGCGTTTTTCTACCTTGTTATTACAATGAAGGAGGGCGGATACTCTAATCTGGCTTTAGAGTAGAGATCTTGTTCTAAAAGAATGTGATTTCTTACTTGTTATAGATAAAGATCATATTCTATAATTATGATCGTTTTTTAAACGGATATTCTTTAGTGTATTCAATAAATGTCATACTAGACTAACAACCGGAAGTGTATTTGCCCCTATGTTCGAAAGACTCCTTCTACCAAAGCAAAAGCCTTATATAGTACGTCCACTACATGGTTCTGATACAAAGCCATTTACATTATACAACATTGGCCATCAATACTTTGAAAGTAAAACAAGATCTTAATAGACCAAGCGATGTGTATTACAATCAAGTAACTTGTGGCAATAAGGCTACTATATAAAATTATTAGCATAGGGTTTTAGTTTATATGTCATTGATAAAGCGCTTACTGGCTTCAAGTAAGCATCCTTATATAGAAGGCTTAGATAATCCAGACTATTTAGAAACAAATTTATCCGGCAATAGCTTTAGTATATCGGTGCCTTGTCATAGTAGCGAAACCCGAGAAGTTAAAATTCAGACCAATATTAATATTTATGACACTACGGCTTATGCAGATTTAACAAAAACCCGAACAATCGAGTATAGAAAAGAACAATTAAACTACTTGACGATATTGCAACGAAGTTCGAATGTATATGGCGTAGTGTGGCGTGACACCTATTTATGTGCAGTCGATTGCTTTGTTTTTGTAATGGATGCCGCCCCTTTTGGTGATGGTGTCTCATGTTTTGCGCCAGAACAGTTTGAGGCAATCACGCTGCACGACACTTATCATGCAGTTGGCCCTGGTGGGGTTGGCAATCAGCATATCACTCCGATTAATTGGAAAATTCGTACTATTAATGCCGTTAAGTGGATAGAGTATGAAGCTCATCCGGATCAGGAAAAGTACAAAAACTCAGGGAATATTAGCGGAGGTAAGGGTTTACGAAAATATCTTTTTACTCCTCTGGATGATAACAAATATCTCACTGTTAAGTTTTTATCTTATGGTTACTCCCCAAAAGAATATTGTTTTCCTTTTTTACGAGGTGTGATGGATTCTATTACAAGTACTTTGGATTTAACTCTGACAGATTCTATGTTGCTGCGTCAGCAGCAAGTGCTAGAGCTTTGTGATCAAAAAACATATTCAGCAACACGTGATCCGGAACCTTGGGTTTATCATAAGCTTGATTCCGATGACAATATTCTTAAACGCGGGTCACCCCCTCCATCTATCCCTTTAATTAAAAATTTATATCATTCTTAAGCAAGGACAATATTATGGCAAGTAATTCAGGGTTTAAGCGAATTTATTCACGATATGCGGGGGCAGGCCGAGATGTATATGTCGATGCAGCGTCTTATCCCGTATTTATGGGGATTAAGGAGAATTATCAGAAAGATTATAATTTGATGACCATTTATCGAGCTGTTGTTGGGCTAAATGCAGACGCTCTTAATAGTCGCACCCTAAATAGGGCCGGGGACTTTCGCACCTATAAATTTGAAGGTAGCAGTTTTGATTACTATATGAGTAATGGCAGTATTTTTATTGAAAAGTTAGTACTGTCAGATGCTCAGCGAAGCGAAACAGGTGTATACCAAGTTAGGAAAGCACTAGGTAGTTGGGAGATAAAATCTGAAAAGCTTCGAGCTATTAAAGATGCACCACAAAAGCGTTGGAAGGATGCGGTAAGAAAAAGTAATCCCACTGCTATTTACGCTGCGGTGTCGGGCAAATTTGATACCCATGAAGATGCTGGGCGTGAGCTGGGCGAGCATATTATTAAAGCTTATGATCAGACCAGAAGCCTTAATATTAATGAAGCAGGCAATGAAGATGACGAATATACATTATTTTATGTAAGTAAAAAGCAACATAAAAACCCTACTACCGCTGAAGAACTTGCCTCTATTATTCAGCAAGCAAGCAAGGCTAATACCCCTGTTAATTGGTTGGTGCATGGGGAAGGCTGCCATACATTTAAGGCCGCATCCGATATAATGAAGCGTAGCCCGGCTAATACGGCTAAGCAGCAGTCAAATGTTGGCGTACGTTCCGAGACAAATGCAATGTATCAACTGTCGGACTCTGGTCATCAAGTATATTTCTCCAATCCTCTAGATCTATCAGATAAAGAGTTAGAAAAAGCTTGCGAGGCAGCAGGAGCACATTATGCAGGTGTTAATAGAAACCCCTATAATTTACGTGATAAGCTGGTTGTGAAAACAACAGCGATTGAATTAGCCAAAAAAGCATCGTCTTACACGGCCAAAGGTGGTGGCGCTACAGCAGTGGCAATTGCCACTAAAGAAGTGGGCATGACAGCGGCGGTTAAGGCGATGCCGACACTTTTTGCAAGTATGACTTCAGGCCAATATGTCGTCGCAGCTGCGGCCTTAATTACAATAGGTGTTACGGCTGTAGATTCATTTAAGAAGCATTCTGGTAAGCCAAAGTCCTTAGCTAAAATTTTCGAGTCTACGTTTAGAAAGGGAAATCAGAAATGGGCTGAAGCGGATGCTTAAAGGGAGTAATTAGGCCACCTAGGATAGACTGATTTTTATTTATTTGGGGTAGATACACATGTATCTACCCCAATAGTATCCAGTTACAATATATGTTTTGACCCTTTCTGTTATGCCTTGGTATTGATAATGGCAAATAGTAAATAATCTTTTCCTATTATTTACAATCCGCAACTGTCCATAGAGAATCTTATTTGTCGCCATAATCTCTAAATATTTATGGCGTCATTTATAAAAACTCACCTCGCCAATATAGCACTTATGGTGTATTTCTGAGAAAATTAAAGCGCATAAAATAATAGGTGGCTTTGCCTTGTGTATTGGGGCAGCTAGCACAGTGCGAGCCTAATGTAATGATCATTTTGGTAATAATTGTGCTGGCTTTTGCGGCGTTAATAAGGGTGACATTCATCAGGGGCTGGTGAAAAATCCTAAAGGGGTTATCACACTAGAATAATTGGGTGATATGTCTTTTGTTAGGAGCTGAGAGCCACTTCTTTTGGTGCGTAAATCATTAAAAGTGCTGGATGTGTGGCAAAAATATAACAAATTTCAGATTTTTATTACTTTTTTTGGTTGTTTTGTGTACAGTTCGCCCTTCGATAATAAATGCCCCTAAGTGTTCTGATATGGTCTGAATACCTAGTCGTTAGCATACGTAGCCTATAGATCGGAAGGGTAGAGCAAATTTACGATAACAAAAAAACTATTGGGGTCATGATAAGCCCATTGTGTGCCACGGGCTGATATCTGCTGCTATAGCGGTGGTAACTGTCACCAAAGGTGCTACAGCGTTGGTAACTGCCACTAAAAAAAATGCAACTAAATGTGTAAATCGATTCGTATATTGAGAAATGTGTATATCTAAGGCCAGTGCCTAAGTTGCTGGTTATGTGTATTAAAAAACGCACAGGCGAAATACTGTGCTGTGTTGATTGTTAAAATCTCCCGCCAAGGGACGTGACATACCTATAGGAAAAGTATATGAGACGCGCAGTTTCCCGTCGTGTGCTTACAGGTTCTTCTGTTTCTCGCCGTTTATTACCTTCATCTTCTAACAAGAGCACCTTGAAAAAGTGGACCTTGAAAAAGTGCGCCTTAAGCCTGGCCATCTCCAGCCTAATTCTGGCGGAAACGGCATCTGCCGGGCCTGAAGGGGGGCAGATTGTCGGTGGCGCAGGTAATATTAACCGTTCCGGTAATACCACCACGATCAATCAAAATACCGAGCGTTTGGCCATTGACTGGCAGAGCTTTGATGTGGGCAGTGATGAGCGTGTTAACTTTGTACAACCGGGCAGTTCCTCGGTGGCTTTAAACCGTATTTTAAGTAACTACGGTTCGCAAATTAATGGCCGTATCGATGCCAATGGTCATGTGGTGTTGGTCAACCCTAACGGTATCGTCTTTGGTGCCGGCTCAGTCATTAATGCCGGGGGGATTTTAGCCAGTGGTTTATCTATTGACCCTGCCGACTTTATGAATGGGGACTACACCTTTAAGGCCCTAGAAGGCACCGATGGTGTAGTGATTAACTCCGGCCTAATTAACGCCGCCACTGGTGGCAGTGTCGCTCTGATTGGTCAACAAGTGGAAAACCAAGGCTTGATTAGCGCACAACTGGGCAGTGTCACCCTAGCGGCAGGTAAGGAAGCGGTTGTTACT
Organism: Agarilytica rhodophyticola; assembly: GCF_002157225.2. NCBI lineage: Bacteria > Pseudomonadati > Pseudomonadota > Gammaproteobacteria > Cellvibrionales > Cellvibrionaceae > Agarilytica > Agarilytica rhodophyticola. The sequence goes on from NZ_CP020038.1 coordinate 2,957,409, forward strand.
TTTGATGCAGCAGGTTTATTAGGTGTGCGGGTGAGCGAAGCCGTGCTGCAAGAAGACATCGGTGTGGATGCGGCGGTAATCAATAGCGGGGAGATTACTGCCGAAAATGGCCAGATATTATTATCTGCCAGTGTTAGTGAAGATATTTTTTCCCAGGCAGTAAATGCCGGCGGTCTTAGTGATGCCCGCAGTGTGGTGGTGCATGATGATGGTTCCTTTACCTTGGGTGCCGGTGCCGATGTGGTGAATAGCGGCAGTATCAGCACTTCGGGCGATAACGCCGGTGATATTGTGGTACTGGGGGAAAATATTACCAGTGCCGGCAGAATTACCGCTGATACTACCGCTTTTAATGCCTCTGTCTCAGAAGCGGGTGGTAGGATTGAAGTTCATAGTCAAGATACCACCTTACTGACAGAAAACAGCCTAACGTCTGCCACTTCCAATCACGGCCATGGGGGGGATATTAAAGCCTTGGGCGATAAGGTAGGCCTTAGCGATCAGGCTGTAATTAATGCTTCTGGTGGCACCGGTGGCGGCCAAGTATTAGTAGGTGGCGATCGCACAGGCGCTAACCCATTAATACGTAATGCCGATTTTATTTACCTTGGTGAACACACCAATATTTCAGCCGATGCCTTAATCAATGGCGATGGTGGCCGTGTGATCACCTTTGCCAATAATACCGCGCGTATTTATGGCGATTTATCTGCCCGTGGCGGAGCCTTGGGGGGGAATGGTGGGTTTATTGAAACCTCGGGTTTATTGGGGTTTGAAATTCTAAATGCACCGGATATTTCTTCAGTGTTGGGAAGTGGTGGCGAGTGGTTGATTGATCCTAACAATATAACTATTAATAGTTTAGGTGTTACTACAGGAATAATGGATAGTGACCCCCTATTTACTTCAAATGCAGATGGTGCTCGTATAGATGTAGGTATATTGACCTCGGCTTTAAATAATAGTGGTGCAGGAGCTACTGTAACTTTACAAACTGCTGACACTATGGGATCGATAGAGAATGGTGACATTACTTTTAATACTGCTTTAATTTATTCGGGTAGTAGTAGTACTTTGGTTTTAAATGCACATGGAAATATTGACACTGGTGGGAATGAAATAAGCTCGTCTAATAATGCTCTCAATCTACAATTCAATGCTGACTTTGAAGACTCCGCCGGCGACGTTATTTTAGGCAGTTCAACTATTGATACAAACGGCGGTAATTTTCTCATTAATAGTAATGGTGTTGTTACATCGTCGGGTTTTATAAGTACAAATGACGGTAATAACGATCCTGACTTTATTTTTACCGCAGGCGATTTAACCGTTAATGCCGCTAGCTTTTCATCTACAGGCTCAATTGATGTTAGCTCTTTTGCTGGCGATGGAAATATTAATATTACTACCTCAGGCACTACAGCTTTAAATACCATTGCTATAGGTGAGCGTGGTAATGATAATAGTGATATGGGTGAAGTAGGCAGTTCAAGATTATTAGTGGATGCGCAAAATATTAATCTAAATGGAAGTATTGCCTATGGTGAAAATGGATCGACGAGTACACATAATCTTACCTTTGATCTTAGCGCCAGAGATGATATTAACTTTAATGGCATTAACATCGATAATGAAAGTGGGAATGATGTTTTAAATATTACCTTGGCAGCGGGTGGCGATATTGCTATCCAAGCATCTGATTCACAGGGTAATAATATTTGGTTAACAGGTGGTAATTTTACGGTAACTTCGGCCCGTAACTTTACCATTGGCAATGCCACAGTCCCCAGCGATACACGAGATTTTGTTGGCACTGAAGGCGGCGATATTACTATTGGTGCAAGTGGTGCAGCGATTACGGGTAATTTTAATAGCGATTTTGATAACGCCTCCTTATTTACCTATATTAATAATGGCTCTGAAAATAATAATAGCGGCGATAGTTCTCCTGGTAGTTCTAGTGATATTAGGAGAACCGGTGATATTACTATTCATGCTGATGGTGATATCAGCTTGGGAAGATTGGATGCAACGGCACTTGATTTTTCCGATGTCAATAACTGGGATTATAATGGCAGTGATGATGTCACCATTACCATTGCAGCTGGAGACGACTTAACCTTTCATCGCAATTTTAATTTTGAGCGCATGATAGGAACGGGTACCAATATTTTTAATTTCTCAGCGGGAAATGCCGCTATTCCAGCTATGCCAACGGCTGATCAGCTGAATTCTGAAATTCAAGTGCTTGCCAATATCTCAAGCCCTGATGATGTTGCCGATATAACTTTTACCAGCAATTTTACCCGTCCCACCAGTTTTATTCTTGATGGCATCGTCGCAAATACCGGGGCATTTACTGCACCCGGTAGTAATTTAATTATCGATCTTAATAATACGGTTACCCTTAATGGGCCCATAGCAATTAATGAAATTACCGTACGCACCGATGGCCTTATTCAACAAACGGATGTAGCCGGTACAATAGTTAATGGTGGTACCGCTATTTTTAATACTGACCGTGACAATGGTGGAAATCCTTTTGATATTATTTTAACGGGAAATAATGACTTTAATAGCTCATCGTTAATTATCGAAGCTGCAAATAATGCCACACTCAATGATATTGATCGCTTATTGATTGGTGGTAGCTCAGCGTCAACTATTTTTGGTAATTTAGTGGCGACGTCCAATGCACCCAGTGGCCAAGGTATTGTGGATGATGGTGCCGTTACGGTAATGGGAACTGCATCTTTAATAGCTCGTGGTCTTACGATTGAACTCGACCAAACTAATTTTATGGGTGAGGTGAATATTAATACCTCAGGGGTGAGTAGTCCTAGCGAAAACGGTGGTGATGTTTCGATTACTGGTAGCGATAGTATTACCCTAGGCAGTGTGCATACTTTTGGTTTAGATCCAGATAATAACGATGCGGGTAATATCACTATTACCGTTAGTGATAATTTTACGGCTAATGGCGCTATCAGGGCAAATGGAACAAATAGTGGTAACCCAGGAAATATTACCGTTAATGGCAATGCAAACAATAACACGTTCACTATTGGCAGCGGCGCTACCTGGAGCGGTGGTACTTTTACCATTAATGGCTTAGGTGGTTCTGGCGATACTTTAGTTGGCCCTGATCAACTAGCGCCAGCGTTTAATAACTGGCAAATAACCGGCGCCAATAGCGGCACCCTTAATTCTGTTTTTAATTTTAATACCATTGAAAATCTTACCGGTGGCAGCGGCCAGGATAATTTTGAATTTACCAACAGCAGCGCAGCTCTTAGTGGCAATGTAGATGGTGCCGACGGCGTTAATGATAGTGTGAGTTTTGCTGCAACTATTACCAATGCAGTCATGGTGCGTCTCAGTGAGTTTTTAAATATTGAAAGCTTTAGCGGCGCTGCGAATGCTGACAGTACAATCATTGCTGATGCTGGCGTTGTTAATAGCTGGACGATTGATGGTGTGGATTCTGGTGATGTAAACGGCATCGACTTTTCTGATTTTGATAATCTTACCGGCAACGCACTTGATGATACTTTTAACTTTGCTAATGGTGGCAGCCTCTCTGGCACCATAGATGGAGCAGGTGAAAGCGTTAACGATACGGTCAGCTATGCTGCCGTTACTACGGCAGTTACTGCAAATTTAGATAATTTTTCAAATATTGAGGTGGTTGCCGGTAATGCTGTGGCGGGCACCACCTTAGTGGGTGCTAATAGCGTTAATACCTGGGATATCGATGGTACTAATAGCGGTAATGTGGGTGGTGTGACTTTCTCCAGCTTTAGAAATATAACTGGTGGCAGTGACGATGATAGTTTTGTGTTTAATGCTAATGGACTAGGCGATATTGAAGGCGTGATTGATGGCGCCAGCCAAAATAATCGTGATACGGTTAGTTATGCAGCCGTAACGGGCGCTATCTCTGTTTCAAGAAGTGATTTTACTAATATTGAGCGAGTTATTGGTAATAATACTAACAGTACCTTTCAAGGTGAAAATACGGTAAATACCTGGACAATTACTGGCATCAACGACGGTAATATTAATGGTTTTGAATTTATAAACTTTAATATTTTAACCGGTGGTACACTGGATGATCGTTTTGTCTTTATGACTGGCGGCAGTATCGATAGCGCTAATGCAGGTGCGCAAACCGGTGAAGATATTGTCGACCTATCTAATCTCGCTTCAGTCAATATCGCTGCTAGTACAACAATTTTTGATGTTAGTGGCTTTGAACGGGTGATTGGCAATAATGACGGGGCCGGTTCAAACAACAGTACCCTAACCGCTACTGATAGTGTTAATGCCTGGGCCATTACCGGAGTTAACGACGGTAATATTAATGGCAGTTTTGCCTTTACCGATTTCAATAATCTTGTCGGGGGCACCGCTAACGATACTTTTACCATTAGCGATGGCGCAAATATTACCGGCACTATTGACGGTGCGGGTACTATGGATACTGACACGGTTAATTTTGCCGCTGTTGCCGGAGCTGTCTCAGTAAGGGCCAGTGACTTTACTAATATTGAGCGTGTTGTTGGTAATAATACTAACAGTACACTGGTTGGTGCGAATGAAGTTAATACCTGGACCATCACTGGCGAAAATGATGGCGATCTCAACGGTTTTTTATTTGAGAATTTTAATCATCTTACCGGTGGCAATAGCGACGATACCTTTATTTTTATGGGCGCTACAAGCAACCTTACTGGAATGGTTGATGCCGGTAGTCAAGCCTCGGGTGATACCGTCGATCTATCAAACCTTGCCTTAGTGAATATTAGTATCGACGTGGCTGACCCTGCGACAAGTACGACGATTTATGGTGTGACAAATGCTGAACGTGTTATTGGTAATAACACTTCTAGTAGATTAAATGGGGCTGATGCTGTTAATACCTGGACGATCACCGGTGCCAACAGCGGTGATATTAACGGTTTATTGTTTGAAAATTTTAATATTTTAGTCGGTGGTGATAACGACGATACTTTTGTTTTTATGAATGACATGAGTACTGTTACCAGTGCTAATGCGGGTATGCAAAACCTTAGAGACACCGTGGATGTGAGTAACATTGCCAACGTCAATGTGGGGGTTAGCAATACGATTCGAGGTGTGAGTGGTGTTGAACGTGTTATTGGTGATAACACTACCAGCGTTCTCACCGGCGGCACGACAAATACCTGGACTATCAATGCTACCAATGCCGGGAGTATTTCCGACGGTGTGTCCACGATTGAATTCCAAGACTTTAACCAACTTGTCGGCGGTGCCGGCGACGATACTTTTGTCTTTATGGATGGTGGCAGTATTACCGGCGCAGCTCGCTCGGTAGATGCAGTCGGTCAAGCTTCGCGAGACACAGTCGACTTATCTAATCTTACAAGCGCTATTGACGAAGATGTAGGTAGCACAATATTTGGTGTGACGAATGTTGAACGTGTTATCGGTAACAATACCAATAGTACTTTACGAGGTGCTGATACGGATAATACTTGGAACATTACTGCAGCCAATAGTGGTAACGTAAACTCTAGCGATTTAATTTTTGTTAACTTTAATAATTTAGTCGGCGGCAGTGCAGATGATAACTTTGTCTTTGCTAATAATTCCAGCAGCGTTGTAAGCATTAATGGTGGTGGCCACACAACGGGCGACGAAGCAGACTATAGAAATATCGACATGATGACGGTCGATCTTACCCTCGGCACTGGCATTGCCAATATCGAAACCTTACGAGGTAACGGCACTGACAGCTTCCTGCGCGGCCAAAACATTACCAATACCTGGACGATTGATGGCACCAACCAAGGAAACGTTAATGGCATTAACTTTTTTGGCTTTACGGATATAGTCGGTGGCGATCGCAACGATACCTTTGTCTTTATGACCGGTGGCAGTATTGCTCGCACTATTGCGGCAGGGAATCAATCTTCGCGCGATACAGTGGATGTCAGAAACTTAACCGTGGCCAATGTGGTGCAAACGGATACCACCGTGTTTGATGTCAGTGGTGTTGAACGTGTTATTGGAAATAATTCTGATACCACTTTAGTGGCAGCCAACCAAGCTAATACTTGGAATATCACTGGCCAAAATGACGGCACCTTAGCAAATTCAAACGGTACTTTGAGTTTTGTTAATGTGAGCAATTTAACTGGTGGTTCCGATGATGATGATTTTACCATCACCTCGGGAAGCAGTATCACCGGTATTATTAATGGCCGTGGTCAAACTAGTGCCGACTCGGTTACCTATCAAACATCCCAAGATATTACCCTTAATACCAATCTTATTAATATCGAACAAATTAATGCTGTAGATAGTACCCTACGAGCGGCTAATATTGACAACAACTGGCTAATCGATGGCACCGACACGGGTGAAGTTAATGGTATTCGCTTTAGTGGCTTTAATAGCCTATTCGGTGGTGACCAAGACGATACCTTTGTGTTCACCGCCACTGGCCAAATTAGTGGCAGTATTGATGCTCTTGGTGAGCGAACCCGTGACACGGTAAATCTTTCAGCCCTAGCCAGTGTGGATATTACCTTGGGAGGAAATGTTCAAGGCGTAGCAGGTGTTGAGCGTATTATTGGTAACGGTAACCAAAGTAATTTACGCGCTGTAAATGGTGATAATACTTGGCAAATTAACGATGTTAATGATGGCACCGTCGCTGGTATAGCGTTTGAAGATTTTAATAATTTATTTGGTGGCAGTGGCGACGACACTTTTAACTTTGCAGTAATGGGATCGATTACTGGCACTATCAACGGCGGTGGCCATACTACCCAAGACACTATTGATTATTCCCAAGTGGGGGCTGTAGATATTACCGTTGGTGATGACTTTACCGAAGTCGAGCGTATTGTCGGTAATAATATTAATAGCCGTTTAACCGCCGCTGATCAAACTAACGCCTGGAATATTGATGATGTTAATGAAGGTACCGTTAGTGGCCTGCGCTTTGTTGACTTTAACTTCCTAGTAGGGGGAGGTCAGCAGGATAACTTCACCTTAGCCGGCGGTTCTATTACGGGCAGTATTGACGGTGCCGGTAACACGGATACTTTAACTGCAGATAATAGTGTAAATACTTGGACCATTACCGGTGTTTCAGAAGGCTCTGTTACTGGTGTAACTTCCTTCTTAAATATTGATGCCTTGGTGGGCAATGCTGGGGTCGATACTTTTGAAATTGATAGTGCATTTGCTGGCAGTATTGATAGTCTAGGCGGTGATGATACCTTTAATTTACGCGCAGATGTCAGCGGCCCAATACAAGCCGGTGCCGACAACGATCAAATTAATATTTTTATCGACGGCTTAACAGCCTCAGTAAATGGTAATGGCGGCACTGATACTCTGACTATACGCCATGCATCAGCGAGCACATGGACAATTCAAAGTGCGGGTCATACGGTTGATAATGTCAGCTTCATTGGTATAGACGTGGCCAATGGTAATAACGCTGTGGATACGGTCACGATATCTACCGACTTTGGTGAATTAAATACCTTAGGGGGTAACGATAGTTTTACCATTGATACTGCCAGTGCTATTACCAGCACATTAAATGCAGGTAGTGGCAACGATACCTTAACCAGTCTTAATAGAGCCAATAACTGGCTAATTGGAACAGACAATACTCTTAACGCCAATATTGCCTTCACCGGCATGCAAACATTTATCGGCGGTGACTTTGTCGATAACTTTACCTTACAAAGCGGCAACATTACCGGAAGTATTCAAGGCGGCGGTGACAATGATTCGCTAACGGTTAACAGTGCCAGTGGCGATATAGTTGCCTGGAATATTAGCGGCGCTGATGTGGGTACTGTTACTGGTGTGGGTGCAGGTTTCTCCAGTATTGAAAATATCACGGGTGGTGAAGGTACGGATAATTTTACCTTTAGCGATACAGGGTCAATTATTAGCGGTCTGATTGATGGCGGTGCGTCGGCCAGCGACACATTAGATCTTAGCATTTTAACTGCCGGGGTCGCGGTGGAGTTGGGTTCCACTGTTACTTCTACTAACCCCGATTCCACTAATATGCCAACTAATATACATGTTAATAATATTGAAACCATAAGCGCCGCCAACGATGCTAATGAGAGCGACGACAATGACACGGAAGTTAATAACTGGTTAACTGTTAGTGACACTATTAATTTAACCTGGACTGTGACCGATCGCAACGGCGGTCAAGTTTTTCCTACTTCGAATCCCAGTGCTGAAAATACTGTTAACTTTGTTAACTTTGGTACCATCATCGGTGGTGATGGAGATGACACCTTTGGTTTAGATGGCGCTAATGCAGAAATCACCGGAAGAATTAACGGTGGCGGCGGTGATAATCGCTTAGATTTTTCTCGCGTAACTGATTTGCTGGTTGTTACTATCGGCGATGATATTAGCGGCACTTTAAATATTAGTAATGTGCAGGGGGTAACCGGTAATAACAATGCTATTTTACGCATTGATGAAGACGATGATCGAACCAATACCTGGACTATCGATGGTGTTAACCGCGGTCGTGTTACCACCGAAGCTAATGGCTCCAGCGACTTTACGTTTACCGCCTTTAATAATCTTGTAGGTGGCGGTGGCCAAGACTTCTTTAATTTTACCGGCGCTGGCAATATTGAAGGATCTATTAATGGTGGCGGCTTCGTATCTGCTGTGGACACCATTGATGCAACAGCCTCCAGTATCGACTTGCAAATACAACTAAGTCAATTGACTCAAGCCACATTAGGCGACGGTTCAACCATTGATGTGGTTGCCGATAATGGTGCGCAGTCTATTGATATCTCTGGTGTAGGCGAAGTCATCGGTGGCGCAACGCGTAATAATACCTTTGTTGGTTTTACCGCTAGCGATAACGCATGGATTGTGATGGGCCAAAACAGTGGTGAAGTTAATGGTGTGACCTTTAGTAATTTTGCCAATCTTACCGGAGGTGGTGCGCAAGACACCTTTAGATTAAATAACAACGATAATATAAGCGGTGTTATCGATGGCGGTGCCGGCACTAATGACCTACTGCAAATGACCAACCTTAATAACGATGTGGTGGTTGCACTGGGTACTGAAAATGCCGGAGATTTAAATGTTCTAGGCATTGAAACTATCGATGCTAATGCCGCTAACAATAACACCATTATCGGTGATAACAATGTTAATCGTTGGCTGGTTAATGGACAGAATAGTGGCCAGATAGGCACGATACAATTTAGCGGCTTTGCCAATCTTACCGGCGGTAGTCAAGACGATACCTTCATACTTGATGGCAACGACAGTATTACAGGTGTTATCGACGGGGGCGCTGAACCTGCAACAGGCAGTGCCAGTGATGTTGTGGATTTAACCGGCTTAGCCAATAATATAAGTGTGGCCTTAGACCCGGCTATCATGGCCGATATTAATGCCACTCGTGTAGAAAATATTAACGCCAATACTGCCAACACCAACACTATTATCGCGGCCAATACTGATAATACCTGGCAAATCAATGCCCAAAATAGTGGGCAAATTAATAGCGCTGTCAACTTTTCTGGTTTCGGCAATTTAACTGGTGGTAATCAAAATGATACTTTTGTTTATCTCGACGGTGGTGCTATCAACGGTGCGGTTGATGGTGGCGGCCAGACGCTAGCCGATATTGTAGATATGAGTGCACAAACCAGTGTGCGTATTCGTATTGGCGATCCTACACAAGGCTTTAATAATATTGAAGAGTTTGTCGGCAATGATAGAGACAGCGAATTAACAGCGGCAAATGTTCGCAATGACTGGGTACTCAACTCTGGCAATAATAGCGGTGTTATTAATGGTGATATTAACTTCAGAGGTTTTAATATTTTAATTGGTGGCAGTGATGTGGACAATTTCAATGTCGCCAACGGCTCTGTCAGTGGCGAAATTCGCGCGGGTGCCGGCAATGATACCTTAACGGTAGATATTATTGACGGCGTTTCTGGAAATGTCAGTTTTGTCGGTAACGACGGTACCGACACAGTTACAGTAAGAGGTGGCAGTGCCAGCGAGCTTTACACCACCAACTACAATGTCTCGCCCACTAATAACCGTGCAACACTGGAATACACACGTAATAGCGCCAGCACAGTAACTAATTACGATGTTAATTATTCTGAGACAGAAACTGTTAACGACCAAGTCTTTTCTAATCAACTGGTTGTAAATGATATTGATGGCCAAGCGGATATATTTAACTTGGCCGATGGCAGTTTTAATTTAAATAGCTTCGCCCAGGTCAATTATTTTAATAAAGAAAATATCCGAATTCTGGCTGAAACTGGCGATGTGGTAAATGTCGATGGCCCAGTGCAAATAAGTAATGTCTTTGAGTTAGTTAATGCTAGTGTAAATGCTGTGGGAGCGGATGCACAAATTCGCGCAGCTGAGGTAATTTTTAATGGTACCGATGCCATTGGCAGCGCCAGCGACCGACTTTCTTTAGATACGGGAAGACTATCTTTGCAAACAGTTGCGGGTGATGTCTTTATTAGCGAAGAAAATGACGTGCAGCTCAGCTCCATTCTCAACCCAACAGGTGTTATTGATATTGTTGCCGGTGGGAATATTAGTGATGAAGGTGTTTTGGCTTCTAACCAGGCTATTCATTTAACAAGTTCTGCGGGAAATATAGTTTTAGATAATGCTAATAATTTTGCTGGCGATATTAATTTAGCTGCTAGTCAAGGCAGTGTGTCGCTGACAAATAATCGAGCTACCCAACTGGGTAATATTGTGGCCCAAACATTTAATGTTACTTCTGGAGGGGCTCTTTTTGATAGCGGTAATATTGATGTTTCGGGCTTGACCACCATTAACGCAGCCAATAACGCGGTGGAGCTAGATTCCACAGGTAATGACTTTGGTAGTATTGTTATTACTAATGCAAGCCAAGTGAGTATCGTGGATAGTAACGATATTATTATTCGACAAAGCGCTGCCGCAGGTGCTTTTAGCGTACAAAGCGAAGGCAACTTAACAACGGATGGCACCATTGAAGGCGCGGATATTTCATTGCTATCGAACTCAGAGATGATTGATGTCGGTAGTCAATTAAGTGCACAGAACACGATTAACTTAAACGGCCAAGGTGTGAGAGTAAGTGGCAATATCGATGTCCAGCAAAATACCAGCGGCAACGCCGTGAGCATTAATGCGGGGGCTGACACAGTCGAACTACTGGGGCAAATTAATGCGACGACCACGTCGGGCGGTGATATTAGTATCGAAGGTGGGCAAATTACTCAGCAAAGTGGCAGTGTTATCAATGGCCGAGATGTGGCTTTAACCTCTGCTAACATTATTGCTCAAAATGGTAATATTAGCGCAAGTCAAAATATTCAGCTGCTCGCACAAAGCGGTGATATTAATGTGGCTGCCGGCACCACTACACAAGGCAATAGTGTTAATTTAACAGCAACCAATGGCAATATTATTAGCGGACAAATTAGCGCACAACAACTTACTGTCAGTGGCGATAGTGGTAATGTTAACATCGCTGCCAATACCACAGTCGGCGGTGATGCCACCATTAGTGGTAACAACGCGATAGTTAGTGGTGATGTTGCCGTGACGGGTAATTTAAACCTAACAAGTGCTCAATCCACTCAGCTGCAAGCCAATATTCAAGCCGGGCAGGCTGATATCACCGCGACCAACGGCGAGATTACAATGGCTGATGGCAGTCGCCTGACCACTACTGGTAATATTAGCTTAAATGCCAATCAGAATATTACCCTCTCTGAATTGGAAGCTAATGGCGAAAATATCACCCTTGTATCCAACACCGGTAGCGTTGGCAGTGTTGCTGGTTCACAGACAAATATTCGTGCGAATGATCTTACCGTCACCACCGAAACAGGGGTTGGGGTTGCTGGTGATGCCCTGGGCTTATCTGTCGCCAGCCTCACTTTAAATAATAATACTGGCAGTGTGTCATTGGTTAACGACCAGGAAATACGGGTTGTGCAGTTGCGTAGCAATAACGATGTGACATTTATCAATACTGCCGGGGATGTAGTATTTGATAACACACCTGATGAGCCTTATATGTTTGAAGGCACTAATGATGCGCGAGTCGCCGGTGGTGTTGCCAATGCCAATTTTGATGTAGGTACCTTAGATTTAAATGTGACCGATGGTGCGGTGCGCGCAATAGGCCCGCTTAATACTTTGCAACCTGATTTAGTCGGCTTTAGAGTAACAGTGCTAAGTCAGGGCTTTGGGGTTAACGGACGTCCTATTGTGGTGTTGGCGAAAGAAGAACTGGTGGTTAACAGCCTTACAGGTTTTCTGCCTATTTTTGCTAATGGTATTAGCCCCAACATCCCATTTCAGCCCGGTAACTTGACCGATTTGTCGAGCTTAATTCAAGGCCGCAATGATTTGTTGGTAAATGTTGAAGCTGCCGAAGAGATTGACCCGGCAGTATTTACTGGAGTGCGCAACTACTCCTATGACAATATTTCAATTCGCCTACCTCGCGACCAACTATTCGAGGAAGACGAGGAATTAAATGAAGAGGAGGAGGACTCTTTCCTTTAATTAACTCGTTATTTATTAATATGGACTGTGGATCTATTAGCAGATGTCGATAGTAGAAGGCTATCGGCATTAATGCCTCTTGATATTTACTTACAATAATCATAAAGACATGATGAAACACTCTATGATAAAACACTCTAAAAGGTTGTTAGGTTTTTTTCTGTTTTCTTCATTGGGATTGGCAACCGCCAACGGTTATGCACAAGGCTTTTTGGAAATGCCCGACATCACCGAAGTGCCCGATTATGAAAAGGAGTCTTTATTACTCGACTTAGATATCCCTCCCGTGCGCGATCGTGATCCAGACCCAGAAGCTGGCCCGCGTTTGAATGTAAGAGAGTTTCGCTTACAAGGCTTAGTTGAGTTTCCTAAGCTTGGTATTACGCGCGAAGAGCTTATTAAACGAGTAGAAGCGATTCGCTTCGACTTAATGGATGAAGGTAAGCTTACGGAATCTGGTTATACCTTAGATGAATTAGGTGAAATATCAGATTTAATGGCGGATATTGAGAAAAAAACTGAAGGCCAGCACGTGGGGCCTTTAGAAGTGCAACGACTGGTATTTTTAATTCGTGAACAGCGTCGTCGCCGTGGTGTAACTCTTGGTATGATCGAAACTGTGGCCGATACCATCACTCGTTATTATCGCGAACGGGGGTTTATTCTTGCTAAGGCCTATATTCCTGAGCAAAAGGTGAGAGATGGTGTTGTTAATCTGACACTTTTATTAGGCGAGTTAGGGGAAATTAATACAGAAAACAATAGACGTGTTTCCGATCGGTTAATTGAGAGTGTTTTCAAAAGAGATATCAATAAGCCTGTAACCAGCTGGCGCACAGAAGAAGCGCTATATCTTGTTAACGATATTCCAGGTTTATCTGCCCAGGGGTTTTTCCAACCGGGTTCTCAAGTGGGAGATACACGACTAAACGTTAACGTGTTAGGCGAGAAACGTTATACTGCAAGTTTTCGAGTTGATAATCATGGTTCTCCCCGAACCGGTGAAAATCGTGTGTATGGTGATTTTGCTTATCATAATCCGCTGGGTATTGGTGATGAACTGCGTGTAAGTGTGCTCAATACCTTTGATCCCGATAACACCACTTTTGGTGCTATTAGTTATAACTCATTTATTGCCAATCCGAGAATAAGAGGGCAGTTGAGTTTTTCTACTAATGATTTTGTTTCCAACAATCGCTCGGCTACTAACTCTAGTGTGATAACTGTGGTGACCGGTCAATCGGATGTATCCGAAGCATCACTACGATATATTTTCAAACGTAGCCGTGTAAAAAATATATCGATGGAGTTGAAAGCGGTTAACATCTCAACTGAATTGCTGACATCTATCGAAATCGATGGTAATGCTGGCGGTGATGGATTGGGCTCTGGAAGTGAAGCGCAAAATATTTCCTTAGGTTTTAACTTCGATATCCTCAACCAAAAAAGACGCCAATTATATTTAGGTAATTTGTCGGTGGTGAGCACCGATGTTGAAATCAATGATGATATACAAAATCAATTACAGCAAAACCAAGATGGGCAAGTGGTATTTTTGACTCATGATTTATCTATGCTAGCGTTTTGGCGCATCCCCTTTACCAGTGCTGAAACACGCTTTTTTGTAAAAAGTGCAGGGCAGTATTCAGGTAAAGTCATGAATAGCATTAACCAATTTAATTTAACTGGTCCAGATAGAGTGCGCGGCTTTGAGGTGAATAGTTTGCAATTTGATGATTCTATTTATCTGGGCGTTGATTGGATTTTTACGCTACCTAAATTTGGTGGTGCTAGCCTCTTTGGTGAACCTATTAATAAGGTGTTCCAACCCTTTATGTTTGTGGACAGTGGCTACGGTATTTTATATTCTCGATTGGAAGGCGAACCTGATGTTAACGGTACTCTCGCCAGTGCAGGTGTTGGCATTAAGTTCAATCACTCCTCGTTTAGTGGAAGCTTTACCTATGCTGAGCCTACCACCGACGATATTGACACTGGTGCTGAAACGCCACTTAGCCGCTTTTATTTTGATTTACAATATGTTTTTTAAATGGAATTTACATTTATGAAAGCGCATTTACAAAAAAATACATGTGATGGCGATATATAAAAAGATATGCCTAAATACATGGATTTAAGCGAATAGTGGAATACTTAATATGATAATACTAACAGAGCGAAATTAGCCTAAAAGCTGTTTCATAACACGCGAACGTACTATGGGATAGCTTTTAGAATACATCATCAAAACCGGTGAATGTATCCGGTTCTATTTCCTCTAATGGATTACCATAGATATATTGAGAACTCTCTTTTTCAAAAGGTGAGTCGTCAAATCCTATGCTGCCCTCATCAGGCATTGTCGACATAAATATATCCAGTTGACCCCAGGATTCCATATCGAACTCAGCAAGGTCGCCGTCTTTATACTGTACTTCAATGGTGCCATATTTTTCATCGACAGCAACCACCTCAAAAAGCTGGCCGGTTGAGTTCTCTTGGTACCACGAGTTTATAGCAGGGAAAAAAGATGCCATAGGTAGCTCCAATTGTGTGCGTAGTAGCTTCTAGAACCACGCTACCACCGAATTGAGCGATCTGCTAATAAAAAATTAACAACTTTTCGCTGTGAGTCTCACAGGCTTCATGAAAAAGTTGACCTAAGATGTTGTTTTATGTTGAATATTTCCCCAACTAAGGGAGATTATATAAAATCACAAATTATAAAATTAACTTTAGAAATATAAAAAAAGTCTAGGACTTGATAACAAGCGCTTATTTATACCTTAAATTACAGGGATTGTGCTCCATGGCGTAGATGGAGAGTCGAAAAAAGTCATCATTTAAAGGATAATGTTGCATTTGGCGTCATTGGTATGCGGTTAAGTATTCGCTACGTTATGATCCACATCATGATAATTATTCAATAGGCACTATCAACATGGCACAAGTCGAAACAGTAGAGCGCATTCTCCATTCTGCTACCTTACTCTTCGCCGAACGGGGGTTTGCTGAAACCTCATTGCGCACCATTACTGGCATGGCTGACGTTAACTTGGCTGCGGTCAACTATCATTTCGGCTCTAAAAAGGAGCTGATTCAGGCGGTTTTTTTTCGCTTTTTATCTCCTTACTGCAAAGAGCTAGATAAGAAACTTGACGAGTTGGAAGAAAACGCCCCTGGAGGTGAGAGTCCCTCGGCAGAAGACTTATTGCGTTGTATGTTTGAAACTCTGCTATACGCCACCGAGGAGATACACGAGGACCCCCAAATCTTTATGCGCTTGCTAGGCCTTGCCTATACACAATCTCAAGAGCATTTACGCCACTATATGATCGCGACCTTTGGCAGCACTTATACACGTTTTGTGGAGTTAATCAAAAAAGTGTGTCCTTCTCTCGATTCTGTAGAGTTTTATTGGCGCTTGTATTTTATGCTTGGCGCTGGGGTATTTACCTTATCGAGCTATGATTCCATTAGAGCTATCTTAAATGCCGACTATCAAGAAGATACCAGTTTAAAAGCCACTATCAATATGATGATTCCACCCATTGCTAAAATGTTGACCTCACCTAATGCAAGATAAACCACTTGGTCCTGTGGTACTCGATATCGCCGGACATGAATTGCAAGTAGAAGAGAAAGATATCCTTCGCCACCCCAAAGTGGGTGGTTTAATTTTATTCAGCCGCAATTATGAAAGTTCAGATCAGTTGTTTGATCTTATTCGCAGCATTCGCGAAGTGCGACCAGAACTTGTGATCTGTGTGGATCATGAAGGGGGGAGGGTACAGCGCTTTCGTGATCAATTTACTGTACTTCCGGCCATGCAAAATCTAGGTCTGCTATATGACCAAGATCCGCAACAAGCCAAAACCTTCGCTCTAGAAATAGGCTGGTTGATGGCGGTGGAGTTGCTGAGTCACGATGTTGACCTAAGCTTTGCCCCAGTATTAGATTTGGATGATGACCTAAGTGATGTTATCGGTGATCGTTCGTTCTCGCCCGATCCACAAATAACCATTGAATTGGCCGCTGCATTTATGGACGGTATGCATGACGCTGGTATGGCGACCACCGGTAAGCATTTCCCGGGGCATGGTGGTATTAAGGCGGACAGTCATCTAGAGCTGCCTGTAGATCCGCGTCAAATGGATGCGCTGCAAGGGCATGATTTGCTGCCTTTCATATCACTCGCTGACAAACTTGATGGCATTATGTCGGCCCATATTGTTTTTCCGGAAATTGATGCGCTACTGGTGAGTTACTCCCCATTTTGGTTGCAACAATATCTGCGCAATACACTTAACTACAAAGGCCTCATATTTAGTGACGATTTATCGATGGAAGGGGCGGCTGGAAGCGGTAATTATAGCCAACGAGCTAAAGCGGCATTATCCGCAGGTTGTGATGTGGTACTTGTTTGCAACAAACCCGACGGCGCAATTGAAGTGATTGAAGAGCTTGAGAAAGATAGCCACTTTAACAAGCCGTCAGGCCTGGCTCATTTGAGTAAACGTCGACAATGGCAGCGGCAAGATATAGAAAAAAATATTCGCAGACATGATGCTATTAAAATCGTTGAGCATGTATCTACTTTAAAATAAACCCTTATTATTTTTTATAAAGAGCGATGGGCTTTTACAGTGCCTGTCGCTCTCTAGAGTTAATATATACCTTAGTTAGGAGTTAATAATGGAGTCTTGGTGGAAGCACATAGTCGATTGGTTAATCGCCGTTACTGGTAAGGAAAACCTATGGGTTATTGAAGTTTTCTTTGTGGTATTTGCCACATTGATTGTTGCCTTTGTGGTGAGCCGTTTTATGGCCAAACTAGAGTTAAGGGCTTCAAAAACGAAAAACTTATGGGATGATGCGCTGTTTGAGTCACTATCCCGTCCTTTGAAGTGGTTTATCTGGGCCATGGGCTTGAGCTATGCGGCAACCATTATTTCTAATGTTTCAGCATCGGTTATTTTTAGTTCTGTTGAAACTGTTCGCCATGTTGCCGCCATTGTCATCGTCACTTGGTTTTTCAATGGTTTTATTACTCGTGTTGAAAAGAATGTAATTAACCCAGGCTATATACATAAACCGATGGATAGAACTACTGCTATGGCAGTGGGCAAACTCTTGCGTATTTCCGTTGTTATCACTTCGGTTCTTATTGGGTTGCAATCACTTGGTTATAGTATTTCTGGTGTACTTGCCTTCGGTGGTGTTGGTGGCATTGCAGTCGGTTTTGCAGCGAAAGATTTACTTGCTAATTTTTTTGGTGGCTTAATGATTTATCTCGACCGTCCCTTTACTGTAGGTGATTGGGTGCGTTCTCCTGATAAAGATATTGAAGGTACAGTAGAAGATATCGGCTGGCGTCTTACTCGTATTCGCACCTTTGATAAACGGCCGCTTTATGTTCCAAATTCTACATTCACACAAATTGCCGTTGAAAACCCCTCGCGAATGTTAAATCGTCGAATTTATGAGACGGTAGGAATTCGTTACGACGACGCCGAAAAAATGTCTGGCGTTGTCAACGCTGTAAAAGCTATGGTGCAAGCTCATGAGGATATCGATCAAAATCAAATGATCATGGTAAACTTTAATGTTTTTTCGCCATCCTCTTTAGACTTTTTCGTTTACTGTTTTACAAAAACCACTGACTGGGCGCGCTTCCATGAAGTCAAACAGGATGTAATGCTAAAAATCCTGGATATTATTGATGATCATGGCGCTGAATGTGCCTTTCCAACATCAACAATACATATTCCAGAAAAAATTGTTACTAGTCAAAATAGCGGAGCTTGATTCTCATCACTTGAGCTATTTACATACTTAATAAGTAAGGTATTTATAGTCAATGAAAACAATAGGCATAATTGGTGGTTCTGGATTTTACAATTACCCTGAGCTGGGCGAGACAAACGTTATATCTGTCGATACCGCATATGGCAAAGTAAATGCAATAGCGGAGGCGAGCTTAAATGGAAATAAAATTTTATTTTTACCCCGTCATGGTGAAGGCCATAAAACGCCTCCACACAAAGTAAATTATCGTGCAAATATAGAAGCCTTGCATCAGCTCGGTGCAACTCATGTACTTGCTTTTAACGTTGTCGGTGGCATTGGTGAAAAATGTGCGCCCGGAACGATGGTTGTACCAGATCAAATTATTGATTACACCTATGGACGCGAACACACTTTTTTTGATGGCTTTGAAAACGAACTCGCTCACATTGATTTTGGAGAACCATTTAGTGAAGAAATTCGTCAAGCGTTAATAAAAACTTTGTCCGGTAGTGAGTTTGAATATTTAAATCAAGGCACTTATGGATGTACGCAAGGGCCGCGTTTAGAAAGTGCTGCTGAAATTCGAAAATTGCGTAATGATGGATGCGATCTTGTTGGCATGACCCTAATGCCTGAAGCAGCTCTCGCACGAGAGAAAGGTCTACAATATGCTTCTTTATGTTTTGTTGCTAATTGGGGAGCAGGGATGGAAAATGAGAAGGTGCTCATAGATAACATATTGGCACTTCTAAATTCTTTTGTGCCAAAAATTAGAGAAATAATACTCAAAACCACTAGGTTTTTATAGACATATTCTATGATTTATCCTATCTTCACATTTATAGAAAATGATAATTATATCGCTGTTTGATGTGGCTATTACTTTCTATATTGAGTTTTAATTTTAATAATAAAAAACAGAGGTGCGCATTATGGCAGCTCGAAAAACCGGCACTGTTAAGTGGTTCAACAATGCACGAGGCTACGGCTTTATTACCCAAAGTGAAGCCTCCGATGATATTTTTGTTCACTACAGAAATATCAGAGGAGATGGCTACAAAAGCCTAGCAGAGGGGCAGAAAGTCGAATTTGAACTCCAGCAAGGTGAAAAAGGTCTTCAGGCTGATGACGTGGAGTGCGTCTGATGTCTGGTAAATACATAGTCTGACTATGTTGGCTGGCTACACTTATGTGTAGTCAGCCAGATCTCCTACATAATTTTTAATCCAAGCACGTATCTCCACATTTATTTTCATGTCTGTATTTGTATAAATATTGACTTTTGGCTTTAGAATGTTCGTTCTTTCAGCGCTCTTCAAATTTTTATGCTGTCGTGTAAATAATGGGGGCTGTGTCACTGAATATTTATTATTATGAATTACTTCTCATTCCAAACGCTTTCGACCGTAGATAAAATTTAGAATAATTTCCATATTGTTAATAGCGACATTGAATATAATGATGTATTTCCTACACTGGTCACCATTGCACACAAATGGTTCATATCGATATGGATGTGTTTTTTGTGTCCCTTTATGGTGAGAGTGCTGAAAACATATACGGCTGTGTATTTATATGTTTTTAATCAAATGGTTTGAAAACCACTCGTAACGAATAATTGTGACTTTATAAAAAGCGCGTCACTTTGACCTGAACTATTTGCTTAAAGTGCTAATTTTGTGTCATTTGTAATATGTTTTGAATAAAGACTAAATCGTCAAATTTCGTCGATTAAATATGATTCAAAGGAATGTCATTCTTTATTGCTCTCGAAATCGATATTTAAATGATTAAGTATCCCCGGTATTAATTTTATGACGTGCTGTATCGTACATTTATTAAAATGCCGATAGCAAAGTTGTGGTTTTCTATGAATTTAAAAGAACTGTCCGATATTTTAGGTATCTCTCAAACAACAATTAGCCGTGCTTTAAATGGCTATCCTGAAGTTAATAAAAATACAAAAAAGCGTGTAGAAGAAGCTGCACTTAAATACGGTTATCGCCCAAGTAGTGTTGCTAGGCGTTTAGCTGGTAAAAAAGTTGAAGCTGTTGGTGTTATCTATCCGTTTGACGAAAGTTTAAGATCTTCTCCTGTATTTTTAGAGATGATTCGCACACTCAGTACACGTTTAAGACAAGAGAAAATAGATCTCTTTGTGATTCCCGGAAACCTCAAGGAAGAAATTACATTGTATGAGCGCATGTATACCGGTGGACGAGTGGATTCTTTTATAGTTGTGGCTACTCGCCGAGATGATGAAAGAATAAAGTGGTTACTGGATAAAAACATCCCCTTTGTTTCTCATGGTCGCTCTGACTTGGACAAGCAATACTCCTGGTATGATGTGGATAATCGCGATGGCATTGCGCGAGCTACAAAAACTTTAATTGAAATGGGGCATCGAAAGATTGGTTTTATTAATCCTTCTGA
The DNA here is from genome assembly GCF_002157225.2 of Agarilytica rhodophyticola. Taxonomy (NCBI): domain Bacteria; kingdom Pseudomonadati; phylum Pseudomonadota; class Gammaproteobacteria; order Cellvibrionales; family Cellvibrionaceae; genus Agarilytica; species Agarilytica rhodophyticola. The sequence goes on from NZ_CP020038.1 coordinate 2,978,244, forward strand.
TGATTTCAATTTTGCGTGGGAAAGAAAACAGGGGTTGATGAATACAATTACGGAATACTCTGTTGGTTCACCTGTTTGCCTGGAGGCTGATCTTGAAGAAAATGCTGCTTACAGGGCTGCATTAAAGTTACTTACTTTAGGTAGCGAGCAGCGACCAAGTGCTATTATTTGTTCAAGCATACTCAATGCAAAAGGTGTCTTAAAGGCGCTGGCGGAATTGCAACTTACTCTGGCAAAGGATGTGTCTGTGATTGCCTGGGATGATGATGTAACGGATATTAAAATCCCCGGCATGAGTGTGATTAAAGCGCCAGCTAGAGATAGCGGTGAGCGTTTGGGAGAATTAATGTTAAATATTTTACGCAAGGACGACAAACAATCGTATCAGGAGTTGAAAAAGGCCGAAGTCGTGCTCAACGAATCTGTTCGTTCTTACGAGGCATGTCGTGCCTAAAGATACACGCCCAAATGTAAAAGTTAGCTGTTAACTTAACAAATATTTACTCAAGTATTGATGTTGGGTTAATAGCTAAACTAATATGTTTTTACGTGTTTACGATGCATATGTATTTATAGATTAATCTTTACAGGATTAATCTATAAAAAGATGATATAGACAAAAGGATTTGTTAAGAAAAAGATGTTAAAACTCATCCTCAAGGTTCTTGTCCCTTTCTTCACCTTACAGTTCTTATACTTGCCAGCGTTTCACTATCACAATTATCTTTGAATCGATGTTTATCGAGAATCGACTCAAAAAAATAATAATAAAATCTAAATGAGACTGGTGCCGATGCTTAAATATTCTTTATATGTTTCTGCTCGTAGGGCAGTGTGCGCAGTGCGGTGTGTGGTTGTTTTACTATCCTGCTTGGCCTTATATGGGCATGCTGCAAGTATTCCAAATAGTAATATTTGTTTCGATAATATAAATGGTTATGGCGATCCACATCTTTATTATTGGAATGTGAACCCCTCTGGTGAATTGCCAAGCGTGCAATGGCCAGGGATTAAACTGTTGTCAGTTAACAATTTTTATTGTCACAATTTACAAAGTTCTTCAGATACTGTGAACGTAAATAGCATGAATATTATTTTTAATAATAATGGTGCTGAGCAAACGGCAGATCTTAGCTTTCAAAATGGCAATAATTGTTATCAAAATGGTACTTGGAAAACCTTGCGGGCATGTGGATTTAACACCGGCACACAACAAAACACAGTACTTTACTTTCATAATGAAGCTGCTTACAACGAGCCATATATACATTATTTTAACTTAAGCCCAGCCCAGCAAAACTCTAATTGGCCTGGTGAAGCTATGAGGGATCTTGGCAATAACTGGTTTTCTTTTGAGTTTTCTTCGACGGTAAATAGCGGTGGAATTGTATTTAGTGATAGTGGTGCTAATCAAAGTGTTGATTTAACTTTTGCTCAAAGCACACCTTGTTTTCAAAATAATCGCTTTGTCAGTATTGCTCAATGTCAATATACAATCCCTCAGCCAAGTACAACACCTACGCCTTCCGTTACCCCTACACCAACGGCTACAGCCACTCCCACACCTGTGCCTACATTTGTACCCACGCCTTCACCGAATCCTGATGTAAGGTATAACTATCCTCAAGGCAATGCTATCTATTTTGTTAATACGAATAGTTTTTCAAGTCCCACAGCATATTTGTGGAATGCATTACCCCAAGGCAGTATGCCTAATAGTAATTGGCCCGGAAATGTCATGAGTGATTTTGGTGGTAAAGACTTGTGGTATATAGAGATAGATGAAGAGGTGAGCGGAGGTAATATTATTTTTAATGATAATGGCGCCAACCAAACTGTCGATTTGCAATATCAGGCCGAGCGTCTCTGCTATCGCGAAGGTATATGGATGACGCCAGAAGAGTGTGGTGTACCTTTGCAAAGTCAAATAGATGCGGGCCCGGATCGACAGGTGAATCAAAACTCGCAAATACAACTATTGCCGGTTGCTTTAAGTGATGATGTTCGTCGTGATATAAGTCAAGCACGTTGGACAAGTGATGCCTGGGATGGAGAACTTACAGGTGCCAATATTCTTAGCCCATTATTAAATAGCATTGGCAGTTTTACTGTAACCCTTACCTTGGCAACTTCTTCAGGAAATGAGATATCTGATAGTTTTGTGTTAACGGTTGTCAGTCCCACCCAAGGTTTAGCGCAACGCCCACCTTTACTTAAACCTCTAGCGTTTCCTACAACCGGCAGTGTCGCCAGTGGGAATTACCAGTTTGAAAGTGCTTTTCCCAATCTCGATGGCATGTTCCGTTCACCTGTTATGGTAACGAATGATGGTAATAACGATTTAATTTATGTGGTGGATAAGCCAGGTACGATCACAGTATTTGAAAATGATAGGGATGTTACACAAGCGCAAACCCGTCAAGTTTTAGATATTCGTGATCGCGTTCGTGATTATCATGAACAAGGATTATTAGCGATCGCTTTCCATCCACAATTTAATGAAAATGCTTTTCTTTACTTATATTACATTGAAGGAGAGACGGATGAGGAAAGTTCTAACGGTCGCTTTGGTGATGGGGTACTCGAGCGTGTTACATTAAATAGTTCTGTTGCTCCTACAGGGATTGAACCTAATTCTCGTGTTGAGGTATTGCGAATTCCGCAACCTGGCCCCGATCACAAGGGCGGGAAAATGGCCTTTCATCCGCAAACAGGTTTATTTTATTTAAGTGTTGGCGATGGTGCATATGGTGCAACAGCCACTGTTCCAGACCCCATGGACCCGCGTACCAATAACAGCGCTCAGCAATTAGATAATGTATTGGGAAGCTTTATCCGTTTGCAAATGTTAGAGGCTCCAGCTGATGGGAAATATTATCGTATTCCTGCGGATAACCCTTTTACCTCTGACCCTAATATTCGCGATGAAATTTGGTCTTATGGTCACCGCAATCCTTGGCGTTGGGCTTTCGATCAACAAGCACCTTACACTCTATGGCAAACCGAAGTAGGACAGTCTGGTTTTGAGGAAGTTAATATCATTGAAAAAGGCGGCAATTATGGCTGGCCTATTTGTGAGGGCAATACACACAGAGGTAATGCCGGAGGTGATCCAGGGATTAGTCGCGCTTGCGCTGATGATTTAATTGCTCCTGTTGAAGGCTACGCCCATAGCACCGGTTCAGTGTCGGTCATTGGAGGCTTTGTCTATCGCGGCTCACAGTTGCCTGCCTTAAATGGACGTTTTATTTTTGGTGACTACATTAGTAAGCGCATATGGAGTGTTGCCGAAGGAGAAAATAAGACTTTATTAAGCGACGGTTTCCCTGGAAATATTTCATCTTTTGGTACAGATCTCTTAGGTGAGCAGATTTTTGTATCCACCCATGGTATTGAGTTCGGTGGTGGCGTATCGAGTATCTATCGCGTTGTTGATCGCGATGCTCAAGCTGCCATTATTCCAGACTCACTTTCTGCGACTAATATTTTTGCCGATCTTACGCGTCAGTTTCCTGCCAGCGGTGTTATTGAGTATGAGGTAAATTCTAAAGCTTGGTTAGATGGAGCTAAATTACGGCATTTTATTTCTGTGCCCAACGGTGAGACTATCGACTTTGCTGAAACTGGCTTATGGGATTTACCGGTAGGCTCAGTACTGGTGAAACATGTGGATATTCCTACCGGTGCAAATAGCATCAAGCCTTTAGAAACGTCGGTACTTTTTAAACAAACGAGCGGTTGGGCGGCAGCCAATTATCACTGGAATGATGCAGGCACTGATGCACAACTTGTTAAGCAAACCCAGTCGGTCACAGTCTCGCAGTTTGTTAACGGGGCAATGGTGGATGTGATGCGAAGTATTCGCACAGGAAGTGACTGCGCGTCGTGTCATACAGGCGTGGGGAGTCAGGAGCCTCGCGCGATTGCCACACGGCAGCTCAATAGAAACTACGATTACCAAGGTATTGTCGATAATCAATTATATGCGTTTGACCAAATTGGTTTATTTACAACAGGTATTGGCGCTGCCTCCAATTACGAAGCACTGGTAGACCCCAATGATCTTCAAGCAGAGATTGGTGCTCGCGCAAAAACGTATTTAGACACCAATTGTGCTTCTTGCCACAGTGGCACGCTAATGGATCTGCGTTACGATACGCCCTTAAATGCCATGGACATTATGAATCAGCCGGTAGGAGGAGGGCAGTTTCGTATGTTGCCCTTTGATCATACACGCAGTGTGATCTATGGATTTCAAACAAGCGATAATAATCGTATGCCGCGTGGCAGCTCTCTCACTAACCCCGTAGCCGAAGAATTATTTCGTACATGGATTGATGCACAAGATGCGCGAGTAAATCGGGCTTTAATCAAAACCCCAAATCCAGCTGATGATATTCGCGTTGAAAGTCCATTAGAAGTGACTGTTTTTACCGAGTATGACAATGGCTTTGAGGCAATCCCCCCAGGCAGGGTGGATTGGTTTTCTGATAATACCAGTATTATTGACGTAAGCGCTGTATCTGAGGCTCAAGTATCGCTGGTGCCGAAAGCGCCGGGGACAGTTACTCTCACTGCGCAGCTAGAAGGCTTAAGCACCAGCGTTAACCTGGAGGTTCTCGGTGGTCCTGATAGCCCGTCAGGATTTGTCGCCAATGCTTTATCCTCCAGCACGATCAGCCTTGCTTGGTCATATGCTAATGGAACCGGCACAAGTGTTGCCAACTTTGTTATATCTCGGGCTAATGCTATCAGCGGCCCTTATAGCACCATAGCTACCGTAGATTCTGCTGCACGGGCTTATGTGGATAGGGATCTGACACCTGCTACACGTTACTATTATCAGGTTCGTGCTATTAGCCAAGAGGGTACTTCAGTAGCGGCCACCGCTTTTTCCGATACCTTAGAAAGTGGAGGTACCACTGCAATAGAAATTGAAACCGGTAACGACTTCTCTCTGCTGGCTGGTGAATCCCGTCAAATTGTTGCTTTGGCTTATAGCGGCGATAGTGCTGGATCACAATCGAATATCCGTAGTGCGACACTCTTTGCACAATGGCAAAGCAGTGATAGCCAAGTGGTGAGTGTCTCTTCTAGCGGCATGCTCACCGGGGGCAGTCGTGCAGGTACCGCAACTATTAGCGCTTCAGTAGATGGGGTCACAACAAGTGTTGATATTGTTAATCAGGGGCCTGGCCACTATGTGTATTTCAATAATGATCAGAGCAATTGGGATGAGGTGCGCATCCATGTTTTCTCCACTAGTAATGGCAGTGAAACGAGCCACACCACTTGGCCTGGGGATGCCCTTGAGCCGTCTATTGAATACGGTGGTAAGTGGCTGCGTTATGGGATTCTTGCCAATATGCTGGGCGCACAATCCACAGAAGTCATTTTTAATTGCGGCAGCGATGCGTGTCAAACAGATGATTTACTTGTAGATACAACGACCCCTTCATGGTTTGCTGATGTCAGTGGCAATCAGTGGCTAAATACAGAACCCGTCGGAGCCGGCGCAAGTATTGAAGGAACGCAAATTGTATTGGGGCGTGGTCAAGTAACCTGGGCAGACAACGGTGAAAACCTTAGTGGGACATTGATTTCCCCTGGTGCCGTGGTAGATATCGTTGCGGACAACCCTGGTACTGGACAAGTATTTGCTCGTTGGGAAGGTACAGCCACACCTTATATGCTCGACCCTAATAACCCCAATTCAAAAATGTTAGTGCCGGCAACATTATCCCTTACATTAAATGCTGTGTTCGATTCAGTTACCGATGACTTCGTGCAAGCACGTCAGCTATATCAATCGGCAGCATTAGGTTGTAGTGGTTGTCATGGTGCCGATGGATTGGGATCTCCTCCTCTCGACCAAGTGCCGAACAACTATTCGCTAAGTGAGCTTACTCAATACATCTCTGTCAATATGCCGCTTAATAATGCTGCTGCCTGTACAGGTGATTGTGCTGCTGATTTAGCGGCAATGATATTGGCACAAGCCTATCTCCCTCCGGCGGGAGTGTGTAATGTGGACAGCCTTGACGATATCGTGCCGCAAGACCGAGGCTATCGTTTATTAACGCTATACGAATATAACAACTCTGTTCGCGATTTACTTGGTTTAGCAGAAGATGTGAATGTTACTTCGGGTAATTTGCCTGCGGATATTCCTGTTAATGGATTTAAAACGGCAGCAGATACAATCTTTACCAATGACTACGCTCAAGGCTATATCAACGCCGCAAGTGAGGTTGCGGATCTCGCGGGTAACTCTATAGCAGGTTTAGTGCCCAGTTGCGGTAGCGATAACAATTGTATTATTCGCAGTTTTGCCAAAAAAGTTTTCCGAAGACCTCTTAGTGTCATTGAAGAAAATGAATTACTTACCTTACATACTGAAAGAGGAGATAGGGCTTTATTAATTGCATTATTTTCTTCTCCTGCCATGTTATACCGTTCAGAAGTAGGGGAGCTGATCACGTCTGGTGATGAGCTTGGTTACTATGCATTAACAGATCACGAAGTTGCCAGCTTGTTATCTTACACTTACTGGGGGACAACGCCTGATAATAATTTATTAAGTTTGGCCGACGCAGGCCTGCTCACTACTGCTGAGCAAATTCGCTCTCAGTTAACTACCATGCTTAATGATCCGCGCGCGCAAATCGCTTTTGAACGTTTTATCCTAGGTTGGCTAAATCTCGATAAAGATATCAGCACTAATGCGATTAGCGAGAGTTTAAAAGTCGATATGAAACAGGAAACCATCCGTTTTGTAAAAAATATTGTTTTTGGTGGAGGGCACTACGACGAACTTATTACCGCCGATTATAGCTATATGACCCGACAGTTAGCTGAGCACTACAACTTGCCTTGGCCTGGTGGCGAAGGTTGGCAACAAGTGTTTTATGATGGTGAAAATTCCGAGCGCCGTGGTGTTATTGGACATGCGTCAGTTCTTACGATTCAATCTGCGCAAGAGCAAACTCATCCGGTGCGAAGGGGCTTGTTCGTGCGCCGCAGCCTGATGTGCCAGGATTTTCCTCCACCGCCACTAGGTGCTGCCCTTGATCCTGAATCTGACCCTACCAAAGGCGTGCGTCACCGTTTCGAGGTTTCTCATGCTCAGCCTGGTTGCGACGCTTGTCATCAATATATTGACGGTATTGGTTTTGGTTTGGAGTCCTACAATGCACTAGGCCAATTTGTCACCACCGAAGTTACAGGTAATGGTTCTATCTTGCCCATTGATGCCAGCGGTTTTATTGGCAGCCTCAACTCTGCAGAAACATTTTTATCAGAGTCTGAGCCAGTGGTGAATTATGAAGGTCTAGATGAGTTAAGTGATTTAATTGCGACAAGTTCAAATAGTAAAGCGTGTTTTGCTAGACAATGGTTCCGCTATGCCCGTGGCCGCCGTGAAGCCCCTGAAGACAGTTGTACATTGCAAAGTTTCGGGCAGAGCTTTAAGCAGGATAATCAGGCAAATGTATTGGATTTAATGATTCAATATTCACAAACTAAAAACTTTACGTTACGCAAATAAACACTGTAGATAGCTGTTTAAGTTTATCTGCAATCCTTTTTAAAAGGTAAATAATAATGAATATTCTTAAAAATAAGATCCAGCGACGTGATTTTTTGCGTAACCTTGCGCGTGCCGGAATGACCGTTGCATTTACTAGTCAATGGGTTGCGCCTAAAGCTTTTGCTCAGAGTAATCAAGCAAAACGTTTTGTTATGGTGTACTACCCCAATGGAGTGGCACGAGGAGATGATAAATGGCATCAGTTTAATATTGGCGCTCTGGGTAGCAATAGCTTCGCAAATAGCCCTTTATCACAGTTATCTGATCATGCTGATAAAATTGTTGCCTTTAAAAACCTTACTTTTGCAGGTGTAGGCGGTAGCTCGGGTCATCCCGAAGCGTGTCGTGCTTTGTTTGCAGGGGGTAATACCGGTACGACTTTTGATGTGGCTTTGGGGGAATCTATCGGTGGTCGCTTGCGAAACAATATTCACTTAGGTGTATGGTCGAGCCGTGCTGCTAGCACTGAGCATATGCCGTTTTCTGATAAAAACGGCAGAAAAATATTAGTGCCAGATGATCCTCAAACCTTCTTTAATGTCAATTTGTCCAGTTTCCAAAGCTCTGGCAGTGTCGACCCCGAAGATGAAATGCGCCAGCGAATATTGGCATCCTTGCATGAGAATTTAGATATATTACAAGAACAACAATTAAATATAACACAAAGCGGTAAACTCTTAAGCCATGAGGAGGCACTTAATTTTTATCAAACCATTTTAAATAGCAGCGGCGCTATTGATGGTATTGTTTCTCCTGGTATCGGCATGACAGGAATAAACGAAGAGGCCCACGCTTTAGCTGAAGCACAAATGCGTAATATTGCCATGTGCTTTCAGGCCGATATTACCAATGTTGCAAGTTTGCAATTTATGGGAGCGCAGGACGACTCATTAAAAATTAATTTTCCTAGTATTCGCCCATATATGGGCGACTTTGGTTCAGGCCCTAAACTTGAATACAACGAAACCAAAAGTCATGTTGCCTCTCACGATGAAAAGCCTACCTTCACTGCTCAGGCCCATTGGTATTGTCAGCAGGTTAATTATTTAGTAGAACAGCTCAGCGCTCGTGCGGATAATACTTACGGCGGTACATTGATGGATAACACGGCAATTTTGGTGATGTCTGAAATGGGGGGAGGGAACCATCAGCAAGAAAATCCTGGTGTGTTTGTTGTTGCCGGAACAAATACAGGAATTAATATTGGCCAAGGAATTGATGCTGGTAATAAAACAGTCGCGAGTCTTTTTTGGGATATAAGTAATGCCTTTGGACGTGGATGGCCCAATTATGGAAAAAGTAACGGAGGCATTCCTGGTTTTCTTGTTTAGCTCGCGTCTATGTTTTTTTAGTTAAAAATAATGCGCCTGATTATTTTCGCTCCGTAAGTATGGTGGTCGGCGTAAATATTAAGGCGCTTATTTTTACTGATTCTTCTTTTTATCAATTTGTTCTTTTTTCTCTGGCAATCGAGCTCTATCTTGAGTTTGTGAACGGCTTCTGGTTTGTTTGAAAAACACCCTAAAGATGTCTTTTTAAACTATTTTTTGTAACCGAACTTGCCATTGCATTTCACCACTCATGGCTAAAAACATATTTATATAGGTATAATAAACATGCCGAGACATTATCAATCTACTGCTAGACCTTCATCATCAGATGCGATATGCGGTATATGCCAACATAGCTTTAAAATTCGTACGCTTAAACCTGGAAAAAAGCCTGTTGCTTTTAAATGTGCAAATTGTAGGAATCCAGTTCATAGAAAGTGCGCCAAATCATTAATTAGTGCAACCAGCGCGGGTAGTTCAATAAAGTGTCCATATGACAATACCGTTATTGCTACTAAACCTGTGCCTCGCCATAGTCGAAGACAACATCAATCCAGTACAGAACCTGGACGAGCCTCGTCTCAGCCCCCAGCAAATTATCGTCGCATGAGCCGTGCTGAGCGAGCATACGCTCAAGCTGCTGCGCAACAGGATGCCGCACTTTTAGGAGCACACCCTCCGTCATGGGCTCGTTAATCGCAATATACGAACATACCTTATAAGCTTTGATAGGTATGAAAGAATCTGTTTCAAATTGTATTTATTTTGTAATAGCGTTTATAAATGGATGTGTTTTTTCTTATTTAAAATAAATAAAAGGTAAACTTCTTATGCCCATTAGTACACCTAATAGAGTTGGTATATTTCATACTCCGATGCTTTCTGCTCATACTACTCATGCTAATAGTGACAACTCTTTTTCAGTTAAAGAACATAAATGTGTGCTTATAAATCCGCACCAACAGTCCTTAGCTAGTGGACAATTACCTGAACAAACACAAAATACGAATGGTCAAACTGCCTCTACTACAGACAATGAGTTAACACAGATTTTTCAAAACATTAAACAGCGCCATAGTAATTTTGATCGTGCTGGTATTCCTGATTTAGGTAAAGCTGACGATATACGCCGCGCTGATCGGTTAAGTACTTTAGCTATACAATCTGCGGAGAAAACCGGTGGATCAGAAAATATTAGCAATGAATTAACCTATCGATTAAAAACATCAGGATCTCTCGCTCCAAATGGTGCTATATCTTTTTTAAACGATAATCATAAACTTTCTATGAAAGAGGTTTATCAAGCTAATTTTTCAAAGTTAGACCAATATGTTAACAATGCTAACTTAACACCTACAGAACTTTGGGAGGTCGCACGTGTTTGGCCCTGGCCTTCAGACCACTTGCCTGCAGTATCTGAGGTGAAGATTGCAGGTGAGCCTGGTGCAATGAAAGTTGCCACAATGAACCTTCTTAAGCAGGGCTTTGATGATAACCGTTTGCAAACCTCACAGGGGTTAGGTGGTCAATTATCTTCACGCTATGTGCATAAAGAGGATGAGCGAGTGTCTGAGCAACCACTTGTTAAGCCATCCACGGTTCAAGGAAAAGAAAAACCAACCTTCGCTAGGAGAGAGGCAACACCATGGCGAGATTCGCGAGGCGTCGGCAAAGATTGGAACTTGCCTGCCTTACGTCGCCAGGCACAAAATGCTTATATCAATGATCAGCTAAAAGCTAAAACAATGCACCTTTTGGGGTTAAATGAAGTCACCAGCCAACATGCCACGGAAATCCAGAGTATTGCCCGCGATAATTCTTTTGCAGCTATTATTACTCCTTCTGCCCGTAAGTCTCGTGACGTTGTTGATGGTAGTGTGAATCCTGCATTACAAGATAATGGTGTTGTGCTTGTTGATACTGAAAAGTATGAAGTCCTTGGAGAACCTATAGTGTCCAGTTATGTGGATAGTAGAGGCCGTAGCAATAAGCACATTACAACAGTAATGTTAAGGAGTAAGGCCACAGGTAACGAGTTTGCTTTTACTAACACTCATGCAGACTTCAGTGGCATAGATAAATTAAGCCATCATAACGCAAAGATAAATAGCGGTAGCCACATTGTTGTTGGAGACATGAATCATTCTCCAGCCGATGTTGAATCTTCGCTGAAAAAGCACTCAGGTGATACTAGGGTTCAATACTCTAATAACACTCCTGGTCATGTGGGTTTTTCAAAAGATCGAGAGGGCGAAGTCGTCGCTTATGATCAAGTTTTTCTGATGGGCAAGGGCGAAGTAAAAGAAGCTGAAGATATTCATACTATACATGCAAACTACGCACTCAATTATAAAAAGGAGTTTGATAAAGAACTTGCAAGCAGGCATGATTGAGCGGGTGAGTAAGCCTTATTATGGTGATGGTAAATAGTGCAGAATCATCATGTAGCGAGTTTACCGATTGTTGAAGTGTAAACTCGCCAATGTAATTCCGTGAGTGTCAACTGGCCTTGGTAAGGTGGTTTTTGCGGCGCGAGTTCTCATAGTGAGAGTTTCATGGCATGAATGATTGTTTTGTTCATCTACTATGTGCAGTAAAATGCCGAACTGATTTACTGATGTGATGTTACTGCTATGATAGTCAGGGTTTAAGGGCTAGGGTTTAGCGACTCTATGGAATTAAAACCTATAAAGTGGAATTTGAAAGAAATAAGGAAGCATGAATAAACCACGTGAATATAGGTGCACATCTTATTGATACAACCTATAATCCTGACCAATCTTTAACAGCGATACGACTCATCTGAATGTTTAGGGCGAGTTCCCGATGTTTAAAGAAGGCGGTGAAGTGTGGTAGAAAGTGTAGAGAGTTTAAAAAGTGTTACTTTAAATCAAAAAGTGCAAGTAAATTACGATTACCCTGTCGTGTTTACTGAGTCTGTATTCGATATAGAGAACAAAACGCTGGCCAATATTTTATCTTGCGGACAGCGCAAATCAGTGAAAGTTCTTGTGGTTATCGATGCGGGGGTTCACGCTGCGTATCAAAACAACGACCGCCCAAGCAATTCAAGCAGCCAAAATACATCTAACCAAAACGCCTCTAGTCAAAATATATCTAGCCAGAACGTATCTAGCCAGAATATAGTACAGCAAATAAAAACTTATGCCTTCGCCAATCAAATCGATCTGATCAAAACCCCATTAATTGTCAGTGGCGGAGAACAAGTTAAAACCGATGACTCAGTGTTAGAGGATATTTATCGCTTAGTTGCCGATGAAAAAATTGATCGCCATTCCTACATTCTTGCCATTGGTGGTGGTGCCACTTTAGATGCAGTAGGGTATGCCGCTGCCACTGCCCATCGGGGTATTCGTTTGATCCGCATGCCCACCACGGTGTTAGCACAAAACGATGCTGGTGTTGGGGTTAAAAACGGAGTTAATTATCTCGATCGCAAGAATTTTTTGGGCACCTTTGCTCCTCCTCATGCGGTTATTAACGATTATGAATTGTTAGCGACTCTAAGCGATCGGGATAAGCGTGCGGGTATTGCTGAGGCGATCAAAGTGGCTCTTATTAAAGACCAGACCTTTTTTGAAGAACTCTACAACACTCGTCATGCTTTGGCGAAATTTGAGCCTGAAGCAATGCAGCACATGATATTTCGCTGTGCTCAATTACATCTTAACCATATTTCGACTAGCGGCGACCCTTTTGAAATGGGCTCTGCGCGGCCGCTTGATTTTGGTCACTGGTCAGCCCATAAACTAGAAGCTCTATCTGATTATCGTATTCGCCACGGTGAAGCCGTTGCTGTCGGTATAGCTCTTGATACGCTGTATTCTCACGGCAAGAGCTTACTTGGAAAATCAGATAAAGATAGAGTGCTAGAGCTGTTAGTCGATCTGGGTTTCACATTAAACTACCCTGAACTCGATCAACTTGATATTAAAGCTTCACTGGAAGAATTTCGTGAGCACCTCGGAGGCTTTTTAAGTATTACTCTACTAACGGCTATTGGCTCTTCTTTTGAAGCAAATGATATAGATATCATGTTAATGAATAATTGCTTAGCAGCAATAAAAAATAATAGTATCGAAAATATTAGTTCTACTGTTTTTAGTAACGAGAAATTTACTCACTTCACTCGATAATTACTCTCATATCTGCTTTGGTGAAGTGATAAGTTTTTATTTAAAGAGTTTTGCCTAAGCATTAAACTTAGGCCGTTTTGGTGAGTATTTGTGATATTGGTCAGTGATTTTCGTCAGCTTGCATTACTAATTCGTCTCCCCAATAGTTTTACGGTGATTGCCAATATTGTTGCGGCCTCATTAATTGGCTCCCAAGGGCATATAGACTTAACTGTATTTTTTATCCTACTGCTGGCGAGCTTGTGTTTTTATCACGGTGGTATGGTGCTTAATGACTGCCTAGATATCGCCGAAGATAAACTTACTCAACCTCATCGCCCTTTGGTTTCCGGTAAAATCTCCACATCCTTTGCGTGGATCTTGGCTACAGTTTTGATGGGCGTGGCTACACTATTGCCACTACTGTTAAGTCAGGCTGTGTTTTTAGTAGCGGTGCTATTGGCGATATCTATCGTTGCTTATAACTTCTCTCCTCGCGAAAGTTTGTTTGGTTGTGTTTTGATGGGGGCATGCCGAAGTTTAAATTGGCTGCTGCCCCTGGTCGCTTTCGGTACTTGGAAAGAATATGCACCTTATGCCTTTTTAGTGGGTATTTATGTTATGTCTCTTACTTTCCTCAGTCGCGATGAAAATTACGCCGATAGAAGATGGTTGGTCGTGCTGAGTGTATCCAGCTTGTTACTAGGTGGTATTTATTTTTTGTGGGCTTTTGATAGTGAATCACCATTTTATTGGTTTAAATGCGCAATTGTTGTGGCTGGCCTACTTTTGCTTTTCGCTAAGATAATGCAATTATTGAAGGATTACAGACCAGAAAACATTCGTGCTGTGGTCATGTTTTTTATCATCGGCATGATACCTCTAGATGCATGCCTAGTATTTGTTGCTGGATATTATTGGCAGGCTATCTTTTTGCTAGCACTTATTATACCCAGTAAGCTACTTGCTCGGCGTTTGTATGTAACTTAATGTTCATTCGCACTAGCGCTCACAAGCGGTATAACGCTTTTGCCTTATGCTTTTATATGCTAAGTATCGTCGGACATGCCTACTAATGGGGCGGTGAATATGAATAAGAAGCGCTGCTCGAAGGGCTATACTTACTGGACGAGAAGGGTGAGTTTGATTTATTGGCAGTAAATGCATGCCAACCAAATATTTTGTCTATGCTCGAAACGCTGGCCATAGAAAACCCTTACCCCAAAAAGTCCTTTAGCGATAATGAACAGCATCGTTATGATGTATCGCGCTCTTAGTGTCACCAGGTGTTAGCTGACAAAGAGTTTTCTGGCATTGCATGTAGCAAGGTACAGTAAGATGACAGTACGCGAATTCGCCAACTGACAATTGAATTTAATGTACAAGGTGAGAACTAATGCAATTTTTTGAGCCCAATATTCATATGCTATCGCGTACCACCGACGACTACGAAAATTTAGCAGTTGCTGGCGTTATCGGTGTTGTTGAACCGGCTTTTTGGCAAGGTCAGCCCCGTACTCAAATCGGCACTTTTATCGACTATTTTGACTCACTTGTTGGCTGGGAGCGCTTTCGCGCTAGCCAGTTCGGCATTCGTCACTATTGCACCATGGGGTTAAACCCCAAAGAAGCGAATAATTTGTCCCTTGCCAAAGAGGTGATGAAGTTACTACCGGATTATTTAGCTAAAGAGGGTGTAGTTGCTGTGGGTGAAATTGGCTATGATGACATCAATGATCTGGAAGAACGTTTCTTTGCTGAGCAACTTGAGCTGGCTAAAGCCTTTGCATTACCTGTACTTGTCCATACCCCGCACCGAGAAAAAATAGAGGGGACGCGACGAACTCTTGATCTTATTAAAGAGGTAGGAGTTAACCCCGAAACAGTTGTTGTCGACCATCTTAACGAGGTTACTATAGAATTGGTTACTGATACGGGGTGTTGGAGGGGACACTCTGTATATCCCAAAACTAAAATGTCTGAAGGTCGTATGGTGGATTTACTAAAAAAATATGGTACCGATAAAGTGATGGTCAATAGTGCAGCAGATTGGGGTGTTAGTGATCCATTGAAAGTGCCTAAAGTGGGTACAGCGATGTTGGAGGCCGGTTTTAGCGGTGACGAAGTTGAAAAAGTGCTATTTAATAACCCTATCAATTTTTTTGCACAAAGTGGCCGCATCAGTATCGACGAAGTCACTCGTCCACTTATCGACCAAAGTCAGTTATACCAAGATAACTCCGCTTTACGAGGGCAAACGCCACTCATTGAAAAAGGAAGTTTGTAGTGGTTTGTTGGCACCCCGATGAGATAGCTTACTGTGCGAATGTTCACCCAGGCATAAGTGCTCGGGAAATTGCTAATAATTTAACTTCCATTACCAGTGCTGTTCGCAGTAACGCTCGCTTAAATTCAATGTATGCAGGTTTGTGGATTTGTGAAGCGGCACTGCATGAATATCGTGATACAGCTTTGCTCACGGATTTACTCAATACCATGCAACGTGAGCAGCTAAAAGTTGTAACGTTAAATGGCTTCCCACAAGTCAATTTTCATCAAGATGTTGTAAAGCACAAAGTCTATCAGCCAACCTGGGCAGATCGACGTCGTCTTGATTACACCATTGAATTAGCAGATGTACTCGCGCGCTGTCTACCTGAAGGTGTTGACTGGGGTACTATCTCCACACTTCCTCTGGCGTATCGTAGTTCATGGACGAAGAGTCAACATCATCAAGCTTGCGAGAATTTAATGGCTTATGTTGAGGCCGCGCACAAGCAAGCACAGGCAACGGGAAAACATATCAGGCTTTGTCTAGAAATGGAGCCTGGCTGTGTCTTGGAAACAACTGAACAAGTTATCGATTTCTTTACGAAAGATCTACCAGAATGTGCCGATAGGCTTGGTATTTCGCAAGATAGGGTTAAAAGTTATCTGGGAATCTGCTACGACATTTGTCATCAAGCGGTGATGCAAGAGAATATCTCTACCAGTGTCAATGCTATTCATGAGGCGGGAATTACTATTGGCAAGGTGCAAGTATCTTCAGCTTTGCAAGTGGATTTTAACCTTGCCCTAGAACATGGACACGATGCTTTATCCTCGTTACGAACATTTGCTGAGCCAAAATATATGCATCAACTTTCTACTCGTGACCGTGACCAGGTTTTTTATTTTTGCGATGATTTAGTGGATGCTATAGACAATAAAGATTTTCCTCGAAGTTCGTCCTGGAAAATTCACTATCATTTACCCATCCAGCAACACCATATTATGGAACAAGGGCGAGCTTTACCTGGTTTCACTACGACCCGACAGGCGATCGAAGAGTTTTTAGATAGCTTGTTGACTTTTTCTTATAAGCCTCATATAGAAGTGGAAACTTATACTTGGCATGTCTTACCGGAGTTTAAACACAACGCTACTGAGCATGCATTAATAGAAGGCTTAGGTTTAGAGCGTCAGTGGCTAGTGGAGCAGATGGCCAAACGCGGTTTGATAAATACATAACTATTAGCCCGAGTAGAATATTTCTATCTGGCTGTGCTTAAAACACCGAAGAAAAAATAAACTTTTAAATCATTTTGCAATCTATTATTTTAAATAACATGCTAAATAAAAACCTTGTCATTCTTGATGTTGTTGGCTTAACTCCGGATCTTCTCGGCGATAATACGCCCAATATAAATCGCTATTTAAATGATAATTTCTTTAGTCCTCTAACGGGTGTTTTCCCAGCTTTGACCACCACCGCACAGTCTTCAATGTTGACCGGATATAATCCGGATCGACATGGTGTCGTCGGCAATGGCTGGTATGAGCGAGAACATGCAGAAGTAATGTTTTGGAAGCAAGCGAATAGCCTCGTGCAGGGAGATAAAATTTGGGACAGGCTCAAAACCAAACATGAGGGTTTTAGTTGTTCTAAGCTATTTTGGTGGTACAACATGTATGCCAATGTGGATGCATCGATAACACCGCGGCCACATTATCCTGCGGACGGTCGTAAAATCATTGATTTATATTCAACCCCAGAAGGTTTACATGAAAAGATAGAAGAAAAACTTGGCAAGTTTCCCTTTTTTAATTTCTGGGGGCCTAAAGCGGGTATTGAATCCAGTCAATGGATTGCCGAAGCGGCAAAATTAGAGTTTGAAATGCATCGCCCTAATTTGCAGCTAGTCTATCTTCCGCATTTAGACTATTGTTTACAAAAGTATGGCCCTCATCATGAGTCTATTGCTGCTGAAGTGCGCGCTATTGATACTGTTGTGGGGTCTTTACTTGAGTTTTATCAAGCCTCTGATGTAAAGGTTATTATCGTTTCTGAATATGGGATTACTGAGGTAAGTAAACCTATTCATATCAATAGAGTTTTGCGAGAAAATGGCTTTATTAAAGTACGAAATTCATTAACATGGGAATTACTTGATCCCGGTGCAAGTAAAGCTTTTGCCGTAGCCGATCATCAAATAGCGCATATTTATCTCAATGATGTCAGCAAAAAAGCCACGCTAAAAGAACTGCTAGAAAACACAGACGGTATTGATAGGGTTTTAGATCAGGGGGGCAAACGGGATTTTAATATTGACCACGACCGCGCGGGAGACTTAATTGCTATTGCAAACCCCGACGCCTGGTTTACCTACTATTATTGGCTGGATGACAAAAAAGCGCCCGATTTTGCGCGCACAGTGGATATTCATCGCAAGCCTGGCTACGATCCTGTGGAAATGTTTGTCGATCCTAAATTGACACTTCCAGTGGCACGTGTTGCTTGGCGTTTACTGCAGAAAAAATTAGGCTTTCGTATGTTAATGGATGTGATTCCACTGGATGCAGATCTTATTCGCGGTAGTCACGGCCGTTTAGCCACGGACGAGCAGCAGGGGCCATTAATCATTTTGCCTAAGGATATGGCCCGAGAAGGAATGCGAATGACGGATGTGCCAGAAGTGATTATGTCTTTTTTTGATTAAAGTAGGTGATTATAGCAACACAACTTGCCCAAACGGCAAGTATTAGTAAGCCGCCAGATTCATTTGATTGTTGCACCATGGTGTTGGTTTCATCCCAATAGTTAGCGGGATGTAACCATTCAATATGAATATTGCCTTGGCCATCTTGTAAACGGAACAATAGAGCTCCCCAAGTAAAACCTGCCCACGCGAAAAGCCAGTGCAGTGCTATGGGGCGCCATATCATCATTGCACTAATCGCCGTCATAGCGCCATATATTGCTATCCATATCCACGCATCATAATTGCCGTACTGTCCAGCATCATTGAACTGTAAGAGTGTGAAAATTAAAAATACTAGTGCGCCAAACGCGAATGGCAGTCGTTTAATCATCATAAATCCTAGGTTGTATTGATACCTTACGGCAAGCGGGGATTGTATTTGTCGATACGAATTAACAAACCGAGGCGTGGGTGGTCGAGGTAATGCAACTCACCACTGCGCATACGGCGCTTTTGCCGCATAGTTACCAACTGTTTTACGACATAAGGCTGTTGGGCGATGCTACTATAGTCTCCCAATAAATCTCCAGAGATGCTGTCATTGGAGGCCAGTGCCGTATTTTTATTAAAGGCAATGTTCCAGTTGTTTTGCTCGTCTAAGCTGTCGTCGGTGTTTTCTTGTATATCTGCAAGGGCTAATTCATTTGTATCTCCCTCTTGCTCTTGATAGCTCAGCAATATTGGCCGGCGGGGGAGTATGGGCCAGTGTTCATTTTCTTGTCCAAAATTGGCCTCAAATTTGGTCAACCATAAATTCGTGTCGATATGCAGATAGCGACTAATATGAAGGATGATGCTGCCTTCAAGTTCGCTGTTTTCTCCAAATGTATCGCCCGCACTCATAACAATGGCTGCCGCATTATTCTTATCGACCATCGGTTGCCGCCAGGTCTCATGGAATAAAACTCGCATTGCGGAGCGACGCTGTAAACGATTTGCTTCATTGTTCATGGTACGCAACTGCGAATCGAGTGGGATAAAGGGTTGCTCTAAGCTTTGACGGAATTGTTCTTCTGGGCTATCGGGCAAGCTATTCGCGCTATCCTCTGGCGCAAGTGCGTATGTATCGCCGGCTAACTCGCTGTTCTCTTCTTGGTTGCCACTACCCAGTAGTTGTATGCGCGGAGGGTAGGACAGAGAGAGATTGGTTGGCCAGGACTCCGCCTCAGGACTCAACTCCTGTTTGCGTTCAAAAATAATGACTTCTACCTGGTACCAATTTTTAAAGTGCTGCTCAAAAATCTGTTGTTTTGATTCTTGTGGTAATACTTTTTGTGCTTGAGCATCACTGTATGTGCTTATCAAAGTAAAACCGAGTGCACAGAAATACTGTACTGATCGCACAAGGGATAACAAGTGCAAACGTGCTTTAAGTGCTTCGTAAGGCTTTTTTAGTGCAGCCACTGACCTATTTTTTGCGTACATATCAACCCGTTGCGTTTAGGTTCTCAAATAAGTGATGAACAGATTTTAAGCGTTCATCAGCCGTTTCCATGTCTGACATAAACTTTAAATGATTTGCCCCCTCAAGACGATAAGATTGGGGCTGTTTTTGCACAAGCTTCACAATTGTCAGTGGATCTACCTGGGTATTTTTACCAAACTCTAGCCGTCCCTGTGTTTTACCTGCATCTACTTTAGCAATGCCTAGCTTCTCTGCTTCAAAGCGCAAACGCGTTTGCCTAAAGAGGTTTTTGGTGGCGTCAGGTAACAGGCCAAACCGGTCGATCATTTCGACTTGTAGGTCGTTCAGCTCGTCATTATTGTTCGTTGACGATATACGTTTGTACAAGGTAAGCCTGGTATGGACATCGGGTAAGTAATCATCGGGAATCAAAGCTGGAATACGTAAATTAAATTCTACGCCTGACGGCGCCGCATCTTCAAGGGAGATCTCTTCGCCGTTTTGAATCGCTTTTACGGCGCGATCGAGCATGTCCATATAAAGGGAGAAGCCAATACTTTGGATTTGTCCGCTTTGCTCTTCGCCTAGCAATTCACCGGCACCGCGAATTTCCATATCGTGGGAGGCGAGGGTGAAGCCAGCACCTAAATCCTGTGCCTCAGCGATCGCGTCCAGGCGCTTGTGAGCGTCGGCGGTCATTGCTTTTTTATTCGGTGTTAGCAAGTATGCGTAAGCTTGGTGATGGGAGCGACCCACACGGCCGCGCAACTGATGTAGCTGAGCCAAGCCAAAGGTATCGGCACGATTTATAATAATGGTATTGGCGCTAGGCACATCGATACCGGTTTCGATAATGGTGGTACAGACTAAAACGTTAAAACGCTTGTGATAAAAATCCGTCATCACCGATTCCAGTTCTCGCTCACGCATTTGACCATGACCGATCTGTACTCTGGCTTCAGGTATTTGTTCTTCTAACTCGCGCGCTATTTTTTCGATGGTTTTAACTTCGTTGTGCAAGTAATAGACTTGGCCACCGCGCATAATTTCTCGCAAAATGGCTTCTTTGACTAAGTTTTTATCCAATTCTCTAACGAAAGTCTTCACCGATAAACGTTTTGCTGGGGGCGTTGCGATGATAGATAAATCGCGAATACCTGCCATGGACATATTGAGTGTTCGCGGTATTGGAGTGGCCGTCATCGCTAAAATATCCACATCCGCGCGCAGCGCTTTTAACGCTTCTTTTTGGCGGACACCAAAACGGTGTTCTTCATCGATAATGACCAAGCCTAGATTGGGGTAGTCCAATTCTCCTTGGATTAACTTATGGGTACCGATGATGATGTCAATTTTGCCATCGGAGAGTTTTTTCTGTATTTCAGTAATTTGTTTTTGGCTGCGAAAGCGGGAGATAACCTCAATATTGGTAGGCCAGTCGGCAAAGCGATCTTTAAAGTTTTCATAGTGTTGTTGGGCGAGCAGGGTGGTGGGGACTAAGACAGCCACTTGCTTACTATTTTGTACAGCAATGAAAGCTGCCCGCATGGCCACTTCTGTTTTACCGAAGCCTACGTCACCACACACCAAACGATCCATGGGCCGAGGTGATAGCATGTCACTTCTAACCGCGTTGATCGCATCTCTTTGATCCGGTGTTTCTTCGAAGGTAAAGCCCGCAGCAAATAGGGCGTAATCCTCTTTGGGATTCGAGTAGGTAAAGCCTTCTTTTGCCTGGCGCTTGGCATAAATTTCAAGCAGCTCAGCCGCCACATCACGCACTTTCTCTGCGGCTTTGCGTTTAGCCTTTTGCCACTGTTCATTGCCCAGCCTATGCAGCGGCGCATGGACTTCATCCGAGCCAGAATAACGACTGATGGTATGCAGGTTGGCAACCGGTACGTAGAGCTTGGCTTCGTTGGCGTAGTCCAATACCAAAAACTCTTCTGCCTGGCCATCATGTTCGATGCTTTGTAAGCCTTTATAACGGCCAACACCATGGTCGATATGTACCACAGGCGCCCCGACTTTCAGCTCGGTGAGGTTTTTAATAATGTTATCGCGGTCATCATGGGCAGATTTTTGCCGTCTAGCTTGCCTAACATGAGTGCCAAACAACTGCGCTTCAGAAATAAGCAGTAAACCAGGTGATAAGCAATTAATGCCTTCCTCAATGGCTGCAACCGTAATCGCCATGGTTTCATCATTGGCAAGAAAGGCTTGTATGCTGTCGCAGGATGCAGGTTCAATGCCTATGGTGTGTAATTGCTCAAGAATTACCTCTCTACGACCACTGGACTCGGCACAAAACAGAATTCTCTTGTCGCTGTTACAAATCAGTTCTTCTAATAAATGCAGTGGATTCTTGGAGCGGTTGTCGATGCGTATCAGCGGTGGACTTGCGGCATCAAAGTTAAGTTGCCCCTGTTTTTCTTCTAGGCTCTTAGTATGTAAAGTGACCCGTGGAAATTGCTTGAAACGGGCAAAGGTTTCATCAGTAGGGAAAAATACCTCCTGTGGTGGCAGTATGGGACGTTCTAGATCCCCGCAGCGGCTGTCATAGCGTTTATGGGCCTCGCGCCAAAACTCTTCATAGGCTTTCTCGAAGCCATCAATAACAAACAGTTGGCTTTCTCTGGGTAAATAATCCAATAAGGACGCGGTAGTATCGAAAAATAATGACAAGAAATATTCAATACCGGCGGGAGATAAGCCTGAATTAACATCTTGGTATACCGGGCATGCCTTGTGGTCAGTATCGAACCTTTCATGCCACGCCGCGCGAAAAGTGGCGATACTCTTTTTATCCAGAGGACACTCTTTACCCGGTAATAATTCAATTTTTTCTACTTGGCTTATCGTGCGTTGTGTTTCAGGGTCGAACTCGCGTAAAGACTCTACCTCATCATCGAATAACTCGATTCTATAAGCCGATGAGCTGCCCATCGGGTAGACATCAATAAGGGCGCCACGCAGGGCAAATTCACCGTGCTGATAGACGGTATCGACGCTGTTATAGCCGGCGAATACCAGTTGATCGCGAAACTTATCTCTCTCAAAAAGATCGCCTTTCTTTAATATTAGGCTCTTAGAGAGAATGTAAGATTCTGGCACCAGACGCTGGGCTAGAGTTTGTGCCGTGACAATAATAATACTGCGCTGGTTATGGGCCAGACGATATAGGCAGCGCATCCGATTGGAGACAATATCCTGGTGGGGCGAAAAGGTATCGTAAGGTAGGGTTTCCCAGTCGGAGAAGATTTCTAGCTGCGGCGCCTTTTCAACACGGTCAAGAAATTGCTTTAAATCAGCGGCAATACGCTCTGCTACCGTCATATTTGGGGCAATTAAAACCGTAGAAGAGGCATGTTTAATGGCACTAAAAGCAACCGCACAGGCCATACTACTTCCTGTTATAAAGTTGCCCCAGGAGGTTTTATCACCTGGTTTGCCTGCTGCAGGTGGAGATAAGAGAAGTTGTTTCATTTAAATACAATATAATGCGGCACAAGAAGGCGGCTATTCTAGCTCGGATGTTGTGTCTGTACACCGGAAAATCCAGATTTTTATTTTTGACGTAAATAAAAATGAATTAGCTATATAGCGCTATTGTATATTTACTGCACGGATGAGGGTGTCAGCTCTTTGCGAGTGCTTGTGAACGGTGGCATGTGTTGCCCACATATGTACTCTTTTGCGAACTCTTGATAACAAAGCTGCAGGATTTTATGTTGTTGTAATTGATGCCAAAATCAGTAATTTCTTTCACGTGTTAAGCGAAATAAATATTCTTCAGTTTACTATCGTTTAAAAAACACACAGAATCAAAAAGAATTGAAAAAACAGTAACTTATATTGCTCTTGCGACTGGCGCAAATCACACTCAGTCCGTATAATTGGTGCGGTTTTTTTGCGTGTACAGTGCAGAATTCGCATAGCTTGACTAAATTAAGGTCAGTGTGCGCGGTATTTTTAAGCTTCGGCGATAATTCTCCGGATGTTTCACATATTAATTAAGGCTGATGAAAGGCTTTAAATACTGCTAGAAAATTTTAGGGCAGTTGCTACTTGATTGTTTATTGATCTTTATGCGCTCTGGGTTAAGCAGAGAAGAAGATGGCTTAGGACATGTCTTATTGCGTAAGACATGATTTATGAATAGCTAAGATATAGTAGGGCATAGAGACAGCAGAAAGCTTAGGCTTTGCATAGACTTAACTTGATCTTAATTTAACTTGATCGCAAAAAAGTTAAGTAAAGAGACAGAAATGAGCAGCTACCCCCCAGATTTTATAAACTCAAACTAGGCTAGACGTATGATAAAGATCCGTCGTGGATTGGATTTACCTATTACCGGGGCTCCCCGGCAGTCCATAGAAGATGGTGCTTCTATTCGCTCAGTCGCTCTTCTTGGTAGTGATTACCATGGTATGAAACCTACCATAGCTGTGAAAGTTGGCGACAAGGTGAAGGAAGGCCAAATATTATTCTCTGACAAAAAGAACCCTGGAGTGAATTACACCTCACCAGCGGCTGGTACAGTTGCTGCGGTTAATCGTGGTTACCAGCGGGTATTTGAATCAGTTGTAATCGATGTTGAAGGAGATGAGGCTGAGCAGTTTGCACAGTACGATGCTGCTAAGCTTGCTTCTCTTGGTCGTCAAGAGGTGGTTGAAAACTTGGTCAACTCCGGGTTATGGACTGCTATTCGCACACGACCATACAGCAAAGTTCCAGCGATTGATTCAACTCCTAAAGCAATATTTGTTGCTGCCATGGATACCAATCCTCTGGCCGCCGACCCACAGGTGGTTCTTAAAGAAAAGGATGAAGCTTTCCAGAATGGTTTGGCGCTACTGTCGAATTTGACTGAGGGCAAGGTTTATGTGTGTCATGCGCAAGGTGCGTCAATTCCCGCATGTGGACTTGAGCGTGTTGTCTATGAAACCTTTGGCGGTGTTCATCCTGCGGGTAATGTTGGAACACATATTCATTATCTGTCTCCAGTCAGTGCCAATAGCACAGTGTGGACAGTAAATTACCAAGATGTTGCTGCTATGGGGGAATTATTCACCACCGGTAAGCTTCACTTTGATCGAGTTGTATCACTGGCAGGTCCGCAAGTAGAAGATCCTCGTTTAGTAAGAACACGTGTGGGTGCGAACTTGGAGGAACTGACGGCGGGGCAGGTTAAGTCCGGGGAAAACCGCCTGGTTTCCGGTTCTGTTTTCGGTGGCACCGTTGGCAAGGGGCCTTTTGCCTTTTTAGGTCGCTATCACAATCAAGTAAGTGTGCTGCAAGAAGGGCGTGAACGTCCGTTTTTACATTACCTCACACCTGGTTCCGATCGTTTTTCTGCCTTAGGTATTTATATCTCTAAATTATTTAGTGGTAAGAAGTTTAATTTCACAACTTCTACCAACGGTAGTGAGCGCGCCATGGTACCCATCGGTGCCTATGAACGAGTAATGCCGCTGGATATTTTGCCAACACAGTTGCTGCGATCACTCATTGTTCGCGATACCGATATGGCGCAAAAATTAGGTTGCTTAGAGTTGGATGAAGAGGATCTTGCTTTGTGTACTTTTGTTTGCTCAGGCAAATACGAATATGGTCCCCTACTGAGGGAAAATTTAACACAGATCGAGAGGGAGGGTTAAAACATGAAAGCATTGAGAAAAATCTTCGATGATATGCATCCTCACTTTAAATCTGGAGGTAAGTACGCCTCTTGGTACGCTTTGTATGAGGCGGTAGATACGATTTTTTACCAGCCTGATTCTGTCACTCGCACCAATGCTCATGTGCGCGATGGTATTGACCTAAAGCGTGTCATGATCTCTGTATGGTTGTGTGCATTCCCCGCGATGTTTTACGGTATGTACAACCTTGGCTTCCAGTCCAACACGATTTTGCTAGAAATGGGCGCAAGCTCCATCGAGGGGTGGCGCGGAGCCTTGATCTCTCTGTTTGCCGGTCATGATCCTAACAGTGTCTGGGATAACTTTATTTACGGCGCAGTATTTTTTATTCCTATCTATGCCACCGTTTTTGTTGTGGGCGGCTTTTGGGAAGTATTGTTCGCTATCAAGCGTGGTCATGAGATTAACGAAGGATTCTTTGTTACTTCGATTTTGTTCTCTCTCACATGTCCACCTAGCTTACCTTTATGGCAGGCTGCTCTAGGTATTAGCTTTGGTATTGTCATTGGTAAAGAAGTGTTCGGTGGTACAGGTAAAAACTTCCTCAACCCAGCCCTCACAGGACGTGCTTTCCTGTTCTTCTCTTACCCTGCGTACATGTCAGGTGATTCTGTTTGGACTGGTGTCGATGGTTATACCGGTGCTACGGCACTGTCGGTAGCTGCGCAAGACGGCATGGCTGCTCTGCAATCACAAATGACGTGGTTGGACGCCTTCTTTGGCAACATGCACGGCTCGGTGGGTGAAGTTTCAACTCTTGCCATTGCGATCGGCGGTATTGCCTTGATTGTGATGGGTATTGCATCTGCACGAATTGTAGTCGGTGTGTTTGTTGGCGCGACGCTGACTTCTCTGCTGTATGGCGCTCTAGGGGATGCTAACTCAAACCCCATGTTCGCCATGCCGTTTTACTGGCACTTTGTTCTAGGTGGCTTTGCTTTTGGTGCCTTCTTTATGGCAACAGACCCTGTATCAGCATCTATGACGAATGCTGGTAAATGGTGGTTCGGTGGTCTTATCGGCTTTATGGTGGTCACCATTCGTGTGGTGAACCCGGCCTTCCCAGAGGGGATGATGCTCGCCATTATCTTCGGCAATTTGTTTGCACCACTGATCGATCATTTTGTTGTGCAATCTAACGTTAAGAGGAGATTGGCACGTGGCTAATAAAGATACTATTCAAAAAACTATCACTGTTGCGGTTACTCTTTGTGTGGTGTGTTCAGTTATTGTGTCCACAGCTGCTGTGGTTTTGAGACCGGCACAAAAAGCAAACAAAGAAGCGGATATCAAAACTAATATTTTACGTGCAGCGGATATGTACGAACCAGGAAAATCCATTGATGAGCAGTTTGAGAAAGTTCAGGCTAAGCTGGTGGATTTATCTTCGGGCAAGTTTTCTGATGCGGTTGATGTAACGACTTATGATCAATTTAAAGCGTCAAAAGATCCAGCGATGTCTGAAGATCTTCCTACGGAAGTGGATATTGCCAGCCTTTCACGTCTGGAAAAATACGCCAAGGTATATGTCGTCCAAGGCAATGCCGGTGTAGAGCGTATTATCCTACCTATTCGTGGCTACGGTCTTTGGTCAACTCTGAAAGGCTTTATTGCACTTGAGTCAGATTTAAACACGGTCATTGGATTAGGGTATTACGAGCATAAAGAGACTCCAGGATTGGGCGGTGAAGTAGATAATCCTAAATGGAAGGCCCTGTGGCCAGGCAAAAAAGTGTACGACGCTCAAGGCAACGTTGAGCTGGGTGTTCTCAAGGGTGCGGTGGATACTTCTGCCCCAGGCGCAGAGTATAAGGTCGACGGCCTTTCTGGCGCGACACTCACAAGCAACGGTGTGGATTATATGATTAAGTTTTGGTTGGGAGAAAATGGCTTTGCTTCTTTCCTTGATAACTTGAAAAAAGGCGAGGCATAGTCGATGAAAACAAAAGATCTCTTACTCAAACCCATATTAGATGACAACCCCATCGCTCTGCAGATTCTTGGAATTTGCTCCGCATTGGCGGTTACCTCAAGCCTACGTGTTACCTTGGTAATGTGTGTTGCACTTACCTTTGTAACGGCATTTTCAAACTTCTTTGTTGCGTTGATTCGTAACTTTATTCCAAGCAGTATTCGAATCATTGTGCAAATGACCATTATTGCGTCACTGGTAATTTTGGTGGACGAAGTCTTGAAGGCGGTGGCTTACGACATAAGTAAACAGCTATCAGTATTCGTCGGTCTCATTATTACTAATTGTATTGTGATGGGGCGTGCCGAAGCTTTCGCCATGAAAAACCCACCGATCCCAAGTTTCTTTGATGGTATCGGTAATGGCCTTGGCTATAGTGCGCTGCTAATTGCCTTGGCTTTTGTGCGCGAATTATTCGGTTCTGGCAAGTTATTTGGTATTGAAATACTGCCTCTTTCTACTGAAGGTGGTTGGTATGTATCTAACGGATTATTACTCGCACCTCCTAGTGCCTTCTTCCTTATTGGTCTTATCATTTGGGGCTTACGTTCCTATAAGAAAGATCAGGTGGAAGTGTCTGAATTCAAGATCGCACCTAACACTGTGACTAAGGAGGCTGTGTAAATGGAATTGTTAATGAGTATTTTTGTTGAATCCATATTCTTAAAGAATATGGCACTCGCTAACTTTCTGGGAATGTGTACCTTTCTGGCAATTTCTAAGAAGGTTGACGCTGCTATTGGTCTAGGTATCGCGGTAATCGTTGTTTTAGGTATTACAGTGCCTGCTAACAATTTGATCAATACTTACTTGCTTTCTGAAGGTGCATTGGCTTGGGCAGGCTTTCCTGAAGTGGATTTGAGCTTCCTCGGCTTAATTAGTTACATCGGAGTGATTGCTGCCATCGTACAAATCATGGAGATGGTGCTCGATAAATATGTGCCTGCGCTCTACAACGCTCTTGGCGTATTTCTTCCTCTTATCACCGTTAACTGCGCTATTTTAGGTGGCGCCCTGTTGATGGTTGAGAGAGATTACGACTTTGCCGAAAGTGTTGTCTTTGGTCTTGGCTCTGGCGTTGGCTGGGCTTTGGCGATTGTCGCGCTTGCTGGTATCCGTGAGAAGATGAAGTACAGCGATGTGCCTGCAGGCCTGCAAGGCTTGGGCATTACCTTCATTACTGTCGGCTTGATGTCATTAGGATTTATGGCATTCGGCGGTATCAAAATTTAAAGCGAGGAATAGAATACGATGAATTTAGAAATCATTATGGGCGTTGCTATGTTCACCGCCATTGTACTCGCACTGGTTATTGTTATTTTGAGTGCGCGCGCAAAGCTTGTTAGCAGCGGTGATATACAAATTGAAATTAATGGTGAGAAAACCTTGACTGTGCCTGCTGGCGGTAAGCTTATGCAAACCTTGGCAGCAGCAGATTTGTTCTTACCTTCGGCATGTGGTGGTGGCGGTAGCTGCCAACAGTGTACCTGTGTTGTCACTGAAGGGGGTGGCTCTTTGCTACCTACAGAAGAATCTGCTTTCACCAAGCGAGAAGCGGCGGAAGGCTGGCGTTTAAGCTGTCAGGTTCCTGTTAAGCAAAGTATGAAGATCAAGGTGCCTGAGGAAGTGTTTGGGGTGAAGCAGTGGGAATGCACGGTTGAGTCCAACCCAAATGTGGCAACCTTCATCAAGGAATTAACATTGCGTTTGCCTGAAGGTGAAAATGTTGATTTCCGTGCAGGCGGCTATGTGCAGTTAGAAGCCCCACCTTACCATGTGAAGTACGAAGATTTTGACATTGAAGAGCAATATCGAGGTGATTGGGATCACTTTGGCTTTTTTGATGTGGAGTCGAAAGTGGATGAGCCTGTTATTCGTGCTTATTCCATGGCCAACTACCCAGAAGAAAAGGGCGTGGTTAAGTTCAATATTCGTATTGCTACACCACCACCAAAATCTCAGGGAATTCCCGCGGGTAAAATGTCTTCCTATGTGTTTAGCTTGAAGCCAGGTGACAAGATTACCGTGTACGGCCCGTTCGGTGAGTTCTTCGCTAAAGATACCGATGCTGAAATGGTATTTATTGGCGGGGGTGCAGGTATGGCGCCTATGCGTTCACATATCTTTGACCAACTTAAGCGTATCAAAACCAATAGAAAAATCTCCTTTTGGTATGGCGCTCGGTCTTTACGTGAACTCTTCTATGAAGATGAGTACGATCAATTGGCTAGAGAAAACGACAATTTTGAATGGCATATTGCCTTGTCTGATCCTCAGCCGGAAGATAATTGGGATGGCTTAACAGGCTTTATTCACAATGTGCTACTTCAAAACTATCTCAAAGATCATCCTGCACCAGAAGATTGTGAGTTTTATATGTGTGGGCCACCTATGATGAATACAGCAGTGGTTAAAATGCTGAAGGATCTGGGTGTAGAAGATGAGAATATTATGCTAGACGACTTCGGTGGCTAATCGATCGTGTTGCGAAACTCTCTTCAGCAAAAAATAAAAGAAGGGCCAGTATATCTGGCCTTTTTTTTAGTCGCCCTTGTTTCGGCGGTGATTTCTTCCTGTTCAAGCGATACACAGCACGCCAAGCTTGAGCAGCTATTCTTCTCTGGCGATACCATGGGGACCACCTACTCCATAAAAGCCGTAGTAGCACCTGACAATACCATCGATATGGCCTCCCTAGCACAGCAGATAAAAATGCTCTTGGAAGACTATAACGAAGTGATGTCCACTTATATCAGCGATTCAGAACTATCGCGTTTTAATCGTGCGCCGGTAGGGGAATGGGTGAGCTTAAGTGATGACTTATTTGACATCTTGCATGTCAGTGAGCAGGTAAGTCAGATCTCAGATGGTGCCTTCGATATCACCCTTGGCCCTTTAATTAATCTTTGGGGTTTCGGTCCGGCAACTCGCTCGACGCCACCCAGTGATGAGATGATTGCCAGTGTTAAAGCGGATATTGGCCATCACTATGTGGAAATCGACGAAGCGAGTAAACGTGCGCGTAGGCAGAAAAATGTCGAGGTCAGCCTGTCTGCGGTCGCCAAAGGTTATGCTACAGATGTGGTTGCCCGCCTATTGGAAAATAATAGTATTAATAACTATATGATTGAAATTGGCGGTGAACTAAAGATACGTGGTGTCAATCAAAGGGATAAGCATTGGAAAATAGGTATTGAGAAGCCGGCATTAGGTCGCACTGGTGTTGTACAAGCAGTGACCGGCGATAATGTGGCTATTGCAACCTCAGGTGAATATCGTAATTACTATGAAGAAAATGGCGTGAGAGTGTCTCATACCCTAAATCCAGTGACGGGTAAGCCAATACGGCACAAACTTGCTTCAGTAACCGTGGTTACTGAACTGGGTGGTTATGCCGATGCCTATGCTACTGCCCTGAATGTACTGGGGCCAGCAGAAGGCTATGAGTTGGCAGAACGAGAAAAACTAGCCGCTTTTTTTATTGTTAGTGAAGGCGACAGTTTTCGCATAAAATATACAAGTGAATTTGAGAAATACATGGTGCAGTGATGGTGATATATTTATTGAGTTTTGTAGTGTTGATGATCATTATTATCGGTATGTCAATTGGCGTGATTTTGGCCAACAAACCTATTAAAGGATCGTGCGGCGGTATGGCGGCCTTAGGTATCGATACTGAATGTGATATCTGTGGCGGTGATCAGAGCATTTGCGAGACGGAGAATGCTAAAAATAAAGACGTTCAAAAGAGTAAGACTGATCTGGCATACGATGCATCTAAGTAAGCCTTGTCGAGTAGATTAGCGTTTGTTGTTTATCTTGAACATCAACTCAAAGGCTCGGTGTCCTGGCAGCTGCTTCGCGCATGGCACTGGTTTTGAACTCACATAAAACTTAGGGCAAGCTTTTACTACGAGGTGTTATCTGAATCGTTTTTATACTTATTGCGACAACGATTACTACAGCAGTTACTGAAACTACAAGGTAAACCTCGCAGGCTAAGCCCTAACGACCTCTATTATCTCTTGAAGTTCTTTTACCATTCGAGCTCACTCAGCGATCAAAAAAGTTAATATGTTAATTGGAAGGAAATATGGCGGATTATAGATACGATTTAGTGGTTATTGGCGCAGGGCCGGCAGGGGAGTCGGCGGCAATTGCCGGAGCCAAAAATAATATGCGCGTTTGCGTTGTTGAAGATCGCGGTATGTTAGGGGGTAACTGCACTCACAAAGGCACCATTCCATCAAAAGCCTTGAGAAACGCAGTCAAGCAGATTATCCATTTTGGATCTCAGCCCATCTTTCGTTCATTGGGGAACTCCAAAACCCTGAGCTACCCCCAAGTGTTAGAAGCTGCCTCTCAAGTGATACCTCAGCAAGTGAAATTGCACACTGAATATCTGCTTAAAAATCGTATTAATGTGCATAATGGTCGCGCTAAATTTATTGGTAACAACCAGGTAGAGGTAAAGGACCATCATGGCACACGCGATATTATCAGCGCACAACACTTTGTGATTACCACAGGCTCTCGTCCTTATCACCCCAGCGAAGTAGATTTTTCCCATCCTCGAATTTATGACAGTGACACCATACTGGAAATGAAACATACTCCCAGAACACTCATTATTTTTGGGGCTGGTGTAATTGGTTGTGAGTATGCTTCTATTTTTGCAGGAATGGGGATTAAAGTTGATCTCATCAACGGCAGGGAACGCTTGCTATCCTTCCTTGATGACGAAATTTCAGATGCCTTGAGTTACCACTTACGTGATAACGGTGTGATGGTTCGTCACAGTGAAGAGCATGAATCTGTAGAAGCATCGGATAATGGTGTATTGGTAAAACTTAAGTCAGGTAAACGTATTAAGGCTGATGCTTTACTTTGGTGTAATGGTCGTACCGGTAATACAGATGGCCTCGGGCTAGACAGTGTTGACCTGGAGGCGAATCATCGTGGTCAATTAAAAGTCGACAAAAATTATCGTACCGAAGTCGATAATATATATGCCGCTGGTGACGTTATTGGCTGGCCCAGTTTAGCCAGTGCTTCCTATGATCAAGGGCGTGCAGTTATCGATGCAATACTTGGTCGCGAGGCACGTTTTATTGAAGATGCGCCCACCGGTATTTATACACTGCCTGAAATTAGTTCAGTAGGAAAAACCGAAGCCGAATTGACGGCCGCAAAAATTCCTTATGAAGTCGGACGTGCTTTTTTCAAAGACACCGCTCGTGGGCAAATCAGTGGTGAAGATGTAGGGATGTTAAAACTGCTGTTTCATATAGACACCTTGGAAATTTTAGGAATTCACTGCTTCGGTGCAGAGGCCACAGAAATTGTTCATATTGGACAAGCGGTTATGAGTCAGCCTGAAGGGGCAAATAATGTGGAGTATTTTGTAAAGACTACATTTAACTATCCTACTATGGCAGAAGCCTATCGGGTGGCATCGTTAAATGGTCTAAATCGTTTACACCGTCATAATTAGTGTCAACAGGCCCAACCCGGTCATGAGTATTACTACCGGGTTGACTTTCACAAGCTTTAGCCTTTTGGGTGTGGCGCAGCTTAAGTAACAGGGTCGATGATGTGGAACGAAAAAGCTAATGTTTATTTCTGTTGTTAAATAACAACTACCGAATTATCGTCAAAACTGTGGTTGTTGGGGACATATTTATCCGCATCCCAGTCGTTTTCCCAGCGCACGCCATCGATAACAAAACGATATTGATATTCTGTACCTACTTCAAGGTCTAAGGTTCTGGCATACACCCCTGACTTTTGTTTGCGCAATATTGTTTGTTCAATATTCCAATCATTGAAGTCCCCAGCAATAGCGATAGTCTTTGCGTTTTTTGTTATTTCTTTTGGTGCAATAAATTTAACCTTGCATATAGGCTTGGATTTTAAATATTTTTTCTCAGTACTCATTGACGTTTCCTCTATTGTTCCCAGGTGCGACATTAATAAAAGATTTAGACGAAAGCCTTGATAATATTCAGGTCGTAAGTTTTGCCAAGGCGAAAGTTTTCAATATCTTGCAAGACCAACGGACTTCTTAATTGATCTCTGCGCTCGACAATTTCTTCATATGTTAACCAAACGGTATCTAGAATATCTGTATCCAGGGTGACCGTGGTATCGTGATACAAAGCATCGGCGACAAATGAATGCCTGATATAAGTAATACCATTACTTGGTGCATGATAGTGGCTGACACCAAGAAAGCTTTTTAGCTCCACATGCCAAGCTGTTTCTTCCAATGTCTCGCGTTTGGCCGCGTCAAATAGTGTCTCCTTAACTTCCATATGACCTGCCGGTTGATTGTATACCTTGTTTCCTGTTGGCGCTTCTATAACAAATAGAAATTCGTTCTCGCGCGCGGCATTCTCTCTTGCAATATTTTCTCCAGGAATGGACTCTTTAGCTACACGTTCTCTAACTACAATAGTAGCGACTGTTATATGAGGCAATAAATGGGATGGATTGTTATCATTCATCTCTGGGCTCGACTTCTTTTGTTTCTGGAATTACTTTTAGTGCTATTAGACGATCGAGGCAAATGAGCTTGCTCCACCCGAATCTCACCGGGTTGTAAACCATTTAATGCCCATGAACCTATGCGAGCTCTTATTAGTCTTAAAGTAGGATAACCGACCGCTGCCGTCATTCTTCTCACTTGCCTATTTTTGCCCTCGTTAATTGTCAGCTCAAGCCACGAAGTTGGGATGTTTTGTCGCTCTCGTATCGGTGGATACCTATCCCATAACTTTGGTAAGGAAATAGCTTTTGCCTTAGCTGGCTTCGTCAGACCATCTTTTAGTTCTATGCCTCGGCTGAGCTTTGCTAGTGCACCCTTATCCACTGCGCCCTCTACTTGTACCCAATAAGTTTTACTAAGTTTATGATCTGGGTGGGATATATGGTGTTGGAGAGCACCATTGTTGGTGAGCACTATTAAGCCCTCGGAATCAAAGTCAAGGCGTCCTGCGGGATAAAAATTGTTAAATTTATGCAAAGTTTTGATATCTGCTAAAGTTGGGCGATTATCTTTATCTGTAAACTGGCACAGCATGTGATAAGGCTTATTTATCAGGACTATTGTTGCCATTATAGGAATATCATAACGCCAGGGAAGGGGGTGGGTTTATGTTTGTAAGGGCGACTGGCGTGCTTCTTTATATTAACACCGCATTGTCCAATACGCATTTCTAAATGCTTGATTTTGCATATAAAAATGATGTTTTTTTACATCGGCCTTGACGTTGTTGGTCCTATGAAAAACCAGATAACAATGATAAATTGCTCTAGTTGGCGCTTAATGATAGGTCTGCCGTTATATTGTTGGCTTAATAGTTATTTTCATGCTTGTTTGGCAAGATTGCGGTGGTTGCTGTTAGACAAATCTAGTTGTATTTGAACAGTTTGAATAACGTAAATTTTATTTCACTGTATATAATGGCACATGTGATTAAACAATATCCGTTTAATCGATTGCTTAAAAAAACGCGTTAAAAGTTAGTGATAACTTGCTAAATATCTTTGTTGATGAAAAAATTACTATTAGACTGCTTGATATTGCGTTGTATATAAATAACACATTGCGTAAAAATAATATATTGTAGTACGAAATATGTTTGAAATAGGAAATAGAGGCTTATAAAAGCATATAAGCGGCAATGACTAATATCTAATCCTGTAGTCTAATTATAGATGATTTTTAAGAATTAAAAATTTTAGCGCAGTATTGTCTAATGGCAGATGCTACTGTTTTGTTGCTGGTATTACAGCGGCGCTAGAATCCCGATACAATATGCAACTAGGCATGCTGAGTAAATTAAGAACTATAATATGGATGTTTATTCCTCAAATTATTGCCTTATATAAAAGAACACGAAGGGGGTAAAGCTTGGCCAGAATACTCGTCGCAGACGATCACGATTTAGTACGTATGGGGATAGTACGTATGCTGTCAGATGTGGACGGATTCGAAGTTGTTGGTGAAGCGAAAACTGGTGAAGAGGCTGTTAGGTTCGCTCGCGAGTTATCACCTGATGTTATTTTAATGGATGTTAAAATGCCAGGCATTGGTGGCTTAGAGGCCACACGGAAAATTCAAACAGCCTGTGAAGAGGCGAGAGTTATCGCCGTAACAGCCCTTTCTGATGAGCTATTCACTGAGCGCTTAATGAAAGCGGGTGCCTGTGGTTACGTCACCAAAGGTGCTGGCTTCGATGAAATCATAAGTGCCATTAATACCGTGCTGCAGGGTTCGCTATACATGAGTACGGATATTGCTCAGCAATTGGCATTGCGCAACTTTTCTGGCGGTAAGAGTGAGGCTTCTCCTTTTGAGCAGCTTTCAGAGAGAGAACTGCAAACGGCCATTATGATTGCCAACGGTACTAAAGTGAATCAGATTGCTGAGTCTTTTTGTGTCAGCCCAAAGACTGTTAATAGTTATCGTTACAGGATTTTTGAAAAACTAAGTATCCACAGTGATGTTGAGTTGGCGCTGTTGGCGGTGAAGTATAAGATGCTCGATGTAGAAAACCTGTCATAAATGGCGAATAGCACAGTTCCCACTGATTTTGATCACAAAACCTTTCTAGAAAATCTCACTAAGCAACCCGGCGTTTATCAGATGTACGATAGCGACGGGAAGATTTTATACGTAGGTAAAGCCAAGAATCTTAAAAATAGGGTATCCACTTATTTTCAGAGTTCTGGTTTACCTATTAAAACTCAAGTGCTTGTTAAGCGTATTGCCTCCATCGAGATTACCGTTGCTCCTAGTGAGGCAGAGGCTTTGGTGCTTGAACACAATCTTATTAAAGCTCAGAAGCCCCCATTTAACGTGCTTTTGCGCGATGATAAATCCTTTCCTTATATATTTCTCTCTCAGGGAGAACGTCATCCTCGGATTGCCTTCCACCGTGGCACCAAAAAAAAGAAGGGACGGTATTTCGGCCCTTTCCCCAACTCGGGCGCGGTGCGTGAGAGCCTAAGTTTTCTGCAGAAAACTTTCGGGGTTAGGCAGTGTGAAGATAGTGTCTATAAAAATCGCCATAGGCCCTGCTTACTATTCCAAATAGGCCGTTGTTCCGGCCCTTGTGTGGATCGTGTCAGCGATGAAGACTATCACGCTGATATTGAGCAAACGGTCATGTTTCTGGAAGGAAAAAATGAAGTTCTCCACCAGCAATTGACCGCTAAAATGGAGGAGGCTTCCGAGAGTCTCGCATTTGAAAAAGCGGCACAAATTCGAGACCGCATTACCGCCCTGAGGCAAGTACAGGCTCAGCAAGTGGTAGAAGCAGGGCATAGTAATCTCGATGCTATTGCCTGCGTTTCTGAGAACGGGGTGGCGTGTATACACATCCTTTATGTTCGCCAAGGCCGGATTATGGGGAGTAAAAATTACTTACCTAAAGATCGTCTTGCTCATAACGAAGCGGATGTGCTGAGTGCATTTATTGCCCATACCTACATCGGAGGCACTCAGATGGAGCTTCCTGCCGCATTAATTACCAGTCATAAACTTAACGACGAAGAAGCACTGGTAGAAGCCATCATGTTGAGCAGTAAGAAAGCAATAAAAATTACCTCGAATGTAAGAACATATCGCGCCAAATGGTTGGCAATGGCCTTGGAGGCTGGGCGTCAGAACTTAAAAAATCACCTTAATAATAAGCAAACATTGCGACAACGTTATGAGGCGTTACAAGAAGCATTATCATTAGATGATATGCCAAATACTATTGAATGCTTTGATATTAGCCATAGTAGTGGTGAGAAAACGGTAGCCTCTTGCGTTGTGTTTGATCAAAATGGCCCATGTAAAAGTGATTATCGCCGCTTCAATATTGATGGAATTACCGGAGGGGACGATTTTGCTGCTATGGAGCAAGCCTTGTCCAGGCGCTACACCCGAGTGCAAAAAGAAGCCAAGGCCTTGCCTGAGTTGCTATTGATAGACGGAGGCAAAGGGCAGCTGGGGATTGCCAAAAAGGTAATGGGTGAACTGGGAATAGACGAAATAACTCTGGTTGGGGTTGCCAAGGGGACAACGCGTAAGCCTGGCTTTGAAACCCTCGTGTTTGAAGACGGACGTGAGCAAACTATTGAAAGTGACAATCCTGGTTTACACTTAATTCAACAGGTGCGCGATGAGGCCCACCGTTTTGCTATTACCGGACATAAACATAGACGAGATAAAAGTCGCAAGACCTCAGTGCTTGAAGGTATCCCAGGTATTGGCCCCAAGCGTCGTCGCGAACTTCTGAAACACTTCGGCGGGCTGCAGGAAGTGATGAACGCGAATGTCGATGACTTGGCGAAAGTGGCTTCAATTAGCAAAA
This sequence comes from Agarilytica rhodophyticola, assembly GCF_002157225.2. Classification (NCBI taxonomy): domain Bacteria; kingdom Pseudomonadati; phylum Pseudomonadota; class Gammaproteobacteria; order Cellvibrionales; family Cellvibrionaceae; genus Agarilytica; species Agarilytica rhodophyticola. The sequence goes on from NZ_CP020038.1 coordinate 3,015,766, forward strand.
AAATGGCTGAAGAGGTTTACAGCGCGCTTCACAGTGAGTAACGTTCACTTCCTCAATTTGAGCACATATAGAGGAACAATATTGCGTGGCAAAACATCCCTTTGTTAATCCTGCGAACCAACTGACGTTTTGTCGAATAATATTTATTCCATTGCTGGTGATCGTATATTACTCACATTTTGAGTGGCGCTTTCTGGCATCTGCTGCACTATTTGGTCTAGCGGGTATCACTGACGCACTAGACGGCTATATCGCTCGCAAATATGAAATAACTTCAGCCTTTGGCGCCTTCCTCGACCCTGTTGCAGACAAACTCATGGTCGCTGTGGCTCTGGCCTTACTTATCGAAAGCCACGGCAGTTGGGTGTTTACACTACCGGCTATTGTAATTATATGTCGAGAGATCGTTATCTCTGCGCTGCGTGAGTGGATGGCCGAATTAGGTAAACGTGCCAGTGTCGCTGTTTCCAGTATTGGCAAGATCAAAACTACCTTCCAGATAACGGCGATAGTAGTATTACTGGCATTTGCCCCCAACACCTATCAAATATTCAATACTATTGGTTTAGTCGCGCTTTACGGTGCTGCCATACTGACGATATGGTCTATGTGCCTATACATCAAAGCGGCATGGCCGACACTCGTTGGCAGTGAATAGCTCGACCTGATTATGTTGTGAGTATTTTGCATGAGAATTGCTCGTCAAACCTTTAAAACATAAAATAATTACCAATAATTTGAAAAACTGAGGCAATAAAAGCTAGGCTTTAGCAAATAAATCCAGTAGAATGCGCAGCCCTCAGAGGGAGAGAACGAAAGCTTCAGCTGAGAGTTATTGAGTTAGTAAAATAAGCAACAATCAGAGAAAACTGATAAAAACACGCAATACAAAATTGCACAATACAGCAATAGAGTTGAAAGGATACACGGCGCGATAGCAAAGCGGTTATGCTCTGGATTGCAAATCCAGCTAGGCCGGTTCGACTCCGGCTCGCGCCTCCATATTTTGGAAGCACGAGTATCCAGAAAAAGGAAAATTAGTGAAGTTTGTCTAAGCTTCAAAATTTCGAGTAAGTCTCGGATATGGTAGGTTAATCCAATACCTACTCAAAAATACCTCCCTTTGCCCGGGTGGTGAAATTGGTAGACACAGGGGACTTAAAATCCCCCGATCATTGCGATCGTGCCGGTTCAAGTCCGGCCCCGGGCACCACTAACACTTTGTTTTTAAATACCTTTTTCATTTAATTTAATCCTCGCTAATATTTTATTTATTTTTCTGTGCCTGATTTTGTGCCTGTTTTTCTCCTGCATCAAAATCCCCCGTGAAATTCACCATGTTTGAGGAGAGCGCGCCTTTGATTACATTTAAACTCTCAGGTCTTAAATGGCTGTACTTGTTTGTTACTGATAAATTCGAATGGCCAAGTGTGTCTCTAATAACCCCAAGTGGTATGCTTGGATCTTGAATGAGCCAAGATGCAAATGTATGCCGAAGATCGTGAAAACGAATATCTGGGCGCCTCATGGCTTTACGTGCCGCTTCAAAATTCTTTCTTATTGTCCACTCGGTAACGTTGAATTGAGTGCTTGTCATAACATGATGAAGCTCATTAATAAGCGGTATTGACCGGGCCTTTTTACTTTTAGTTTTCGAGCTTAAAACAATATACGGGGCCTGCCAGTTCTCAGGTTTTAATTTTCTAATCTCGCCTTGCCGTAGGCCTGTATACACAGCGAGCAACACAATTTTTTTTATATTTTCATCTTCAATTAAATCGATTAGTTTTTGGACTTCTTCTTTGCTTAAAAAAACCTCTCTTGCCAGACCTTTCTCGCTGAGCAGTTTTATTTTTTGGCCAAGGGGTTGTTCGATCCATTCCCATTCTTTGTAAGCTAGATTTAATATTCTTCGAACAATTGCGAGGCGTCGGTTAATAGTGGCAACGCTGTAACCCTTTTCAAGCATATCTGCTTTCATCTCGTGAGCGCAGGGCACAACATCTTTTAATAATTTATCTGCTAGATACTCTCGGCACCCTTTAGCGTGCCTGAACATTGACTCAGGGCCGCCGCTTTTTATCCAGCGCAATAATCCATCTTCAAAAGTGTGGCCGGTGATGTGGTTGACTGATTTGAAGCTTTCTTTATATTCAAGCTTTAGTTGACGCTCGACTTTTTGAGCTTCTCTTTTTGACTTCTTCCCAGAAGAGCGTCTAATTGTCTGGCCGTTGATGTCGAACTTGATCCACCAGATTTTTCCTCGGAGATAGACTGACATTTTACTTTTTTTCTACTCTCTAATAATTTAATTAAATCTGATTCTTCTATAAAACGCTTGCGAGGGGAAATAAAGAAAACGGGGACTTTGCCTTCATTGACAAAATCCTCTCGAAACTTGCGCTCAGATATCTGCATCATTTTTGCGCAGTCGGTGAAAGATAGTAGTTTCATCGTTTCTCCTCACTCATCTTGCTTTTACTTATTCAATTACTTCGGGTGATACCGATACGGAACGGCTACGCGCCTAAGCTGTAGCTTTGTAGCTAATTCGCCCAAAAAACTATCGAATCCCTCATCAGAATCAAAGTCCTCATCTATTGGATATTCTCCGATTCTAGACATTTCAAAAATCAACTGATCATTATTAAACTTCGCGCTATCAAAAGAGTACTTATATCCCGCCACGCTGTTACAGCATAAATAATTCTTTATTTTTCCGGACGCATAGCCGATAAGTATGTATTCAATTTCGCTCATCTCGGCTATTAATCGCTCTCGTTTTTTTGCAGCTAGATCGATGTGCTCTTTATATGAAATCATTTGTATTTACCTATTCTTCAATATTGTTAGATTCATTGCCTACCATCTCACGGAATAAAGATCATGCTTATCCTCGCATTCACGGGAGCAGTAAATCTCACCATCGGGTATATAATCCCAGACTATCTTTCCGCAGTTAAAACAGTTGTGGCGAGTTTTTCCGGTAGTTGGTCGCTTCCTTTTCGGCCTGTTGTATTTAATTCCGGGCTTGGTGATCATCGTGCGCGTATCAATATTGCCAAATTGAAAAGTAGGTCGTGCAATTTTATCTATTGATGATTTTGAAAATATTTTACATGAATTAGCAGATAACCCTGAATGCTTAACAAATCGCATAGCGTTAAACTTCGTGAACACCTTTGCTTTACTGTAATCGTAAGACTGGCCGCAATCTGTAAAAAATAAAATATCATTGCCATTGTAGTAATTTTTATGTTGTATTACGTATTCGTTGCTCTCGTCTATCTCTTCAACATCTCGCAGATACTGCATATCAACATGCATGATGGCGAGCGCATCTACAGCTGACTTTAATAGAGGGATGTCCGTCTCTCTGCAATCGTGTTGCGCTTGCGCTTTTTGCAGTGTGAACACTTGAGCTTCATGTAAGTTATCTGTATAGCCTTTTCCCCAAAATGTAGCGTTAGAGCCTGTATTGCTCCTGGAATCCCTCAAATAAAACAATGGTTCTTCTTTCATATCTATCACCATTAATTATTATTTTGCTCTCGCTCTTCCATTACCCTTAACATTTCATCAAGAAGATATCCCCCTGCATCACTACCGATGCACCTCTTTAATGCTTTCATCGAACAGGAAAATAACTCGCTTGATGAGAATTCACAATCAGGCTGCTTGAATATAACGTCTGTTGGGTACTCGCTTTCGATAACTTCAATATTGTTTTTTAAAAGTCGCTTTTTTTGAGCTGAGGAAATCTCCCCTGGCTTTGTTATTAACATTTGCATGTGTCACCATTAATTAAATATTATTGTATTCATCTAGAATGCGATTTCGGATAGCCTCTAGCTCTTCACTCATTCCCCACATTCTGTTATTGTCTCGACGACTAACTACTGCTGAGCGCGATATGTTACGATCAAGTAGAATATAAATAGCTAATTGAATGAGTAGGGCTTCCCAGTGTTTTCTAATTTTTTGTTTCATTTAAACCCTCCCTGCGCCTTCACATGCACCACAAGTTTGATCTTTACCCCAAGAATCTTTGACTATCCCGGTTGTTATACAGACATCACACGGCTTTGTATTATTAACCCAGCGCGTTCTTTTTTCTATTTCTCTCTTCAGCTCTTCCAGTTCTAATTCTGCATCAGACTTTTCGCCGTTTGTTGCAGCTTCAATGCCTGCATACACCGCATAGCCTTCATGCGCGTCTTCTAATTTCTCGGATATACTAGATATTTGAGCATCACTAAGAGTAATATTTTCATCATCAAGGGCGCACGTTAAACATTCTTTCCAGTAGTTCATAACTCGTTCTCTTTGATAATGTTTTCTATCGCGATCACCATTTTTGCTTTTATTGTAGGGTCTTGACGTAGTGTGTTTACCGCTTGATCAACAGTGCCCTCCATTTTTGAAACCAAAGCTCTAGCAATTTTATGATTCATGGCTTCTTTTACTGACTTTCGGAAATCATCACTTTTAACTATTGATCGAATAGAGTCCTCGAAGATCTCTTTTAATTCATCTGAATGACTATCTACAACAGATCCACAAAGCTTGTTAAGGGGATTGTTATAGCCGCTGAACGTATCACTAATTGCCTGAGCAACTGAGTTTTTAGCTGTGTTTAGTACCTGGATTTCTAATTCACTTATATCTTTATTCATAACTCTCTACACCTTGTTAAACACATCTTTAGAAAATTGCTTTGCTTTTGTCACTAGGCCGCGTGGAGTGTAATATTTATCAAAGTCGCGAGAGTATTGCTTGCCATCTTTAATAATTGTTAAAAATGAGTTCTCGCATTTTTCCCCGTTGCGACTCAGGTGCATATTTGCTGATGCATTAACGAAGCCGTTTCGAGTAGCAATTAACAAGCTGCTGCTCTTATATGATCCCCAGTTATCAATTTCTTCTTTTTCGTCGCCTGAGTATCGGCCGCCATCTTTCGGATAAAACGCACAACAACTATCTCTGTATTTAATTTTCTTGCTCATGACCTGATCCTTGGATGTGCTGATGGCTCTCATGAAAATAGTAATCATCTATGCTAGCTATAAATCTAATAGCCATTGCAGCGGTTTGAATGGCCTCTGCTCGCACATCTTCAATATTAGATTTATTCGGCTCGTATATCGTTTGGAGGGTTGCTTTATTCAGCTCGCCAAATTCTTCTCCCAATATTGCCAGGGCGTGCAACGGATCATCTGGCCATGTTGGGAATTTTTTTATTGCTCGTTCCAGCTCTTCATTTACTTGTATTTTTATATTTTTCATGATTCGCTATAACCTTTTAAATATCAGTTTTCCAGTCCGTTTTCTTAGCCCAATCTGCATATAACCACCATTTTTTTATGATCAACTTATTTGGCCTGATCATTTAGCCGCTCTAAAATATAAATGTTTGTCTCAGCCGCTCCATACAGTACCCGATATACTGCGGTTGCTTATACGATACATATACATATCGCAGAGAATTATTAGGTTCTATGTAGGCCGCTACAGGCTGAGGTTGCAGCGGTTCTACTTCTGTTATCTGCTCACATTGAACATGAGCGTAATTTATTTTTTCTATTGCTTCGTATTGAATCGGATCTAAACATAGAATCCAAAATAGTATGCAAGTTAAAGTCATTTAGATTAATCCCCTACAGGGCATTAAATATCCTTCTCCTTCTTCGCACTTGAAATGCAGACAATCATGGTTGTGTGCGGGAGTTTTTGGTAAAAATATCTGGCAGCCCATTAAGAATAAATTTATCAAGTATTTTGTACTAAAGAGATATGTTTCATCGTTACGGTTTAAAGCGAAAACCTCGTGTTTATATCCTTTTTCGTTGGGGTTTTTAATACGATGATTATTGATAAACTCATCATCAAAACTTAACTCTGTAGCTTCTTTGTCGTATTCAACACAGATGACTTTACTCCACCTTCTTACAAAAGCATCTTCTTGTGATATCTCATGCGAATCAAGATTCTTATGAGCGCGAAAAGCTATCGCACCGTCACAAAAGAATGTGGTGTTGCCTATGTTGAATGATGACCTTAACCATTCTCTAGTGTCTGCACCTGTAGCGCAAAACAAACACTCTAATTCTTCTTTACCCTTCATCTCTAATCAACCCCACAAACTGATCAAACAAAGCCCACAAAATTGCAGGAAACCATATTATTAAACAGGAGATAGCTAGCCACTCAAGTCCAGCAACAACACTTTTAATATCTGGTGCATCACTTAAAAGAAGTAGAGCGCTTACTGCTAGCAAGAAAGAGAAGCTAGTTAGCAGCATTACAATAAAGTTTAATACCTTCTTTGCTTTCTTTATCTTCGGAAGCGATAGTAATTTTTTCATCATCTGTTCCTATAAATGAAGTTGCTAATATCACTAAAAAAACTACAGTTATTAATTCAAGTACAAAATCAGCTTTGGTGGTTTCGGCTGCTTGTATCATCGGGAAGCCTCCAGCCGTTTAATTGAATAACTCTCTTTCAATTCATTCGCATAGCTCAAAAGTATCGGCTTACGTTCTTTATACTCAACATTCTGTGCGATTAAGAACGTTTCTTTAACTTCAAGCTTTGCCAAAATATCTAGCTCTTGTTCTGTGAGAGAATCCCTATCTAATCCTTTAAATTCACCTTTAAGCGCCCAATTAACCAATTTAGCTTCACTCATATAGTGAACTGAACTTGTAGACTTGCCTTGAGAATCACGACTTAATCGGAGCATGTCAGATAGCACTTTGTAGCTTGCGGCTGACTCATGGCGAAGCTTTTTCCAATGCTGATGCTTATGCTTACCTCTTATAAGTTGGTCTATTTGTATGTCACACCAAACAGCGAACCTAGTATTAAGCCATCTTGCAAAAGGAACTGCCAATCTAGGATGTAGCCAAGTTGCGCCATTTTTCCCTCGTGTTGTTTTAACTAAACAGCTCACATCTGAGCTGTTTAAAACTTCGGCAAGCGCATCCATATATTCTTTAGTCTCATCAGTCCTAAGCCAGTTACGCACCCTTTTTGAGAAATGATTGGCCGCTTCTGTAGCGTTGAACCATGCATCTTCAGTAAATTGGAACTTAGCGCCTTTGTACTCGGCCTTAATTAAACTTTTACTCACTGCTGACAACTCCATGAATTTAAATAAGTTATCTTTTATAAAGTGAGATTTTCCCACTTTATAAATACGGGAATATCCCGCATCTCATTTCTAATACGCCTAGAAAGAGGGCGGGTTATTGTTTTGGTAGCCGCCTTGTTGATAGCCTTGCTGTTGGGGTTGTTGCTGATAGTTATTATTAGCTTGTTGTTGCGACTGATACCCTTGAGGAGCCTGTTGTTGCTGCTGCTGTTGACTGTTGTCTTTTGGCTCGAATAGAGATAACCATACACCGCCATCATCATCCCTTTTTAATGCTGCGAGGTTAATATAAGAGTCGAGTTTTAGCCTTAGTCCGCCTCTTGTTTCTATAATTGAGCCAACATTCTTATTTATATATTTTGTTTGCCCGTCTTTCTGGTATGTTCCTGTAGTTGCTACAACATCGTACTTTTTCATTTTAATTTATTCCTATAAAATTTAATCTTTTGTAAATCTGACGAACCTTATCGACATCATCACGGTTATATTCTTCGATTTCGTTTATCTTTCCTTCTTTATAAAAATCCCAGACTTTGGAGCCATCAATGCCATCAGGCTTTCCTTCAATACCTAATATTTTGCAAAGGTCATCTTGTGCTATACGTTCGTTAAATCCTGCCCAAGCTTCCATAGTGTCAAAGAAATCATTTCGATGGCGACCATTAAACGGCAAATTGAAATGGGGTGTCAGCTTTAAAATTACTGCTCGTCTGTATAAAAACTTCAGGTCAAATCGAATGTTATGACCAACAAATTTTGGTCTTTGGTTTTTACTTGCTGTACCGGTATTCGCGAAAAAGAAATCAATCATCTCAATTTCTGAGGAGTCGGCACGACTAATGGATTGAATCTCTTCGTTTTCATCAGCCCAGGCCATGGAGGCTATTTCACCAACTGCACCATCAAATGATGTTTTCCTGTAGGCTTCCTCTGCCTGCTCTTTTGCTTGTCCCTTGCCAAACCTTTCTAACCATTGACCTTCTAAATCAGGACGCGAAGTAAACTTAATTTCTTTTGCATCAAGCCCTAAGTCTTTTCCTATCTGATCCTTTGTTGAGTGAGGACATTTAACCTTTATATTTTCTGCAATTTTATCTATTGCGCCTTCTGATTGATCTGGAATTGTTTCTATGTCGAAATATAAGTTCATATTTAATCCTGTTTAGGTATAGCCCATTTTGGAAGTTCTGGAAGATTCGCTAGTTGTTTGCCTTGATTTTTCAGGGGTACCCACATGTTAGGCAGGTAATATAAATATCTACCAATACCCCAATTAACAGCAGCTCGCTTAAAGGCGCCTGAGTAGCGGCCTTTTTCGCCCTCGATATCTGTTTCACCAGAGCCGTTAGCCCGCCATAGCCATTCGTTATCTATTTTTATCCCTATTTCGCAGCAGCCCTCAAAAGGGTATCGATCTTGCCAGTACACGCCGCATACATCGTCTAAGCGCTTCATTACATCTCTAGCGTCAATGTATGCTAATGCAATACCAGAGCTTCTATCTTGCGTCCTTGCTCCGATTCTCCAGTGAACAGCTTCAGGAGGGAAGGGCGCTTTTAACCTATTAATTATGTCGTTCACTTGCTGCCGTCCTCATTTGCTCTAATTCATATTGATCGCCATAGCCTTGTAAATATTGATCACTAGCATTTTCTTTAACTGGCTTTCCTTTTTTACAGTCAATACCGCCCTGCAAATAATCATCTATTTTTACTTCAGCATTCATAGTAATAATCCACGAAACCAATACAAATAAAACAATCAATCTATTTTTCATTGCTGCGAAAGAGGAATAACAACTAGAAAAGTAACTATCATGCACCCTGTTAAAAATATAACGTGACCTAAATGCGTTCTTTCTAATTTATTACCTTTGCGCTCTTCGATATTCTTAATTGCCTTCCGATTGTCCATTTTCCATCCTCTCCTTTTTAATTTTTCTATCTTCTTCTGCAAGAATCCGTTTCATTGCTTTTAAGTTTTCAATATGAGATTGCAAGCTCTTCACACCATCTTCACTTTCAGCAATACTTTTATCGATATTTTTCATTCCTGTATCGATCATTTTACTTGTGACTGTGTTTCCACTGTTTTCGAACTCTCCGAGAGCGATAGATCTAAATGGGCCAGAATTTTCAATCGCAGGAATGATTTTTAATTTTTTACTATCTTTATATTCCTCAATAGTTGCGAATGCGTTTACTTTAAAATCTACTGTTAATCCCGTCATTGTTATTACCTGTTTATTTGATTAACCATCCATGGAAAATAAAATCTATCCTCGATAAGAGCCGTCGCCGTCGCCGTAGCCGTCGCCGTAGCCGTTGCCGTAGCCGTCGCCGTAGCCGTCGCCGTAGCCGTTGCCGTAGCCGTAGCCGTAGCCGTAGCCGTAGCCGTCAGCATTTGCGGCCTTCAATATGTATTCTTTTTGCCATTCCTCCGCGATTCTTAATAGAACTTTAACCGGCATGCATGCGGATACGTCATTTTCTTCTAAAAAATCACTAACACCATCTCGACATGCTCCCGACGCTATAACATCATCAGCCGTTAAGTATTTTTTTAATGCGAAATCCATGCTTTTCGAGCCTCGTCAGTTACATCCATTACTGCTGTTATTTTATGTAGTACTGGAATGTCTGCTTTTGCGCTAATTTTTGAGTTCTCCGTAGGCCCTGTTTCGGCTAGTTGGAAAACGCCCCTTGTAGCACCCCAATTAATCGCCATTCGACAATTTTTTAAATTAGTAAGGGTTTCGGCGCTCAAGTCTTTATCTTGCTCAACTTCCGCGTAAAACACGCCACGATATTCAGTTGTTAAAATTACTGCTTTTAAATTTTCCATTTTTACACTCTCTTTTTGTTTTGCTTGTTAAGATAAAATTAATCTAAGTCCCGCCTGCGCAATTCTCGCCGCAGATAAACTCAACTCCGCCGATTTTGCTAAATGTCTAATTAGTTCGATGTTGATCATTGGTTTGTCCTTTTAAATGGGCCGTCCTGGCGCATCGCTCCAATTAGTTTTAAGGTTGTTTACGCTCTAACGCGAGGCTTCTTGAAGTATTCCCGCTCAACAAATCGATTAAACAAGAAAGCATTGCTTGCCGTACTTTCTATTTCGTATAGTTGATAGAATTGGCTATCGATATCTTTTTTAACTTCTTCTGAATACCTATTTTGAACAAATAAAAATTTTACTTGCGGTATGTCATCTCTTTTATTTGAATGCTCGTAAATATCTTCCATTGCATTAAATGAACCACGCTTATACTTTGATGTTTCTCTTTGAATTGCTTTTACAACCCAAGGTGGTTGATCAACTAAATCGATAGTGACAGAGTTTCCACCCGCATAACCTTCAGACCTAACGCTTGCTTTAATACCGTGAGTTTTTAAGCCCTTTCTAATAATCGCTGCTACTTGTGCTTGCGGTGATCTAGCCATGATTGAGTCCTTGATAATTAATATTTAAATTCTCAATCATCTCCCCAAGCTGGTCTTATACTGTTTGGCCGCCGAGCGTTACGTTTGATTGAGTAGAGGGTGTTTGTTACTGGGGTTGCCCTCATCAACTTGTGAATGTTTGCTGTTGATGGTTGTAATAATATTCCGTGTGGAATAGTTTGTCAATATTCCGAGTGGAATAATTTAAAATAAATTTATTCCCGGTGTAATGGTTTAAACGGGGGAGCGGTTTTTATCACTGGACGGGGCGGGGAGAAGTTACGAGGCCCAAAAGGCCTCATAGGGTGGGGTGCTCTTAAGACTTAACGTTATCTTTTACTGCTTCTATAAGTGGCTTAACAGTCGATTTGACTATGTTTTTTTGAGGATCGCTCATAACTGAAAGCTCTGTCGTTATATCATCCGAGTCATAGTCGCAGTCGCCATGAAGCAGGCATGCGGGGCCGACACCCAAAACAAGACAAAAAGCTTTGCTTTCTTGCTGAGGGATATGTGGACAATCGCGACTTTCGATGTATTTCACTCGCTGCTCAGTTAGCTGCGGGAATCCTTTATTTGCTGCTTCTCTCGCGAACGCTGCACGGGACTTAAAACCGTGTGTTTCTCTCAGCTTTCTTAGTCGCGGCCCAAGAAACATTCGTTCATCGTTCGTTAAATCTACCATTCAAATTCCTCCTTTCCCTAGAATTATAGAAACTATCAATGGCCATTTGTAATAATCGTTTTTTTTAAAATCTGGGCAGATATAACAGTATTTTTTTGAGAAAGATTTAAGCGACAAAATCGATATTTTTTAGTTATAAAAATAAATTTAATATACTTAAATACATATGGGTGGGATAAATTTTATCTGAAAACACACCCAAAATGGTCAGACTTTTACTAATCGGATCATACCATTATAGAACTGATGCTTTTTGCGCCATTCTGAGCTTTGTGCAGCCAATAATTTTTCTATAACATGTCTTCAAAACATAAACAGAACTTTTTATATATTCGAATGTTCTTAATTATTGGAAGCAGTTTCAAAGGATTTTTATGTCGATTACATACGTTGCAATTTTCTCACCCAATCCCCCAACTGAAGAAGAGGAGCGAAAGATAAATACAGCTATTGCCGGCGCGACGTCTCAATATATGGCAGTTGTTGATTTTAAGTGTGACAAAGATGCTGAGCCGACAGAGGAGCAGTGGGAATATAATATTAGCGGCACTACGGTTCTTAGCGGGTGATAGTCATGGATTACGGATTGAGTTACAGATTCACATGGGCGCGAGAGCTGACGGGATTAACAAGACTGGCATTGCATAAGAAAAGCGGGGTTAGTCTCAATAATATATTAGCTTTAGAAAAAGGCGGGAAAATAGACTTTGCTCCCATGATTTTTCTCTCTAAATACTTGGATGTTTCGCCGGATTGGTTAATCAATGGGCGAGGGAATCCCGCCGAAAGTTATTACGATCGCTATTTTAGAAACGAGTTTATGTTATTTCTAGAAATGGTTTCTTACGATGATGTTATGGACGTGTTTAACTTCATGAAAAAGTTTAAGCCCCAGCGGGAGGATCGTCCTGGTTTTTGTTGGCCTGCTCTGCCTTCCACTTAATAAACTGTAGTATTTCTTTTTGTGCTTCTGGACTCACCATTTCAAAGTCTCGAAGCATTTCTTCTTTAACTGCCTCAAGCCCTCCATCAATTGATGATATAGGGTTTTCACCTCTAACCTGCGCAGTTGTCACATCAAACACATTCGCCAACCCTTCAATGACATAGTGTTCAGGGCTAGTGGTATAACCAGACAATATCTTTGATATAGCCCCCTGAGTAACCCCCGCCGCTTTCGCTAACTGACTCTGATTAACCTTATTGTTCTTATAGTAGGGCAGCCCTGCGCTTTCACATAGCAGAGTGAGAGTTTCGGCAAGACTTCGTTTTATAAATGCTTTTCTATTCATTTGGGAATAATAAACTAATAGTTTATTTCACGGGGAATACTTTAATATTGACAAAGTATTCCGGGTGGAATATATTAAGGCTGATCATTATTAATCAGGAGATCAGCATTGGACACATCAGTAAAAGACGCAATCGCAGAACTTCGCGAAGAGGGTTTAAATCAGCCTCAAATTGCGAAGCTGTCTGGCGTCTCTCAAGGCGCAATATCTAAAGCTTCTCGTGGGCGAAATGTACTCATGACAACCGCGAGTAAAATTTTTCAACTTCGCGACAGCTTGAAAGAAAAAGCTCAAGAAGAACAAACACAAATTTAACAATTAGCAGTCTCCAAAAAAATTAAAAAAGAAATCAGGAGTAATTAAGTGGCATACGATAATCCCGAGGACATCAGAGACAACGTTGTAAAAGTTCGTCTCAATGATCACGATTTAAAATTGCTAGGAGCATTAGCAAGAAATTCGCGCACACAGAAAGCAACTCTCGCATTTGAAATTATTCGTCGAGAGCTTCAATTGTTAGCAGAATCTAGCAATAAAAACGACTTAAAAACCGCGTAACCGACTCATCAGGGGGTAATTTTATGAGCGGAATCATAGAGCTAAATAAAAAAGATTTACAGGGCCTCGAAAAGTCCTATCCGGGATTTAAAAAGGAGGACGCGGGAAAAATATTAAGGCAAGCGTTGGCGAAGATGCGCAATAGCGAAGTGAAGAGAAGACCGTTAAATAGCAAGAAAAAAGACTAGCAGAGATATTTATGTCATTAATTATAGCCCCTTTAGAGGCGGTAACAGACGATAGATTAACAGGTACAGAGCGACTTGTTCTTCTTGCTTTGTACTCGTTTAGAGGTAAAGACACAAATACAGTTTATCCGTCTCTAGATGCTTTGTCAGAGCGCTCAAGGATAAATGACAAAACTCGCATATCAAAAATAACAAAATCATTAAGCAAAAAAGGGTGGCTGAGTAAGCAAAGGAGAGGGTTTTCAAACCGTATTATTTATGACTTAACAGTACCCGAATTGGAAGATATCAGTAGGGACGAAAATACCAACTTGGCAAAAACTACCAACTTGGCAGAAAATGACAATACCAAATTGGACAAAACTACCAATACCAAATTGGACAAAACTACCATCTCCAATAAACAAACCACTGAACAAACCATAGAACATAATACTCTTGTCGAAACTGAAGATTCGACGGATGATGATATCAGTTCTGACGAACTTAAAAAAAATAAAACCCCTCCCTGCCCACACATGAAGATTATCGACGCATATCACAGGATATTACCTGAGTGTCAAAGCGTAGTTCCAAATTTGTGGACTGGATCGCCAAGAGCTAAAGCGTTGGCTGCCCGATGGGCTGAGAGTCCAGATCATCAGTCCTTGGAATTCTGGGAATCGTACTTTAGCGAGGTGAGGGATCTAAATAACGGGTTTTACATTGGTAACAATGATCGCGGCTGGAGGGCCAATCTTGAATGGTTGGTTACTGCAAAAAAATTCATTTCGATGATTGAAAAAATTATTGATAAGGCGAATCGAGCTAATGGATATTAAATTGCCAGATTTATTTTCCTATGACGCCGAGCAATCGGTACTTGGATCGCTACTGAAAGATCAGTCGCTTAGGTTTGATTTGCCTAGCGACTTGTCAGCGTCAGACTTTTCAAGCGAGAACGGCAGGATATTTTCAGTGATTGATGATTTAGTTGGCCAAAGCAAGGCTGTTGACGTAATAACCGTTGCAGAGTTAATGCCAGAAAAGTTCGAGTATCTAACTGACCTAGCTTTAAATTCGTGTAGATCAAGTAATATTTTTGCTTACGGCGAAATAGTGAAAGCTCGATCACGTGACAGAGCGTTTAAAAATACTGCTCTCAAGGTCATGGACTTAGCTGATCAGAAAAAACCAGTTGACGAAAAAATACAAGAGGCAAGCTCACTGCTAACAAGCGTTGAAAGATCTCGGGACGAAGACGGCGAACATGTAAACACAGTATTGAAAAATGTCGTCGACACGATTGACAGTAGGTTTAGAGGGATGGCTCCTAAAGGCTTAATGACCGGTTTTGTCGATCTAGATAAAAAAATTGGCGGATTGCAACCGGGTGATTTTTTTGTTGTAGGTGCTCGTCCCAGCATGGGCAAAACAGTATTCGGCATGAACGTTGTGCGCAATGCGATATTAAACGATCTCAACTGTTTGGTATTTAGCGTCGAAATGACAAAAGAAAAGCTCATGCAGAGAATGATTGCTGATGTTGGCAATATTCCTTACGAAAAAATAAAGACAGCGCAGTTTAATGAAGATGACTGGGCGAGCTTGGAGCTGGCAGTAAGGAAAATTAAAGATGCAAATTTATTCTTGTCTGATATTTCCGGCTTGCCAATCTCTAGAGCTGAAGCTATCGCAAAAAAACATAATCGTGAAAAAAGTATAGATTTAATCATGGTGGATTATCTTCAGCTAATGACATCAAGCAAAGATAATTCAACGGAATCAATAACAGTGATATCTCAGGGTTTAAAGCGTATCGCAAAAGACACTAACAGCGTGTTAATAGCATTGGCTCAATTAAATAGATCTCTTGAAAGCAGACCGAATAAAAGACCTCTTCTTTCAGACTTAAGGCAGTCAGGAAGCATTGAGCAAGACGCGGATATAATTACATTTCTCTATCGAGATGATTATTACAACGAAGATTCGCTACATAAGGGCATAGCAGAATTTATAACGGCGAAGCAAAGAGACGGTGAAACAGGAACTACATACGCGGTTCATCAGTTCAATTATAGCCGGTTTGCTAATTTAGCTCCCGACTACGCAATCCCTGAAAATACACCCACGGAAAAAAAATACAAAGGTAAAAGTTTTGCCGAGACATACGGGAAAGGTAAAAAGAAATGATCGAGCAATTGGAGCAATTGGAAAAATTAAGAGCTGATTTATTCGAGATATTTAAAAAAGAATGGGTTAAGCCGGGACATGGTTTATCAAGAGTTTATTCAAAGGCACATGATGCCATTGATAAATACATATCGGAAACCAGAGGCCGTGAAAATGCAAACAGTAGTTCGAAGAAGTAATTCTATACCTTTGAACAAGCTAGTGCGTGCATACGAGCTGTATATGACCACTGACATGGATTTAAAACAGATTTCTAGAGCGCTTTTATTAAAGTACACAACGCTAAGGTCGGCAATTAAGAGAGCTGAACTAAAAGGCCTTGTTGGTGAATATATTCCTCAGACTAGTACAAAAGTGGTTTTAAATTGCATCCAGACATACGGCGCAATGACAGCAAGAGAAGTTGCTGATCATACCGGGTTAAGCGCAAAGGTTTGCAGTGAACAACTTAGACGCGCTGTTAATTGCGGAGCGGCAAAAGCTAAAAAGAAGCGTTCATATAGTATTTATTATCCGCTGAGCGAGAGAGAGGCATCATGAATCAATTAGATTTCTTTGTGCAGATGTTTAGATTCGAGTGTGACAAAGCAAAGATTAAAGAATCGGTAAGAATTAAGTTTGAGTCCGTGGCTTTGGATAAATACAGAAAAAAATCAATTCAGAGGTAAGCCGCTTGATCTAGTTAAGAAAACGGTTGAGCAAGCAAAAAAGGAGAATAAGTATGCAGCCTGAATACATGACGCCGCGAGAACTGTGCAAAATAGATAGCAGTGATGAATTAGTAAAGGCTTTGCAGCAGGCCCTTGAAGATGCTCTGGACGATTTAGAGCCGCCACTTGATGAGCATGGTTTTATATACGATGAATGATTTAAAAAGCCTTGGCTTACCGTGGTCTATAGCGGCATTAATTTTAGTTTTGTTTTTGATTTATTTGAGAGGGTAGAGAGATGAGTTTAGCTAGTTTGTTGTTTATTAATTGGGCGGGGAATCTTGTAGACATTTTAAGGTTCGGCATGGTTGTAGTTATTTGCATTGGTCTCTTTGGACTGATGTTCTTCTGCTTTGCATATTTAGATGGCGATAGAGTAGCGGAAGGATTTGAGAAGAATAAGAAGCTAATTAAGTCTTATGCGTACATATTTGCTGTGACATTAACGCTACATACTGTTTCTTTGGATAAAAAGCAGATATATGAAGTATTTGTTATTCACCAGATAACAAACATAAAGAATGCAGATAAGCTACCTGAAAATCTAGTCAATGCAGCCAATAAGTTTTTAGAAGAATATTCGCAGGAAGAATCTAAGGACTAGCCATGATTGACATTAACGACGCAGAAAAAGCGCTTGATTATTTAAAGAGTACGGATAAAGAAGCGGCGAGACTACGGGCACTATCTGGAGCTTTAGACGATATGCGTAAAACAATGATTGCCTTGCTTTATAACGAGGAGACAGAAGGTTCAGCAGCTGACAGGCTTAAGAAAGCGGAAGGAAGTGAGCACTATAAAAACCATATCGAGAGCTTAAGAAACGCCAATGAAGAATGGTATTTAATACAGAATCAAAGGAAAAGTGCAGAGCTACAGATTGAAATGTGGCGATCTATTAACAGCAACCAACGTAAAGGGAATATTTAATTATGTCAATTAGAAAGGTAAGAAATTATAGTGATTCAAGCGGTGTATTTCATCGTGAGTGCTGGATCATTTCAGAGCAAGGGAATGACATTATGGTTGAGCATGATTCTAGAGAAGCGTTCGATACTTACATAAAGGCGTGTGAGTTATGAGCGGATGTCAAAACCTCAGCACTCTAGTAATCATTATGATTGTACTCATCATTTTATTTATAGCGAGTAACTCGGAACAATGACAGATATAAGTGAGTGGGGGATATTCGCAGTATTTATATTATTGTTTATTGGCACAACAGGACTGTTCGTGTTCTTTGATCGTAAGTTTGGCCACTTGTTTTTGCCACCAAAGCTTACAAAAAAGGAAAAAGAAAAAGTCGAAAAACAAATGTGCAAAGAATCAGATTCTAATACAAGTTATACGTCTGTAAACAATTATGATACTGGTGGTTCTGGCTGTGACGGAGGTTCATGTTGATATGAATATTAGAGTGATGGTGCAAGTGGACGGGACTTATTGGAGCGGTGGCTCATCAATAGAGTTAGCTGAACCTCTTGAAAGGTTGCAGGAGCCTATAAGAACAACGGATATCCCAGAGATGGCATGGATAAACGGGGAGGATTTAGCGGGGTCTGTTGAAGTAAGGCGGCGAATCAGGTTAAGAGAAGAGGCAGCTACGGAAATCGCTGAAGCTTTAACAGATATTCTCATTAAAGAAATGTCAAAGCGTGATACGCATAACGGGTATTTAAAAGATGAATAAAAAATTTAGAGCATGGGACATTAAAGACAAAATAATGCGTTACTCAGTAGGGATAGATTTTGATGGGTATGCATTTATCGAGGGGCCTTGTACGGCAGTTTCCACCGATGAAGTTATAGATGGCTCCATCATGCAGTTTACGGGCGTTAAAGATAAGGATGGGAAGGAAATATATGAAGGGGACATTGTGGAGCATGTTAGATATTTTGATGGTACTTGCGATCATTATGGAGACACAGTGGTAGAACCCAGGACTTATAAGAGGGTAGGCCACATAACTATAACCCCTAGCAGCGGAGTAACACTTAACGGATATATTGAATCTAGGACTGAAGATATTGAATTAGTCGAAATAAAAAAATATAACAGCAACCCAGGTGTTTGGGATAAATGCTGTAGAGTCTTGGGAAATATCTATGAGAGTCCTGAATTAAAAAAACTTTACCAGAAGGCAATCCCAGGACTTGTGTTTATCAATAAAGGGCATGATTACGGCGAGCATGAATACAGCTGAGGTTAACTTGATAATTTTTATTGCTCTATTTTACATAATAGCCATGAAACTTACAGGGCTTATCGATTGGTCATGGTGGCTCATACTTTCTCCGTGTTGGGTATGGCCATTACTATCATTTATTGCTTGGGATCTTATTCCAGGTATTACGCAAAAAATATCAAAATCTTATAGGTGAAAAATATGTTTTTATCTTTACTAGCAGTACTTTTTATAGGTCTAAAGTTAACAGGTTTTATAGGCTGGTCGTGGCTTTGGGTTCTTTCTCCGGCGTGGGGCTGGTTTATTCTATTTTTCGCTGCTGTACTTTACAAAGAATGGAATCTACAGAAGAAGAGATCACGATGAATCGTAGATGCTCAGTATGTAAGGCTCCCGCCAAATTCCCCGTAGGCCCTTTAAAAGCCGCATGCTCAGATCAATGCATGAGGGTTATTGTCAATGAAGCGAAAGAGAGAGGTAATAAAAAAAGAGCTGCCGAAAAGAAGAAGGCGGATAAGGCATTCAGAGCGAAAACAAGGGAGATGAAAAGCAAGCTTGATGGTGATGACACTAAGTTATGGAGAAAGAAGGCTCAAACAGAGTTTAATAAATACATTCGCACCAGAGACAAAGGGCAGCCATGCATATCATGCGGTAGAAGCACTGGCTGTAAGATGAATGCAGGGCACTATCTCAGCGTGGGCGCTCATCCAGAGCTGAGGTTTAATGATTTGAATTGTCATATTCAATGCGAGCACTGCAACTCCTATCTATCAGGCAACATAGTCAGGTATCGGCCCAATCTGATCCAAAAAATCGGGCAGGATAGAGTCGAGTGGTTAGAAGGTGCGCATCCACAGGCTCGATATAAATTACACGACCTCAAACGTATTCACGCTCACTATAAGCTCGCAACCAAGCTACTAGAGAGCGATATTAAATTCATAAATTATTTTACGTTACATAAGAAAATTTATGATTTTGCTATCGAGGACAAGAAGCTACTTATTGATATTGGGGATAACGAAGTCTCAGTGCCTGACGGCTGGGGGTATTATCAGTGCACTGAAAAAATGGCGGCGTACAACAAAACGGTAGAAACGATTAAGATTTTATTGGCGAGTGAAAGAGGTAGTTATGAGTAGTTATTTATTACATGAAGACGCAAAGACAATACTAGAGGATTGGTCGCGCTGGGTTAATTCTGGGAATGAAATTAATTCGCTAGCATACCCCAGTATTCAGCCGCTATTTTCAATAACTCATAGGAGTAAATCTTATGTTGTAAGTGAGCCTATTTGCTTGCTGGTAGATAAAGTCTTAGCCGGCGTGATAAAGCAAAATGAACATCTTGGTGTATCAACTGCACTGTATTACCTCGGTGGTTTTAACTACAGCTCACTCAGCCGACATTTAGAACAGAATGGATATAACTACAACAGGCGACAAGTAGAGCAGTTTGTCATTAGTGGTACAAATGCTGTTTACGCTTCGATTTGTGGTGAAGAATTATGCGCTTGACATTAAGTGACGAGTGGGGCTATTCTGAAAGGGCCTTAGCAAAATCTAAGGCCGGAACTTATCACCTCCGTATAATCACAGGGCGCATAGGCGCTCACACGAAGCGCTTTTTTTGTGCCTGCACTTCTATGGCAGGCAGTTATGGAGCCGCTTCGGCGGGCCGTATCTCTGTGAACGGTGGTGATAACTCTGTAACTGCTCTGCCTCCCAAGATTATCACCCTTGTTGGTAGAGCCTCATATCTCACAGAGGATTTCACCATGTCAAAAGACACTCAAGTTACGCCTGCGTCAAACGTCACCTATTTGCCTGCTGCTAAATCAGCTCGCAAGAGATCACTTCTAGATAAATTTGCCGACAACTTCAATAGCCTGAATCTACAAGATCAAGCCGATGTCGCTTATCAGATCTACCTCTACTACCAAGAAAATGCTAACCGAATAAACAAGACGAACATCAAATATTTGCCACTACATGGAGGCGTTAACTATGAGTAAATTTGTATCAATTTTAAACGGAGAACCAGTAACCACCTCCTTGGCAATAGCTGAGGGTGTAGAGCTTTCTCACAAGTCTGTTATCCAACTAATCCGCCAGAACATCAGTGATCTAGAGGATTTTGGAATGGTCGCATTTGAAATGCGGCCAAAACCAAAAGGCCAAAGGGGTGGAAGTGACACAGAATACGCTGTTTTAAACGAGCAGCATTCAACACTACTTATCACATATATGCGCAATAACGATATTGTAAAAGCATTTAAGAAGAGGTTAGTTAAGGAGTTTTTTGAGGCTAAGAAACAATCCAAGGAGCTAAGCCGAAAAGAGCTTGCCTTAATGGTAATTAAGCAGGAAGAAGAAAAAGAGAATCTGGAGCAACAAAAACAGTTACTTGAATATCGGATTATAGAAGACGCGCCAAAGGTCGAAGCCTTCGATAGAATATGCGCAAGCGAGGGCAGTATGTGCATAACTGATACAGCCAAGGAGCTACAAATGCAGCCGAAGAAGCTTTTCATGTGGCTGGATGAAAATGGATGGATTTATAAAAGAACGGGTACTAAGCATTGGGTCGCGTATCAAGATAAGATCCACTCCGGCTATCTTTGGCATAAAACAACGACGGTAAAAGGCAGGGATGGCGAAGACAAGTTTGTTGATCAGGTTCGAGTTAGACCAAAAGGACTAACTGCCTTAGCTAATAAACTTAACCAAGACTCAATCTAGAGGGCTACTGAATCATGACAGAGGAAGAAAGGAAAAAAGTAAACGAGCTTATGATGTCTCCTACTTTCGGAACCGTTCTAGGTTTTGCAAGCAAGCTCGAAATTGATCCAAAGAACGCCGAGACTGTAAAAAGCCTATTATCTGCATCGACTCTCATGTTAGTTAAGGCAATGGACAAAAATAAAATTCATTTTGATGACGAGAAAGACGAAGCTATGTTTTATGGACAGTTAAGCGTTTGCATGGCGTTTGTTATGGGAACAACTGAGTTTGAGTTTTCAAGTATTCAATAAAATAAAGACTTATAACTAATATGTATAAAAACACATACTGTATTTAAAAACATATTCTTGAAGTTGGTTACAAGTTTTAGTACATTATATGCATAAGTTACCGATTCGTGTCGATAGCTTAGAGTAATTGGAAATTTTAGTTTAATAGATGCTTAACCCGCCTTTGTGCGGGTTTTTTTATGCCTGAATTTAAGGTTTGTATGTATCCCTTCGGCCCTCTAGTAGGGCCTTTTTTATTTCTGGAGTTAGAAAATATGCCTCATAACATGAATTTTGGTGATGCACTTCAAGCAATAAAGGATGGTCGTGAGGTGGCTCGTGCTGGGTGGAACGGGAAAAACCAGTTTGTGTTCATGATCAAGGCATCCGATTATCAAAAGACGCTAGGGTTTGATCTTAAAGTGTGCGACGGTCTCGCGATTAAAACATCTAAAAACGAAATTCAAGTTGGCTGGCTTGCATCACAACAAGACATGCTAGCTGATGATTGGAAGATAATCGAGTAAATAATTATGTTTAAACACTTTGTCGAGAGGTCAGTAGATACACCTCTTGGCGCTATTGTTGTGCCTCTTGGAACAATAACAATGTCGATTGCTCAGATATTTGCGTTACTGAATGAAGTTATTGGCTTTATTGGCGTGGTCGGTGGCTTGATCATTTGTTACTACACAATTAAGCATAAGAGGGAGCAATGGTTAACTGCTCGTGAAGAGAGATTAAAGTCAAAAAGGATAGAAAATGAGTCGTAAAATTAAGTTAACTACAACTGCATGTTTAGTAATTGCATTTTTACTTTACTTCCTGTCATCGCTTAATGCAGAAGCGCAGGAAAAGCCATTTGCTCAGCCATACATTGAGCTGGGCACAACTGTAATTCACTCAGAGAATAGCGTAGGCGGCGCAGGATTAAAGTTTAATGACCGCTGGGATGTACATATAGGTTTAATGGGAGAGGGAGAGACAAGGCAGCACGGTTATCAAGAGCAGAAGTTCTTTTATTCTTTCTCTCGCGTTGTGAATCCGGGTTGGCGGTTTTTAGGCGGGGAGATTAAAACAAGGATTGGCGTTGCATATACTCCAGACTTTCAATTGGTTGGCGAAAGAAATTACAGGTTAGGCTTAATTTTTCACTATGAAATATTTGACATAGAATACTTTCACTATTCAAGCGCTGGGATTAATGATGTTAATCGTGGCGTTGATGGTTTTCTAGTAAGGGCGTGGCTCCACTAATGGCTTGTGTAAACGGTATTGTTTCTCTCGTAAATAACAGGGGGATAATGAGTGGTTATGATCCGCTTGGTGTATCGAATGTTATTCGTTTTCCTGGCGCTGATGGCGACCCTATACCAGCCCCTCTGACTGTATTAGCAGGCGGGGCAGAGCAAAGAAATAATTTAATTTATGCTGTTGGTGCTGCTCCGAGCGATACCAATGGTCATATCATTGCAGCAGAGACAAATAACACTGATGGTATTGTATCAGCAACTTACAATGCTCGTGGTGGCTCCGGTGATGAGTCGGGTGTAGCATTTAGAATTGTAGATCATAGAAATTTTTATGATTTAGTTATTCTAAGCGGCGGCTCTTTGCAAATGATCGCTGTTATTGATGGAGGGTTTGATCATGGCGGAACATTTCAAATCCTCGCTACTCACACAATCCCTAGTTACAGCAATACGCAAGATTATGAGATTGGTGTGCGAATGGAAGGTGACAATCTAACAATAATTTTAGATGGCGCTGACATCACTACAGTAACAAACGACACATTCAATACAGCAACAATGCACGGCCTTAAATTCGGTGGGACAAATACCGGATTTGATAATTTGTTTTTACCCTTCGCAGCTTAACAGAGATTTAATTTAATGCCAGATATTCCAATAGCAGGCCCTAGCTCGGATGCTGATTACAGCACTAATACGGCTACTATAGGTTTTGGTGGGCGTGTAAATGAAAATGGTGCTGTTGCGACCGTAACGGCAAGAGCGGATGCTGTACAGACTAGAATCGCCAATTTTGAGGGCGCATCTAATATACTGGTAGTCGTCGTTGATCAAAACGGTAATGCTGTTGCTTCAGCTGCAGGCACATCATCGCAGGCAACTGGAGAAGTAATTGATTTACCCTTATCGACTCCTTTAGATGTTACAGTTGGTGAGCAATACTTTTTTGTATTTTATAATGATGCACCGGGCGAACAAGTTAGATATTTTGTTTCGCGTGAGACCGGGTATTCAAATACTCGCAGTGCAAGCGGTACAATATCAGCGCCACTAACAAATGTTTCACTTCGCGGCACACCACCTAACGCGCTTTGGCCGGAGACAGAATTAACCACAGGCGGTGAAATATTTGTCAGGCTGGCGAATGTAGGCCTGCTTAATAGAGTTAATGGTGACTTTGCAGCGGGGACGCAAGTAGACATACAGACTGACGGTATTGGGCCTGCGACATCGATTACAGTTACTCACCCAACAATTGCAGGATCATTTAATTTAACAATTGATGATGTATCAACGCCAGATCATGCATTAGCCACTCTGCCAGATCTAATTGACCCGTTTGAGTGGGGCCAGGATGGGCTAATTGTTACTGTTAGTGATGGGATAAATTCAGTACAGATAGAAGATCAAACATTGGTCGCTCCTGCAGGTTGGGCCTTTATTAATCTAGCAAGTGTTCCTGATTTTAACAATACAGACTCCTTTGCAGAGTTAGCGGCGAATACAAATATACCTGGAACGGATACTCCATTGTTTCCAGGTTATGTTGCTCAGGTAGGCCAGCAGATACAGTACACAACTAATTCAGCATTAACAGCTGATGATAGTTCTGTGATGGAGGTTATACCGGGGCAAGAAGTTACCGGGACTTTCAGGGTTAGATATCTGGATGGCGCTACACCTCGTTACATTGAATCACCATTTACCATCGCTGAACCTGATGTACTTCCTGACGCTTTTAATTTTACGAATGTTATTGAAGCTGGATTTAATGAGGTAACAGTATCTGAGTCAATTACACCTGCTGGATTCAATCAAGAAATTCCTATAACCGTAGCGAATGGCGAATACTCAATAAACAATAGGCCATTCACCTCAGCCCCAGAAACCATGGCGCCAGGGGATGGCGTTCGAGTGCGTGTAACTTCGTCGGGATTAATTAACACGACGGTTACAGCAACTCTAGACATCGGTGGGATCGTTGGTAGCTTCTCAGTTTCAACACCGGTTAAGCTTGGCCCAAGGGTGGTTTTAATTGATGGGGAGTTTAGGGCAGGGGAAGAGGTAAGTGTAAGGACTGCTGAGATAGGAACTATCACAAGTATTACACTCTCTTCCGTCGATGGAGCTAATGAACCCGTATCTATCACATCAACGGATACGGACAGAGTTGTTTTTACAATTCCTGAAGATAATTTTTGGCCATGGAATCGAAACACTATAACGCTGACATTAAATTCAGGCAGTGTATTAGCAGATCAAGATCAATTAACTATTCTGCCAGCTGTAGGCTTTGGTGTTAGAGAATATTTAGGGCCTGAACCTAATATCGAGACCCAGGACTCTTTTTATCGTTTGCTTGATGAAACAGCTCAAATAGGCGATCAAGTAAAATACGAGTTATCGGGTGACTTAGCAGTAGATGAAAGCTGGGTAGTAAGTTTTACAGGAAATCCAGCGGGCCGCTATCTTAGGTACGGGCCAAGCGGTAATGATTCAGCTTTTAGAAATTATGTATTCCCGTGGCCAAGAATTCTTGGTGTTAATGGCGAGATACGTCCAGGTAATCAGATAACGATTGATACGCAGGACTATAGCAGTCATTTCTCATTTGTTTTTACCAGTGATAACAGCAACGCACTGTTTACAACAATTACTATTGATTCACAAACAGCTAATTCAGTTACGCTAACAGTTCCAGAAAACACAGGCGCAGTGCCGTGGGATAGTGATATCACATTGCGTGTAGTTGATATTACTGCGAGGAATGCAACATTTGGTGGCTTGAGACTTTTACCGCGTCCGGGCTGGAATTATATAAACTGGAATGGTGTTATTCCTGATCCAGAAAGCACGATATCTTTATATGAGGATGCATTAAACAATCAATCGATAACTCCTGAAGCTGGAGACCAGTTTCAATATGAAGAGATTCCCGGCATTGTTTTCTCTAGTGATACGACAATGGATTTTACTGGGACTGCATCAGGTAGTTATTCAATAGTTGATGTATCGGCAAATACGCTTTATTCGAATTTAGATTATGTTCTTTCTGAAGCGGCTACACAATTTACATTTGTTGATTCGCCTAACGTCCCAGCTGGAACGACTCAAGTATCCAATGCTATTGCAGTAAGCGGTATTGTTGGGCTGGTACCTATAAGTGTTGTCGGTGGTGAATATTCAGTTAATGGCGGATCGTTTACTGCTTCACCGGGGCAAGTTGGCAATAACGACACTGTAAGAGTAAGGGGAATATCTCCGCTCACTCTCGGAGCTGTACAGGATGTAGTTTTAACTATTGGCGGGGTTACTGATACGTTCAGCATTCCGACAATAGATACTGTGCCGGCTGCCTTTGTGTTCACAAGTCAAACGAATGTGGCAGTAAATTATCATGCTATTTCAAATACAATTGTTGTAAGCGATATAAACGAGTCATCAGTAGTAAGCATTAATGGCGGTACATATTCGGTTAATGGTGGAGTATTTAGAAGCACACCTTCAACAGTAGTCAGTGGCGACACTATTCGAGTGAGAATAGAAACTCCTGGAACATTTTCCACTACAACAACAGCAACAGTAGTAATCGGTGGCGTATCTGGGCAATTCTCTGTAGAGACCGAGGCATCAGCAATGGGGCCTGTGTTTTCTGGGCCTGTACCATTTCAAAGTCCTGTAGCTGGTGAATTATTTATTCTGGATTTAAATACATTTTTTAATGATCCAAATAATACAGAGGTGTTCTCAATAGAATCAGGCAACTTGCCTGCTGGCGTGACAATGGTTGCGGGCCTTATATCAGGAACACCAACAACGCCGGGTGACTATTCGGCTGTTGTAAGAGTAGAGGGTAATGAGGGAGATGCACCAGCATTTACTAATGCAATTTCATTTCAAGTGGCACCAGGGGATGTAATTATGCCAACGTTAAGAATCACAAATAATCAGGCATTAAATACGATTGAGGATAGCGACAGTAGAGCAGTTACCCTGAGCTTTTCTAATGCCAGTTTTATTTACACCAATAACGGATTAGAGAAGGTAAAGAAATTCGAGGGTGTTGAGGTAGTAAACGGAGTGTTTGATATTGAATTAGACGGGGATGCTAACATTCTTTCGGGTGACGCAGGTTACTTAGTGCTCTACGATACAAATGCTAATAGTGGCTATGGCTATATAACAATGGTCACAGGACTAACGGTAGAGGCTGCATAATGTTTTTATCGTCTCCAATACTTAATGATGATAGACACCCGGTTTTGTCATCGTTTAACCCAAGACAAATAGTATCACCATCAATATTTACTGGAGGGATCTTAAGCCAGTCTATTGATGAAGGGCAAAGCATTAATTTAGATGTGAGTTCTTATTTCAGTGGCTCGCCCTCATATTCAATTGCAGTTAGTCCAAGTAATCCAGGATTATCAATATCAAGCACTGGGGTTATTACAGGAACTATCAATAAAAAGGGAAGCTATTCTATTTCGGTAGTAGCAGTGTTAAATGGATTGGCGACTCGATCTAATATTTTTGGTGTAACAGTCAACGAGGTTGCACAGGGATTGATAGCAAACGAACCCATTGAATTTGATGTGAGAATCGTCCCAGGTT
Source organism: Agarilytica rhodophyticola (assembly GCF_002157225.2). Classification (NCBI taxonomy): domain Bacteria; kingdom Pseudomonadati; phylum Pseudomonadota; class Gammaproteobacteria; order Cellvibrionales; family Cellvibrionaceae; genus Agarilytica; species Agarilytica rhodophyticola. The sequence goes on from NZ_CP020038.1 coordinate 3,043,038, forward strand.
ATGACGATGGAAGGGATAGGGTAATTTATCGCAACAATGAAAATGGAATCGTTATTCCTGGTGTTACGGGAATATTTAGCGGTGTACAAGTCGCATCACCGTCACTAAACGCTCGGCTCGAAACAATGAGCGGAACATTAATAGAAAACATCACAGTATTTAGCAAGAGCTTCCAAGGCTACCATGTTGCCACTATCAACGAGTCAAATTTAATAGATAGCGCTGATCAGGTCAGGTTAATTGTAGAAGTAGGCGGGGCTGTAGTAGGCGATGGTAGCGTTAATTTAATTTTAGATGTAGTGGATAGGGTAGAGTGACTATGGGTTTTCCTTCATATGCCGATATAGGACTTGCTGGGTTTGAGTATAGAGATAAATTGAGAGAGGCAATTATTCAGTGCTCTCCTGTTGAGCCGACGGGAATAGAGTATCAATACGACATGGATAGGATGGGTGCTCGCTTCCAGGTGGTACTTACTATCAGTGGCGATGAAAAGCTCTATACACTGCATTTCCCTATGTCTGCTGGCAATACGGGAGTTATTATCCCAGACAAACACATGTCAATTTTAGAAGACTACAGGGTTAGAGCTAACAATGATTATCATGGTGAAAGCAAGGAAGAAGCCAAACCAAACATTGATGAAGTCATGGCTGTATTGGGGGACTCTATTAGGGCTGCCATTGATGAAGAGTTCTTAGCTAAGATAGCAAATCACGTTTATTCCAAGTATCAAAGCAAGGAAGAGAAATGATTGATTACAAGAAAATAGAAGAACATGGACGGAACAAGAAATATGAGATGTTCTTACATGAGTTATTTGATACAGCTTTAAAGTGTTGTCCTTCTAAAAACTGCGAAGTAAATATAAGACGCAGCTCAATTGGTAGAGGTATTGAGATTTCATGGCGATATAAGGACTTTGGGCAAAGCTGGGCGCAAGGCTGCATTATAGACCAAGGAAAGATGTTTGGCTTGGAGGGCTATTCAATAGAGCGTGCCTTTGAACAATGCTCGCATGATATGCATAAGCGTCACAAGCTATTTCCAGCAAAAGATATTATTAATAACCATCGGGGTTCTCGTAAAGTCGAAATTGGGGAAATGGTTGTCGATGCTTTAGATGACGGCATTAGAGATCTAGAGCAAGATAGCGTTATAGCAAAAAGCATATCTATCCACAGGAGCCTATTAAGTAGGTTAGAGCTTGAGCTAAGCAGATCATTAATAGGCAGCATTCACGATCCGAAAGATAGCGGCATAGCAATGTATAAGTTCGCAAAGTTTTATCCCCACACAAATGACGATCACATAAACACAATCTATTTTAGTGACAAAGAGTACTTATGAGTGATTCAAAAGAATCTAATCCAGGCGGCCGCCCAAGTGATTACCCGGAAAAGATTGAATTAGCTAAAGGTTACTTGGACTCATATAAAACAGAGGTGCCATCGGTTGCAGGGCTAGCTCTTCATATGGGTGTAGCAAGATCAACTGTTTATGCTTGGGCAGAAAACAAGGAATATTCAGAGTTTTCGTACATCGTTGAACAAGTGTTGGCAAATCAAGAGGTGAAACTCACCGATGGTGGCCTTAAGGGTGACTACAACGCATCTGTAACTAAGTTAATGCTAAGCAAGCATGGGTACGCAGAGAAAGTACAAAGCGAGGTTTCAGGGCCAAACGGCAAGCCTGTAGAGACAACCACAACAACCTGGAATTTAACAGGCGTCAGACCAGCTGATCAAGGCAAAGAGGATAGTGAAACATGAAGTTAAAGAAGATACACAAGACCCTGTTAATTTCTCTCGTTGTAACGATAATCGGGTGGATTTTACTGTTAATCTCCGCAAAGGTATTTTTTATACTAATGATAGTGCTTAGTTCGTTTTCTTTGGCAGTCCTCTCAGTTTTCATGTTCGAGATGACAGTGAAAGAGGTTTTCGGTAAGTCGCTATTTAAAGATGACGAATGAAATCAACATTGAGGTTCCAGAAAAGCTAATACCTCTTATTGTTAAGCCTAAGCCATTAAAGATAGCAGTAGGCGGAAGGGGGTCAGCTAAAACCATCACATTTTCAGATTGCACATTAAAACACTGCCATGATGGTGAAAAGGTCGTTTGTGCAAGGGAGTTTCAAAACTCTATTGAGGAATCAGTTCACTCTTCAATGCTAAGGCGAATGGCTCATCATGACGTTCAAGGGCTCCACAATACCAAGAACTCTATATCCTCGGATGCTGGCGGTAAAATTATTTATCTAGGTCTAGCAAGAAACATTGGCTCTATTAAGTCGCTTGATGGCGCTAACAAAGTATGGATTGAAGAGGGCCAGTATTTAAGCCAAGAGACGATTGATATTCTTTTCCCCACTATTCGTGAAAATGGTTCGGAAATATGGATATCAATGAATCGTGGCTCAACAACAGATCCCATTTCAATGGAGTTCTTAAACAAAGCTGAGCCTGAGTTAGAGAAGTGTGGTTATTACGAAGACGACTACATGATAGTTGTTGAAATTAACTGGAATGATAACCCTTGGTTTCCTGAAGTATTAAACAGGTTGAGGTTAAAGCACTTGGCTGAAAAAGACCGAGCTGAATATGATCATATATGGGAAGGGAAATACTCCGATAGCGTGAAGAATGCAATTATAAAACCTGAATGGTTCGACGCCTGTATCGATGCTCATATCAAGTTAGGGTTTAAACCGCTGGGTGAAGAGGTTGTTTCTCATGATCCCTCAGACCTCGGAGACGATCCAAAAGGGATTTGTTATAGACATGGCGCTGTTATTCTTGATGCATTAGAGAATGACGAGGGTGATGTTAACGATGGTTGTGATTGGGCAACAGGATTAGCAATAGAGAAGCGAGTTGACAGGTTTATCTGGGATGGTGGCGGTATGGGCATCACGCTACGCCGACAAGTCAGTGATTCATTTAGAGGTAAGAAAATAGACTTCCAAGTCTTTGATGGATCAGAAGCGCCAGACAACCCCGACTCAGTTTACGAAGCCATTGACGGTTTAAATGACTACAAGAAAACTAAAAAGATTAAAGATGTATTTAGAAATAAGCGTAGCCAATACTACATCGAGTTAAGGGACAGGATTTACAGGACTTATCGAGCAGTTGCGCACGGCGAGTATCATGACCCAGCAATGTTAATTAGCTTTGATTCACGAATTAAGTTAATTAAAAAGCTAAGGGCTGAGATCTGCCGAATCCCGAAGAAGGAGAAGGGAGACGGAAGAATCCATATTATGAGCAAGGATGAGATGAGGAAGCTAAAGCCACCAATACCAAGCCCTAACTTAGCTGATTCAGTCATGATGTCCTTAAAGTTACGCAAGAAGACCAAAAAAACTAACTTACCAGACAACCCACCTAGACCGGTGATGCGAGGATAAACGTGAACGAAGACAATTTAAGTGAAACCAACAATGAAAAGCACAAAAAGCTTATAAGTGCAGCAGAAAACTATACCTATCCGCACGGCTTTGAATTTCATGATGCCTATTGCACTTCTTTTCTTGATCGACATTACAGAAGTGAAGAATTCATCAAGCGGGTTGAGATAGTAGTGAGGCTTCGAGACACCAAGCTAACCCCACTTGATGAAGGATATATGATTTCGTTTTTTATATTCCCGTCCGATGGCGGATTAAGTGGTGCGTTTAAGCGCATCGAGGATCAGGCTAAATTAATTGAAGAATACGAAGCACAGAAAAATAAAAACGAGCGAAAGGCGGCAGCATTATCAAAGCTCACCGAATTCGAGATTGAGCTGTTAGGGGTTAAAGTATGAATGACAGAGATTTCAAACCTAATAAAATTGCTCAGCATGTACAGAGACATATTGGCACTGCAATACCTGGCAACAAAAATGACTTAATAGACTTAGCAGAGTCAGCAGCAAAAGAACGCAAACGCTGGAATGATTTACTTAACGAAGCACAGCGCAATTTAGCGGAGGCTCAAGGAGACCTTGCTATGGCCGAGAGTTATATTCGGGAAAAAACTAAACTACATATGCGCCGGACTATCCTTACTTACCTAGGGATAATTTTAGGCTCTACAACACTATCTTTTGCAATGCTTCTCTTTGGTGACTTTCCGATTGTTAAACTATTACAAGAAATGCTAGGGGGTTAAAGTATGAAAAGTGATTTAAAGTCGTTTTTATCAGAGCTTACCGATTTGTGCCGCAGGCATGGATTCGCCACAAGCAATATGATTAGATTTTACAGGTGCGGCGAATCTGTATATGAGGATGGAGGGTTTGTGGGGGCGCCCGTTAAAGATGAATTTTGCGATGAGGTATATCTTGCTAACGATGCGGTTAAGGCTCAAGAAGAACTAGATGAGGGCTTCTCAAAGAGGGAATTTTTAGAAACTCTGCAATACTTCAAGACGCATAGAGCTGATATAGAAAATGAGCTTAGCTCGATGACTAAGATTATCAACCTAATAGACGGCATTGAATTTCACGACATCAGTACTCGGCTTGAATATGACGAAAACAAAATCCGTGACGGTGTGCAAATGTTTGTTCAGGGTTATGCAAGATTGGAGTCAGGGAAGTGTCCGGTAATCGAATTCAGCCTTGGCGAAGCACGCGAAAGAATGGATGTTATTTTAATGAATTTTGCCGAAGGTGTGAGCAAGCTTAAAGGCGCAGAGGTCGGCGAGAGCAGGGCTAAATTTTGGTGTGAAGTATTGAAGGCGGCTAAATAATGAAACCAATTAGACAGAAGTTGCCTGCTTTAACTGCTAAAGCCTACGGCATGTTTTCTGAGCTTGCTATAGAGTTAGAGGAGAATAAACTTAAAAGCCTGCACGGACTTCCATTAGCTAATTGTCAAGGGTGCTATGTGCAGTATGCTGGCGGCTCTTTGATTAAGTTCTCTTTTATCGCTCACGGAACATTAGACCAGATAACATCAATCAATATTGATATTGAAGAAGCGAGTAAAAACCCTCAGCAGTACTTTGAATACATACTGGAGGATGTAAATAACGCTCACAAGGAATTTAAGAAGAGCGCAGGGTCAGAAATATACATGCCTCCACAAACCAAGTTATCTCAATCGATTAAATCGACGGTGCATTAATGATAGAACAACGCCTAACGCCAGCAAGTGAAATTATTGCTAATGAATCAGCGCGTCATGCTGCTATTAAACAGATACGTGAAATATCAGTGCGCAACCATGAGGACTCATTAGCTGGATTTATTCGCTCGCAGTGGACAGTTGCTAGAGAACATAGGCGTACATTTACATACAGGTTTGAAGATTGCTTACGTCGACGCTCAGGTATATACAGCAGCGAAATGAAGGCGAAGCTGGAAAGTGCAAGATCTTCTGAAATATTCATGAGGATTACTTCTTCTAAGTGTAAGGCGGCCAAGACATGGCTTGCTGATCTTTTCGAGCCTGCTGGTGATAAGCCATTTACCTTTCAGCCTGCAAATTATCCAGAAATAAATCCAGAGCTGGAACAGGCATTAATGAAGGAGGCGGAGAAGGCACTACAGCAATCACAAATGCCTGAAGCTAAAGCCTTTGCGATGGTAGATGAAGTTAAAAACAAAGTACTGGATGATTTAAAGCAGAAGTCAAAGCAGCTTGCCGAAAAGATGGAGGATCGAGTAGAGGATATTTTAACGGAAGCAAACTGGCGCAACGAGTTTGATGATTTCCTAGATGATGTCGTCACCTATCCGGTTGCAATAATGGCGGGGCTTGAGTATAGAAATGAAAAAGAGCTGTCATGGGGAGAAAATGAGTTTGGCCAGTGGGTACCATCTTACAAAGATCGCGTTAAACCAAAAGTAAGAAGGGTTTCGCCTTTCCGTTTTTACCCATCTCCATCGGTGACAACCTCCCTTAGAGGTCACTATTGCATCGAGCATATTACCTATACAAGGCAAGATCTTGTATCAATGAAGGAAATGGCCGGTTATAACTCTCGTGGTATTGCAATGGCCTTAACTCAGTACTCTATAACAGGGCTAAACGAGTGGCTGTGGGAAGATGAAGAGCAGGACATCATTAATAGGTATAACAGCCAAGGTAAGCGTGAAACCATCGATGCATTAAAGTGGAGCGGTTCTATTAATGGGCAGAGGTTATCCGAGTTCGGCTTAAGTGGTGTAAAAGATAACGAAGAATACCAAGCTGAAATTGAGATAGTTGGTGGCTTTGTTATTCGTGCTGCAATTTCTCCTGATCCTGATGGCTCACCCAATTATTATTTTTCTCACTGGTCTAGTGTTCCAGGATCATTTTATGGTGACGCGCTACCTGAACTAATGGCAGATACTCAAGATATTTGTAATGCGTCAGCTAGGGCGCTTGTTGAAAACATGGAAATGTCATCAGGCCCTATGGTGTGGGTTGATGCATCAAAACTAGATCCAGCCGATTTAGCTACGGCGCATATTATCCATGCAAGGAAAGTGTATCGAGCAAATCCTGATTCAGAGAACCAGATAAACAATGCCGGTGCGGCTATTCAATTCTTTCAGCCAAGCAGTAATGCACACGAGCTAATGTCTATTTACGAGAAGTTCAGCGCGATAGCTGACGAAGTAACAGGGCTTCCTAAGTTCGCTGTAGGGTCTGACCAGGGAGCAGGGGCGGCAAGAACTGCATCTGGTCTATCTATGCTGATGAACGCTTCGTCAAAGACAATTAAGCATGTGGTGCGCTCTATTGATATAAACCTAATCGAGCCATTGATTAAAAAAATATACGATCACGAGATGATGTATGGCGAAGACGATAGCATTAAGGGTGACTTGCGAGTTAAGGCTCGCGGATCTCAATCGTTAATACATAAAGAGCAGATGATGCTCCGGCAGCAAGAATTCTTAGCTCAGACAGGGAACCCAATAGATATGCAAATTATGGGTGTAGAAGGAAGAGCGGAACTTCTGAAGGGCGTTGCGAAAACTACGGAAATTCCCGTGGATAGAATTATCCCTTCTAAAGAAGAGCTACAGCGCAGGACTGAACAAATGGCACAAGCTGAACAACAAGAATTAATGGCACTCGAACAGCGAGCAGCAGCATGAATATAAATGATATTAAAGATATTGGTGAAAAGAAGGTTTTATTGTCATCAATAGTGAGGCTCAACAATAACACTGATTTTCAGAATCTATTGACTTTCCTTAAGGATAGAAATGAAAAGTTGAGCGATTTATTACGCGATGCTGATAGCGATTTTAGACAAACGCAAGGCAGAGCAAAAGAACTTGATAGCTTAGTTAAGATGGTCGGGTCAGCCCGGGATAAATTAATTAAGCTGTCTCAAAACTGAGAAAACTATTCGATTAGGCCTAATCGAAACTTTCGATGTTTTACTTAACCGCCGACCTAGTGTCGGTTTTTTTACGCCTAAATTAAGGCAAAACCAGCGAACTACAAGGCCGGGACTCGAAAAACTCGAACTACCCGAAATTGACTCGAAGGAAAATACGCACATGGCATTACCAGAACACGTTAGAAAGCGGAAAGCTGAAATTAAAGAACTCGAAAAACTCATGATGGGGAACTACGAAGCACCGGCCAGTGAATCGACTCCTAGTCCTGATGAATCGACATCTGAAACTACGACTACAAGTGAAGTTAAGCCACAGAAAAACCCTGTAGAACAAACTTCAGCAGAGGCTCAGCCTCCAGCAGCGACTTCAGATGAGCAGCATGATAAACCGGTAGAACTTCCCTCACCATTAAAACCAGATGAGGACGCAATTAAGCGAGCGGAAGCGGAAATACACCGTAACCGTGTATTAGGTGGGCGGCACAATGCTCTTCAACGAGAGAACGTGAAATTAAAGCGTGAACTCGAAGAAGCAAGAAACGCTGCACCGCCTAGTCAAAGCGATGAAGTTAAAAAGCTATCGGAATTAGTTAAGACTCTACAGGATCAGTTAGCGGAATCGAGGGCGACGGTTAATGTATCCGCCCCTGCTGATGTTTCGCAACAACCTACGGAGTCTATAGCAGAGCCTCAATATATTACACAGATGCGCGCTCAAGTCGGTGACGAACTAGCTAACGCAGCTTTATCCGATTGGCAAAAAAGCCAGCAAGAAGCTATGCAGGTATCAACGCAAGTTTCACAGCTGAAAGCATCAATAGATCAGATGACCGAGAAAGAGAAGTCGGATGCTGAATTCAATAAAAATGTGCAAGCATTAACTTCCCATTTAGCAAGTCAAGGTATCAATTTCCATCAAGTCGAGAGTGACCCTGAATTTAAGGTTTGGGCGCAATATCAAGACCCGATTTATGGAAATAAAAAATACTACGACCTAGTCTTGGATAATTTGGAAAGTGGAAATATCGAGGGAGCTGCCGCCATCTTTCAGCTATACGCCCAAACAAAAACAATGCCTGTGCCTGAAACCCCAGCTGCACAGTCGCTAGAGTCTCACGTAACCCAATCACCTTCTAGCGTTCAGGAAGATAAGTCTATGGTCAACGAGAAAGCCGTAGTCACTCCCGAGCAAATAGATGCGTTTTACGCCCAGATGTCAAAAAAGAAAGCTGACGCAAAGCGTATTAATGATTGGCCTGAGCTTGAGCGATTGCAGTTGGAGCAAAAGAAATTCGAGGCACAACTAAACATTTAATTAAGTATGTGCCTCGCTCCATAGAGGCATTTTGTAATGGGTTTTCCAGTAGCGGCGGGGAACGTCGACCACTCATCATCAAGTACTAGTCAGTACATACCAAAGCTATTTTCTAGGAAGTTAGTAGACAAGTTCTACGACACTTGTATTTATATGGAAATAGCAAACATGGATCACGAAAACGAGATCAAAAAGATGGGAGATACTGTCACCATCAGAACTCGTGCAACAGTAAGTACTTTTGCTTACTCGAAAGGTCAAGGATTGACATACACGCAGCCTGATTCGCCTAGCGTTGAATTAAATATCGACAAAGGGCAGGGCTTTGCAGTTAAGCATTTTAAAATCGATGAAGTTCAATCTGATATCAATATGCTTGACGAGTTCGTTGAGGACGCAAACGAACAAGTAAAAATCGCAGTTGATCGGGAATTTCTCGCATCAGTTCCAGCGCAAGCGGATGCGGCTAACTCTGGCGCATCCGCAGGCAGAATTTCAAACAACAACTTGGGAACCGCAGTCGCTCCACTTGCTGTAACTCAGAATAGTATTCTTGAGTTTATCAGTAAGTGCGGTGTTGTGTGTGGTGAACAAAACCTTCCAAAGGAAAATTGTTGGATGGTGTTGCCTGAAATTGCACTAGGACTAATCAAGAATTCAGACTTGAAGGATGCATCACTTTCAGGTGATGGTAAGTCAACGATTAGGACTAACCTACATGGAAAGGTTGACCGATTTAATATTATCGGGAGCAACCTATTAAATGTGTCTGGTGATGCATTTGATGTAATTTTTGGCCACAAATCAGCGATCACCTTTGCAGGGCAAATCGAGGAATTTGAAGTTATGCCCGATCCAAACGACTTCGGTAAGTTGGCTCGCGGTCTCTTTGTATACGGCTATGAAGTAATTAAGCCGGATGCAATGGGTCACGCAGTTTGTACTTTCGCTTACGGATAGAAATCATTTAACGCACCCTTCGGGGTGCATCTATTTTTTAATTATGGAGGCGTTATGCCTGTAATTGACAAGAAAAAGCTTAAAGGCGCTCCCATGCCAGAGGTATACATCACTGACATGGGGAGAGTAGTTAGAGCAAACCCCTATATTCATGAAGCAGTTCTTATGAGGAAATTAAATTATCAGCCCTCGACTATTGCTGCTGTTAAGAAAAATCCACCAAAGGAAAAATCAATATCTAAACAAGTAGTAACAGGTGATAGTTTTCACGAGGAAGAGTAATAATGAGCACCGTAAAAGTCATTGATATTATCAGCAGGGCAAGGACGCTGCTCTATGATCAACATAAGCTAAGTTGGAGTGATTCAGAGCTATTAGACTGGTATAACAGCGCTTTATTGGCTATTTCCGGTGCTCGCCCTGATATTACTGTTAAGAGTGTAATTCACTTATGTAATGGCAAAACAAAACAATCGTTACCCAATGACGGGCAGCGATTTATAGATGTAGAGCGCAATACTGAGGGATCGGTTACGCGCTTTATTATGAAAGATAACCTCGACGACCAGTTCCCTGATTGGATGAGCGAAAAAGGAGAGGAGGTTGAAAAATTTACTTTCGACGAACGCTTTCCTAGGTGGTTTTATCTATATCCTACACCACCAGAAGGTCATCAAATAGACATTATTTATAGCGCTTCGCCCGAGCAAGCCAAGATAGTAGATTTTGAAACCGACGCAACTCTAATCCCTATTGAAGATGCTTATCAAGATGCAATCTTTGATTACATCATGTATCGAGCATTATCAAAGAATGCCGAATTTGCAGATAGCGCACAGCGAGCACAGTTACACTTTAATGCCTACGTTTCTGCTATCGGAGCAAAAACACAATCGGATGCAGCAACGAGTCCCGCTAATGAATCAGTTAACTGAACTTTACCCAACGATTAGACGCTATGCCCCTAACGTGCTGAATAGATTGATGTTGGATGCACTACAAAGAGCACATCATAAATTTTGCCAGTCCACTGGAGCGTATAAAGTAACAAGATTACTCTCAACGCAGACCGGTCAGAGCGACTATGACTTAAATCTCCCTGACAAAACCACGGTAGAGGAAATCCTATCAGTGAGGGAAGAAAATACAGATAACTTTGTTAGCATCTGCCACGACAAGAGCGAATTAAGACAAACTAGAAAATCTAAAAAGCCTGACAACATTGTTATTTTTGATTACAACGAAGTGCGCTTCGAGCCTGTTCCCGACAATGAATATAGATTTGTGTTGGATCTTCAGCTCTTACCGCAATTAGATGCGACGGAAATGGATAGCACCATATATCAAAAGTATGGGGATGGTATCGCCTACGGAGCGGCGGCAGACTTACTGCTAATGCCTGCTGAAAAATTCTTTAATCCACAATTATCAGAATTCCTAGAGCGGAAGTTTAAAGCGGCAAAGCGTCACGCCATGAATGATCAGGTTAATGTATCTAAGGGCGCTGTTGGGAGTTGTTTTATATGATTAGGGGAGCAGATTTTAAAGGAGAGCTGCCCGGTATCGACTCGCGTTTATTGCCTGAGAACAACGCAGAAAGAGCGGTTAATTGCGAATTTAAATACAACACACTTCGAGCTTTTCAGGGATTAGAGCCAGTATCCGCTAATTTAACCCCGCTCACGCCTAAAAGTATTTATCTTTACGAGAATCAACACTGGTTTAGTTTTAGCCGTGATACGTTCATTGTAAAAAGCCCAGTCGAGCAAGATGAATTCAGGCGTATTTATTTTACTAATAGTGAGGGTGCGCAAGTTACGTCTAATTTAATAGCTCTTGGTACAGGAGTTATGCCGGAACTTGCATACAGTTTAGGCGTACCGCAACCAGCGGCAGTTATTGTCAATAGTGTCATTGACAGTGGTGGTGATCCTGACGACTTCAGTGATGATGAAACACGATTCTATACAATGACATACGTCACGGAGTACGGCGAAGAAGGAGCGGCAGCAGAGGCGAGTAATTCAGCTACGTTGAGATCACCGAATGATACGGTTGATATTACGTTACCCAATTTGACTACAAACACTTCTAACGTTGTGGCAAAAAGGATATACAGGACTTCGGGATCGACGGGTGAGTTTTTCTTCGTTGCCGAGGTTCCATTATCGACAACAACGTTTATAGATAATGTTCCGGGTGATCAGTTGGGCGAAGTTTTAGCCACAGCGAATTTCTTTCCTCCACCTGAATTCATGACCGGCTTAACATTAATGGCTAACGGAATAGCAGCGGGCTATGTTGGCAATCAAATAGCATTTAGTGAGCCTTTTCAATTACACGCGTATCCGCCCGAATACTCGCGGTCTACTGAATATGACATCGTCGGGATAGCAGCAACTAGAACAAGTTTAGTAGTTGGCACAGAGGGTAATCCATACGTTTTTACGGGTGTTAGCCCTGACTCGATGACTGAGGATAGATTGCCTCTACAGCAGGCCTGTGTTTCTGCTCAGTCAATGGTAGCTATAGGGGACATTGTTATCTATGCGTCTCCAGATGGCCTTGTGGGCGTTTCTCCTGGCGGAGCCCGGTTAATTACGGAAACTATTTTATCTAAACAAGCTTGGGCGGAGTTCCAACCAGAAACTATTAGGGCTTATCACTACGAAGGCAAATATATTGCTTTTTACGGTGATGTAGGCGGCTTTGTTTTTGATTTAAGAAATAATGACTTTGTTAGATTAGATTTTTATGCAAGTGCCGGGTATTCGGATACCAGAACAGACACACTTTATCTTGTGGTCGACGGCAACTTATTTGCTTGGGACTCCGCTAACGAAACATTAAATTATGTTTGGCGCTCAAAGAGATTTGAAGGGTCAAATAGGCGTGAACTTTACCTACGAGTAATTGCAGATAACTTAAATCTAGTGAATATAAAAATATGGGTTGATGATCGACTTATATTAAATCAGAGAGGCCTTCCAGATAGCCCTATACGCATCCCTCCTGTGCGTGGTCGGGCTTGGCAGTATGAATTATCAGGTAAAACACAAATCACTGACATTGTGATGACGGATAACGTCCAACAGCTATGACAAAACCTACATTTTTATCTATTCCTCGCAACCCGTCGAGTAGTTCAGACGTGCGCGCAATAACTCAAAACATGGAGAAAGGTCTAGGTTTTTCGGGCAATGGTTTAGATAAGTGGCTGACTCTGCGTGATTTAAGCGACGCCGGAATAGTTGAGCTTGCGCGCAGATATGGCGGAACTAATAGAGAAACCTTTTTACCTGTTCTTCCAGGGACTAATCAAATACAAAGACCTCCGGCTGTGGCAAACTTTACTGTTACTGCTGGTTTTCAGGTGATGATTATCCAGTGGGATGAGCCTCAATATAACGGCCATGCTTACACAGAAATTTATCGCTCACTAGATGATAACTTTGCCAATGCTCAGAGAATTCAAACATCTATACCTAATATTACAGGTGATTCAGTAGATTTTGGCCAAGCTTTTTATTATTGGGCGCGCCACGTAAATCAGAATGATGTTAAAGGCCCACTAAATGCAACGGCGGGAACTTATGCTGAGGCTGCACCAAATATATCAGAAACAATAGTGAGGCTTTCGGATCAGCTAAACGAGACTCACTTAGCGCAATCCCTACGCTCTAGAATTGATTTAATTGATACGCCTATTACCGGTCTCTTGGATGTTGTCACGTCGATACAAGAAGATGTGACTAATCTAGAAACAGGTTCGCAATCTACAGCGGCAGCTTTAACAGCTTTAGGAACTCGGATAGATGATAATGGCGATAATATAACTGCCATATCAAATGATTTTACACAACTGCAATCTAGTGTTGCGGGTGTTCAGGGCAGTGTTGATGCTAATGCACTTGCAATAAGCAACACAAATACAACAGTTTCAAATTTATCGGGAACGGTAACCGCTCAATCAACGAGTATTCAGCAGTTAAGTACAACTGTAGGGGGCAACACCTCAACCATTCAAACATTAACATCTAGTGTTGATGGATTAAATGCGCAATGGGAGATTAAAACAGATGTAAATGGACTAGTTGGCGGAGTGGGGTTTTACAACGACGGCGGCCAAACCTTTTTTATGGTGAATGCGGGAGTATTCGCTGTGTTAAATCCTGCCGGTGGAACTGTTAACCCCTTCTTTATTCAAGACAACCAAGTTTGGATTGATACCGCCCGTATTCGGGAGGCGGCAATAGAGTCATCACAAATACAGAATCTAGTGGTTGATAAAGTCACAGGCTTTACAAGTAATTTTGTTTTATCGACTATCGGAACCGGGAACATATCAAACGCATACATTGGCAATATTATCCAGTCAAATGTATTTAATGCCGGTACGGGCTGGAGAATTGATAAAAATGGATTTATTGATGCTCGCTCTATCATTATCCGGGACACATCAGGCAATGTGATATTAAGCTCAGGAGGGGGAATTGAAGGACTAGGGAGTTTTGCCAACTTAAATCAAATTAACTCGTCTAACATTTCAACTTACATAGCGGGTGCAGCTATTGGCAGCGCTCAGATAGGCGCGGCAGCTGTCAACACTCTAACTATTGCTGGAGCAGCTGTAAGCGCTTTAGAAGTCGCTACAGCGGCATCCTCGTTAACTTTACCGAGATTTAGTACTAGTCCGGGGCAATTTACATCACCTGTAGCGGGAGCTAGCCGGTCAATCGCTATAACTAACTGGCTTTCTTCAAGCAGCCTTAGAATTATTGTTTGGATAAACCAAATTGCAAGGATTGAGCAGGGTGGTGCAGGCTTTGCTGAAACAATTATCGACCTTCTGGAAAATGGCGCGGTTGTAGATAGCGAGATTTTATCACAGTCTGTGTTTGGAAATGGTAGAGCACTAGAGCCTAACCAGCAGTCTTATATTTCGTTTCCTTTCTATCGATCCCCAGGAAATGGAACGAGAACCTACGGTGTGCAGTTTAGAGTACGAAATTCACAAAGCACGCTCTACATAACCAACGTTATTAATGATCACAGTATAGAAATTCAGTTATCAAAAAGATGAAAGAGTGGACAAGCTATAAAAGCAATGGCGAGCCTTTTTGTATATTTAAAGGCTCAGAGCCAAGCGGAGATGAACTTCAAGGACTTAATTACATTGAAGGCCTGGTAGATCATAAAACTCAATATGTATTAGATGGAGTAATTACTTTACGCCCAACAATGCAAATAGAAGTAACCGGAAGCTCTGCAGTCAATTCACCTATTTTATTCTCAAATGTTCCCGATAACTGCCAATTAACGCACCCCGGCGGGACATCAATAATTAATGATGGTGTAGTGGAGTGGGAGACAATGGAGCCGGGTACTTATGTTTTTGAATTTAATGTTTTTCCTTACTTAAAAGAGGTGATTACTCTTGAAATTACAGCATGATCCACTTAATACAGCAGCGAGTAAAGACGATTTAAAGCGCACACGCTTAGAGATATTCAACTTGCCCATTAAAACCAGTGACGGCCATGTGTTTCAGTTTGACGGGCTGTCTGAAAAATATATGAAGTCCACTTTAGATGCGCTTGGAAACGATGATTTTGAATTTGTTGACTGGATATTGGTAGATAATAGACAGATTTTATGTAGCAAAAAGATACTTCAAGAGTATTTTAATGAGTTAACGCTCCTTAAATCAAAAAGAAGCGTTCAGTTAACAAATGAGTACCTTACTTTGAAGAAAAACAACGATCTCACCTTAAGAGACTTGGCAAATTGGGCGAAAAAATATCAAAACTAAAACCGGCAGAGTTCGACCTAGAAAAACATGGTCACGGACTCGAAGAAATCGCCAGATTAGACGGCAGCAAGCACTATTATTTAGACGTTGTTTCAGCAATACAAAATAACCAGGCGTTTTTGTTTGATAGTAAGGATGGGTTTGTTGTTTTAAAGCCGAAAGTTAAAAATAAATCATTAATTTGTTTAGTCTGGTGTGCTTGGAGCAAATCAGGCAATGCTATCAGCAAGTATCAAAGTCAAATCGAAGAGATATCAATTTATGTAGGCGCTAAAGCTCTTGAATTCTGGACAAAAAGACCGGGATTTAAACGGGTTGCGCCTAAGTTTAATTATCAATTAATTAATCATGAAGATGGTTATGACATATGGAGTAAAACGCTATGAGCAAAGGTGGTGGAAGCAATAAAATAGAAGAAACAGAAGACCAAAAAGAGTTGGCAAGAATTGGCCTTAATCGATTTAGGGATTATAAAAGACGTTATCCTCAGATTGAAAATCAATTCTTTGGTCACATCAATAATCTAGATTCGGCAGAGAATTTACAGTCAGGCGCAAACGTTGCAAACACTAATGTCACTGCGGAATCATCGCGACAAATTAGTGACGGGATAGATAACTTAAATCGCAGCGGCATTAATCCTAACAGCGGCCAATTTAAACAAGGAATTATCAGCGCAGGGGATAGAACAGGAATTGAACGCGGGCGCAATGCATCTAGAACGCAACAGTCATTACAAGACTCTCGATTAAGCGGCTTAAATACAATCACAGCGTTAGGCCAAGGACAGGAAGCACAAGCTATACAGGGTTTTAGCGATATTGCCAGCGAATCACAGCAAGACGCCATTAGAAACACTCAGAACAGTATTAACCGAAGGCACAATAGAAATTCAGGATTGATTACTGGTGCGGGTCTTGGTGCAGGATTGATTTCGGAATCAATAAGAAATCGTGACCCATACGGAAATAAAGAATTTGGGTTTCAGGGTGTTGGTAATCCGTTTTCTAGTAAGCATGATAATGGTGGTGGTAATTAATGAATAACTTTTTAAATCAAGTTGGGTATGCTCAACAGTACAACCAAGATGCAAGAAGCGGTCTGCCCGTTTACGGCTCTGATGATTTTGCAGCGCGCACTAGAGCGTATCTTAATCGCGAAATATACAGAGATACAAAAGAACGATTTCAACCATTTGAAGATGAATTACTTGATGCTGTCCAGGGAGAAGAATTACTAAACGAGCAGCTTGAAAGAATTCGTGATAATTTTACTCGCTCCGGTAGGGCCTCTGCCGACTCAGCAAAAAGACGTTTATCTAGGTTCGGCGTTCAACAAAGTGCGCGACAACTGAATGCAACAAATACGCAGAATAGCTTAAATCAGGCTTCGGCATTAGCCAGCGCTGAAAATCAAACACGCCGACATGTTTTAGATAGAAACATTGGCTTAATCACTGGCAGCCGAACACGACAAGCAATACAGGGGGCTTAACATGACAGGAATTATTAGTCAGGGTAGAAATAAATTAAATCAGAGTGCAGCCATCTTTGATGGTTTGGCAGCACAAGAAAAACAGCGCAACCAAATCAATGACCAGATCGAGACAGGGCAAAAGCAGGCGCGCTTAAGCAATACGGTTCAAGCGGCTAGTTTAGCAGGGGGAATTGCATCAACAGCAGGAGCAGGAGCAGCAGGGGCTACAGGCTTGGCAGCTATTCCGGGCGTGGGTTGGGCTGCACTTGCAGGGTTAACAGCTTACGCAATGTTTGGTTAAGTTTTTTTGTCTTCTACCAATTGTCGAATGAATGCCAGAACGTCTTGCTGTTTTTCAGGACTCAACTCTTTGAATATTTTTAAGATCTCCTTGGGCATTTTATCCCTGGCGAGTCTTTCGCAGAGATCGTAGACATTTGGAGTGTTAGAGAAGTCTCGCTTCATGACTTACGCCTTTAAACAGCTTTAAGTTAAATTATCAAACGTGTCTTTTGTAGTCTTTAGATTTGTGAAGTATACGTACAATATCAATATGAGATGGCTTGATAATGAAAAATATGACGTGTGACTGCATTCTGCAGCCTTTAATGCTTAGCGCAAGCTCATCATAGTTTTTACCTAGGCTTCGATTGCTTGAGAGTTTTTCAAAAGCATCAAATAGTTGATTGTAGTATTTAGATGCCTGAGTGGGGCCAAACTTGTTTTTTGTGTACTTACGTATATCTCTAATGTCTTGCTTTGCCTTGGGTGACAGCTTATACACTAATCCTCGGCCTCCAGCTCTTTAAGGAATTTTTCGCGATCTACGACTTCAGTGGGGCCTGAATCAATGCCCTCCTGAATAAGCTTTCTTAGGCGCTGTACTTTATTTTCTTGAGAGTCTAGCGCTTTCATTGCGGCATCTAGAACCTGCTGAGGGCTATCATATTCACCTGACTGGATATATCCCTCAATCTGGTCTTGCTGCTCTTGCTTGGCGGTGTAAATGATGTTTTGCATGACTTATTTCCTGGCTTCTTTGGCGACACGCGCTTTTACTCGATTAAATATTTCATCTTTGCTCAGCGCCCTTGTTGGTTCTGGCTCAGATAGAGGCTTTTTAAGCAATTCCATTACCTTTACAGGATCAAGCGCTTCACTAGGTATTGTAGATTTTGGAATCACTTTCATAAAAATTACCTTTGTTAGTTAGCCTTATGCGCTTCATCAATAATGATGAAAACTCCGGTTTCGCCTTCAAAGCGAATTTCACCGGAAGACAGAAGGGCATCTTTTAATGCCTCGACTGTAGATTTTAGAGCGTCACCGCCTCGCTCAAAGTTGCTAATAGTAGCAGCTCTAGATCCTGATTTCTTGGACAGGTCGCTTACTGTCCAGCCTAGCCCAGCTCTAGCCATTTTGCATTGTTTGGGTGTCATAGTAAAAAAATTACTCTCAAGCGTAAAAAATTATTGACTTTGCTCATCTTAAGCGTAATATTATTACTGTCCTGAGTAAAAAACAAGCCTGATAGGTGTTACCAGCACCAGTCAGGCTCTAACCAAAACCGATATGGAAGTATCGACAATGGCTACAAACAAAATACCACAAACTAGAAACAACATCATTTCTTCCGGTGATTCAGAAGCCAAAAGGCGAGCAGCAAGGCGGGAAGAATATTCAGCATTTCTCGACACGTTAGATGAAGTATCTATGCGTGAATTTCAAAGAGAAGTAAAAGCGATCTACGCATCATTTAAATAGCCCGAATAGGGCAAACCCTTAATTAAACTGAAAATCACCTATCTGAAGGAGGCTCCACTGTGAGCGATTTAATATCAATAGATAACTATGAGTTACACGTCATTGATGGCAAACCAATGATCAAAGATTTAGATTTGGCCAAAAAGCTTGGTTTTAGTCGTCCAACAAACATAAGAAAAAATATAACCAGAATGCTAAGCAAACGACAATTAAAAGCGGAAGAGGTTTGCTCCACCGTGGAGCAAACCACTAGCCTCGGGGGTCGCCCGGCTAGTACTTACTATCTTGACGAAAAAGCCACACTTAAAGTTATCACTAAGTCTGAAACCGAAAACGCGGATGCTATTACGGATGAGATGATCGAGGTATTCATCAAATATCGCTCTGGCACTTTACAGCCAATTCAACAGGAACCTGTTTTTGACATCCCTAAAACCTATGCAGGTGCCTTGCGTTTGGCTGCCGACAAAATGGAGGAAAACGAAAGGCTGGAGCAAGAGAAGTTATTGCTTGAATGTCGAGTAGAAGAAGACGCGCCGAAAGTTGAGTTTTACGACGAGTTCGTAAATAAAGATGGCCTCTATACACTTCAAAACGCAGGTCGAGCGCTTCAGCAAAGACCAAACAAATTTATTCAGAGTATGAAAGGTCAATATCTTTTCTATCAAGGCACTGCCTTAGTTGCCAAAGTTCAGTATATTCAACAAGGCATCTTTGAAGTTAAAAGCACGATTATTGACGATAAGGCACGATTACAAACATACGTTACACCGAAGGGTATTCAATATTTCGCTAAAAAGTTAAGCGCTGCTTGATGTGAGCAGATTTGCTCATATCTCGTTACGGGAATTCCCGCATCGAAAAACAAATCAAATTCAACAACATAACCCGCCCCGTGCGGGTTTTTTTATGTATAAACAAAGGTAAATAAAATGGTAGGACTAATATCAGGTCGCGTAAATTCAGGCGGATTAATTTCACAAGGCATTAGCGCATTTAGAGCAGGTCAGCAAATAGCTGATAGGCCACGACAGATGCGTATTCAGGAGGAGCAGAGGCAGCGGCAGAATGAGTTGCAAGATCAGCAGGCACAGCTAAATGATCAGCGCATTCAGCTAAATAAAATGACTTTCAGAAATGAAAAGTTAGCCCGGCTTAAGCAAGAAGGCATGGAGGCCATGAGGCTTTTTGAAGCTACTGGACAATTGCCAGAGCGCGAAACATACCAAAAATTCGTTGATGCCGACATGGCTCGCTTTAGCGTCTGGCACTATGAAGATCCCGAAAAATTTAAAACCGCATTAGAGTTTGGGCCTGTTCTCGCCGAGATGTCACAGGGAAGAATGGAAGCAGCAAATAGCCCTAGAGCTATCGAGCTAGTTAATAGAGAATTTGCGGATCAAATTAAAAAAGGAATTGGAGAAATACATCCTCAAACCGGCCGCAAGATTGTAGATAAAAATATTGTTCGTTTTGATGCTCGTGCCGGTGGAGTTGTACCTATTCTTGGCGTGACTCTAGATAACGGAGATGTTTACGAAGTTGAGCGCACAATGAGGCGCAGCGCTGATCCTAATGACCCTGTCGAAATTCTAGATGCCGGTGTCTTAATGGATGACATTATGGCTCGCTATCAATTGGCTCAGATGGCTACTAATCCCGAATTTCAAAGAAAAATAAAAGGGGCCATTCAAGCGCTTGATGCTCGGTCACAACAAAGCGACAGCGTTCAATCTTCAAAAATAATTGGAGGTTTAACATTAATGACCACACGCGGTGGAAATGTAGTAGTTAAAGATGTGACTGGCAAGGTATTGCAAGGAGAGGCTGCGCAAAAAGCATTAGAAAAAGCCTTTAAAACCGAAGTTGATTTTAAAGGCGCGAAAGAGAGAGCGAAGGGCCAAGCAAAACTATCAGTAGACGTTGTTGAAAAATCTTTTGAATCAATAGGGAAAGTCAGAACCAATATAACAAATATTGATAGAGCAATTGATGCTCTTGACCGTGGCGCTAGAACAGGCGCCGTTGATAGATTTTTGCCCAGCATTACAGCTGCGTCTAGAGAGCTTGACCAGATTCGGAATGAGCTTGGCCTTGACGTTGTTGGCTCAGTCACTTTTGGCGCGCTATCGGAAGGTGAGTTAAACCTTGCCTTAGATACTGCTCTGCCTACCGGGCTTGACGAGCCGCAACTCAAAGATTACTTGCTGAGGAAAAAAGAAGCTCAGGAAAAAGTTTTGGCAAATCTTCAGGAAGCGGCTTTATTCCTGAGTCGTGACGGCGCAACTGTTGCTGACTTTATTAGATTTAAAAACCCTAATGCACAGCAGCCCCAACAAACTGAAATTCAACAACAGCCCGCACAGAGCGCACCCACACAACCATCACAAACAAATAATAGAGGCTGGCAATTAATGACGGACGCCCAAGGCAACCAAGCTTACGTTAGTCCAGATGGAACACAATTTGAGGAGTTAAACTAATGCCTTTTGATTTATCTACAGCGAGACCGGTACAGCAAAAAAAGAGCGGATTTGATTTATCTACGGCAAGGCCTGTGCAAATTGAGCAGCCAAGTCAAGAACAAAATTTACTTTCACCTTCGGCAAGAGAAAATTTAAGCCCTGAGCAACAACAACAGTTAATAGATGCAAAAAAAGCTCAATTTGAAGCAGTTGGGGCACCTGAATTTGCCAACACTCCAACAGCATCAACTAAGAGGAAAAACTTTATTGAAGAACTCAGGGAAAAGAATCCTCAATTAGCGTCGGTGGTCGAAGAAGTTGGAGGTGCTGAGGCTTTCTTAATTGGCGCTGGCGAAGGGTTTACCAGTTTGGGTAGAGGTATAGGTCTTGCTGATCAGCCGGATGAAACAGAAAAAGTAGCAGCTCAAGCATTACGCGATTATACTGGAGCGGCAACAGCAGGAAAGATAACAGGGCAGGTCGCACCATTTCTTGTCCCAGGGCTGGCGGCATCCAATATAGCCTCAATTCCTGCTAGAACAGCTGCCATGAGCGGCATTGGCGCCACAGAGGGTGGTGTAATAGCGAGGGGTGAAGGTGGAGAAACTAAAGACGTGGTGGCGGGAGCGGGCTTGGGGCTTCTTCTCGGCGGTGGCAGTGAAATTCTTATGCCTGTTCTTAATAGCTTGGGTCGCAGGATCATCGCACGGACTCACGGTGAATCAGCAGCCCCGGCAGTCACTCCAAGTGGAGCACCAACCCCAGAGCTTCAGTCTGCATTAGATGATGTGGGGCTAACTTTTGACGACCTCATAGAGCAGGCGCGACGAGCAGCCGACGAAGCACCAACACCAGAGGCTCAGAGTGCTCTTGATGCCGCTGGGACAACAGCCGATGAGGTTGTCGATAGAACATTGCGGCAGGGCGACTCAAGAGCGGCAAACAGCTTGCGTCAAGGTGCGTTTGAGGATCTTGGAGTAACTCCTACAGAAGCTCAGCGAACAAGAGACACCGATTTGTTTGTTGATCAACAAGACGCATTTAGACGCTCAGGCGCAGTTAGGGACGCTGTAGAGCAGCAGGACGCAATACTAGACACAGCGGCTCGTAATGAAATCTCCAGAATTGGCGGTACTGTTCAAAATGCATCTGCAAGCCCAATCGAGGCGGTCTTATCAAAAACGAATCACTTAAACGATGAAATCAGTCAGCTCTACAAAGAGGCAAGGGAAGCGCTGCCCAACGACAAGAATATTAAGTTTAACAGTGCTGCTAAATCCCTTCAAAGAAACAGAGTTACTGATGAATTGTCAGGCGGTGTGGTAAAGGCACTAAGAAGACACATGAAAGATCTAGGTGTTATTGACAGCAACTTTAAGCCAGTGGGTCGAGTTAGCGTGGATCAAGCCGAAAATATTAGAAAGTTCGCCAATCGCTTGCTTAAATCGACTAACGGGGAAGGGAGGCATATCATCGGTCAATTCAAGGATGCTCTAGATGAGGATGTTCTCAGAGTTGCAGGGAATGATTTTTTTGAGAGAGCCAGAAGGGCCAAAACTAATTTTGAGCGAGGCTTAGACCCTGTCAAGCGAGATGGTTTTGACCAGCGTAAAACGTCTATCGTCAGGGATATTAGGGATAATCTTATAGATGAAGATGAATTTTTTGAGAAGGCTATCAAGCGTTCATCGAAATATAAGCCTAGAGATTTGCGAGAGCTTAGAAACTACCTTTTGACAGGAACCGAAAGCCAGATAAGACAAGGACAGAAAGCATGGGATGATGTTCGAAGTGCTGCCCTAGAGCGAATTCGTGAGAAGTCGTTCAAAGGAGCTGAAACCAGTCTTGGCACAAAAAGCATTAGCCGAGCAGGGATTGATTCTGCGCTTAAAGAAATAGGAGAGCCAAAACTTCATATTCTTTTTTCTGACAAGGAGAGAGCGTTTATAAAGAAACTCTCACGAATTGCCGCTTTAAAAGAACCGCCACCAGCAACTTTTACCGGTAGCGGGCCTAGTTCAGTTGCTATTGAGAATACAACCTTAAAAGTTCTTGGGGCAATCCCAGTGATAGGGGAGTTCTTAAAAGCTTCGTTAGGCTCCATGAAAAATAAAGTGACTGAGCAAAGGGTTTTAACTCTGATAGATGACGCGATAGAGATTCAAAGAGAAAATGTGAGGCGAGAGTTTTTGCAGCTGAGACAATCACGGACTGGAGCTGCGGTATTTTCTGCTCCTGCAGGAGCAGTCGCCACACAACAGGAGCAGTAGTTATTTTTTTGCTGTTTCCGTTGCTGCCTTTCGAGTCCACGTTAAAAAATTATCAAGCTCTTTTTTTGTGGATTTACCATAGGTCATCCCAATATACAGGATGGCCATCTCTATAGATATTATTCTGTTCTTTTGGTTGTTGTAAAAGCCGTCCAGTTTGTCAATATATTCTCCGCGAGTACGACCTTTAAAAAATGGGCTTTGTACAGCAGAACTGCCATTGCCGCTTTGAGTATCATTTAATGTCGCGCTTGCGCGCCATCCAAGCTCATACCCACCGAGCAACAATTGCTTATCGTTCTCGGTCAAGAGGTGCCATTTTCCTCCTATTTGACAGATCGCGGGTTGACTCAAAATAATAAGTAAAAAAACTATGATTTTTCTCATTCTGATTCCACCCCTTTTTTTAGCCGATTACTCTTTTTCTTGTCATAGTGCTTGCGAGTTATTTCTAGGTATTTTTCCCTTTCTTCCTTGCTCCACGCTCGATCATAATCCAATCTCGCAATCCACAGGGCTTGGCCATAATGTATTTTTTCGTTGTTTTTATCTTTGTAGAAACGATCCAGTGACAATGAATAAATGTCTGTGCTTAAGTCTCTCAAAACGATGTCGCTAGGTTGCTTTAGGCTTGGATGTTTTCCTTTTATTAGGTCTGAAAGGTTTACCCATCCATCCCTGTAACCTGCTATGTATAATGTTTTTTCACTGTCATTAAGAAGATTCCATCGCTCCCCATATGTTATTTTTTCTTCTGAAGAGGATAATGAAGAGACGGATAAAGCAAAGGCGATCAATAATATTCTCATATCAACATCCATTATTATTTATTTCCCTCCATTATGTGTAGAAACTGTGAGGCTTCAACCCTCTGGCACCGATTGGCGAATGATGGCGCTTAAATGTGCCGCTCTACATCCATCGACTTGTGCAAAACTCTGGATACGACGATACCGCCGGCTACTATGCGATAAAATATAACGTGAGAGCGACAAGGAAATGATTTTAAGTTGGCTGCGGCCTGATGATTTTTGCCCAGCTCTGGGCGAGTTGAGAGGAGTTCGAAAGCGTCAAATATGTCGTTATAGTACTTTTCGCCTACTACTGCGCCGAACTCGCTAACGCTGTAAAGATAGATGTTGTCGGTATCTTGAAGTGCGAGCGGGCGTAACTTATACATTACGCGACTTGCGTCTTAGCTCTTCTAGTCTCTTCTTTCTGTCCACTTCTACGGCTGCGCCGGAATTGTCGCCTGCGCGGATCATCTCTCTAAGTCTCTGTAGCTTTGCGCCATGACTATTAAGTGCTTCAAGACCTGCACTTAGAGCGTGCTGACTGGATTTATAGCCGCCAGACTGCACAAGACCGTCTAAAAGCTCCTTTTCGTTTGGCTTTGGCGTAAATTTAATTGATTGAGTCATAATGCACCATTGGCTTACTAATGCTAACACTATAACTCAGCAGTGCGGTATCTGCAAAATAGCGCCTATTAGCTTGCGGAGTATATTAATTCCTCCAATATCTCAACAGGATAACTATTAACTCTGCCAAAGCGCTCGTCAGCGATACTACCAACGGTTAGCCCTTTTTCGTCGCAGAGCTTTTTTGCCTTTTGCCCTAATGCCTTAGCTTCATTAAGTGGGAATTTTACCCCTATTATTTTGCCGTGGGCTGATATGGTTCTATAACCAGTATCGGGGTTTAGTTGTTCTAGGCGCTGATCAACATGCTCTTGCTTATCCTCAACCAGAGACAATTTGCGATCTGTTTCGGCTTGGCGACGCTCTTGATCAACCAATCGTTGGCATTGCATAAGCATGATGTCTAAGGCGGTTTTTGGTGACTGCTGTAATTCGCCAGAGCGATACGCGATAAAGACATCAATCATCTCGTCTGTAATTGCATCCGCGTTTTCGGTCTCGGATTTGGTGATAACTTTAAGTGTGGTCTTTTCATCAAGATAGTATTCGCTTACCTCGCGACCCTTACCATTGTTTATTCGGGTCACCGTGTCCCGAACGTTTTCTGCTTTTAATTGCAGTTTTGTTAGCATTCTTTTTATCAATCTTCGTATTGCTTTGGGTTCGGTATAACCAAGCTTCTCCGCTAGAGAGATGTCCTTGATCATCGGCTTGCCATCGAATATATGCAGGTCGTAATTGTTAATTGATATTAAGTTACTCATGACTACCACCTCCCTATGATGCCTTAGCATTGTGACGATCTATTATTGCGCGAACATCTTGGTAGCAATCTGCAAGCTGCTCTTGAGTCATTGAGCACAAAATAGAGTAGTACTCAGATCTCATCGCCATCCTGCGCTTAGCTCTAAATGCACATAGGGATACAACATTAGTAGGGGATTGTGGTATTTTATTGGTAGCCATGATTAGATCTCGTCGGTCGGTTTTGGTTAGATTCCCGTGGAGGTTGCCGCCTCCTTGGGAATTGTTAAAAGTCCAAATGAATGACTTATGAGTCCTATATTAGGACACGAGCAAAGCTTAATCAAGACCTATTCAGGACTTTATTGTCCTAATTTTGCTGTTTTCTGGTAAAACGTTTATACTGAGCGAATGACAATTACTAGTGAACAAATCCGTGCAGCTCTTGGCGTTCTAAAATGGTCTCGCCGAATTCTGAGCGAAAAAAGCGGAGTAAATGAAAAGACAATTCAGCGCATGGCTGAAGGTAGTGGCGTTCCTAATACGGGAGCGAAATACATTGAAGCTGTTCAGAATGCCTTTGAAAAAGGGGATGAGAAGAGCATAATTAAATTTGTGTTTGACCCTGTTCCTGGTATAGAAATCTATGCAAGCGCTGAGGTAGTTGAGAAAGGCCTTGCTGACTTAACTACTGACGCTGTCAGAATTGCGAAGATCCTTGATGCTTTCCAAAATCTTTCTCCAGAAGAAATCAACCGAATCCAAAAAGAATACCCTGCCGCTGACAAAAAATATTCAGGGAATAAGATAAATATCCTCAGTGACCTCATCAAGACTGACGACTCTAAAAATGATCACCAAGGCTCTGGAGAAGAATAGGGGATATTGGAGTTAAATAACCAAAGCATGTGATCCGGCATTTTACGACTTTGGTAAGGAAACTCATTTATTCCAGTGCCTTTTCCATTACTCCTACAAAAGATATAGCTTCAATAATGTGGTGCTGAGTAGAAAGTATTGGTGTGTTAAATAGCTAAAGCACAGCTATTAAAATTTTGGTAAAATAGAGCCAATTTCGAACATGGAGCTTATATAGTGAAAAACCCAAAGCTTATTAAAGTAAAATGGATTGATAGCGCTCAGCCTGTGCCTAGCTGGTCTTTTTTAGAAGACATGCCAGATATGGAAGCTATTAATTGTGAGTCTGTAGGCTGGCTTGTAGCCGAGAGTGACGATGTTATTATGCTTGCTCCGAACATCGCCAATGTAGGGAGTGAGAGCGCTCAGGGTAGCGGTTTTATGCGTATACCTAAGTGCGCCATACTTGATACATCAAGTCTTACTTTTTAGATTTTTTCCCTTTAGTTTCATCCTGTCCTAATACAGAGGCAGCCAGGGACTTTACTTCTGTTTTTGTTGGTTTCTTTTTTCCTGATAGCACTTTACTTGCTAGTGTAGACATCTTGTCTCCAGATTCCTTTTTACCTTTTGCCATAACAAATACCTTTTCTGTTAAAGTGAGATTTCAATCTCCCATATTTCATTAGCTTGCTCAACCCTCTGGCGTAATAGGGCGACTATTGGCACTAAAAGCGCTTAAATCAACATTGTTTTTGCTTGAGGGTGTTCTAGTCTTAAGAAACAAATGCACCATAGCGATAGAGGCTAAAGTCATGCAGAAACACACACTTAAAATGATTCTTAATGGACTTGCAGAGATTAACGAATACAGAGATGCATGTGAGGGTGCAGGTACACATCTAAACAGGCCTCTCGGCTTCTATAAGTTAGTGTCGGCTGCTGCTATTGAAATAGGCGTTAAAGAGGAGTCCAAAGCCTACAGGGAATTCTTAGCATCAGTTTTGATGATAAACCCAGGCATTGAGATTGACAGCAAAGTTAATGAATACTGGAAAGACGGCCTTGAGAAAACACCACTAACTCATGGCGGATTAACATGTATTCTTGCAGCAATTGCCGAAATAAACAGCTTCTTTGATACTGCTGCAACTCTTATAGGGCTTTCACCTAAAAAAATGCCAGCGCTAGACGGACTTATAGAATGTCTTTCTTTCGAGCTTGATAGGCCATTTCAAGAAACACAAAAAGCGGTCAAAGACATCAAGAGTATTGAAGAGGCTTATGTTTGCGTTGGCATGCTTAAACGCTAATAACTAACCGCTATTAGTCAATGGACTCCGACAAACAAAAAGAAACCTTGGCAGCTTTAGCCGCTCAGCAAATCCCCAGCACAACCTGGAGCATTGATCCACTAGGTGATGTGTGGATGATAAATATTGTCACAGGTCAGGCTGATATTATCATCCATTTTTGTGAGATGAGTGAAGACCAGCAAGAGCGTTTCGCGCAACAGCTAATCAATGATGTCTTAGAAAATAAAAGGATTTGTAAAGTTGCCAGGGGTGATTAAGCCTACTTTTTGAAGTACTCCCATGCCCACCAAGCAAGAACTACAAGCGTTGGCACAAGGCCCATCATCAAATAAAATAAATAGGCGCATGTAATTATCACAGATATCAAAAATACTTTCACAGCGTATTCGAAGATTTTTTCTTTATTCATTTGCGTGTCGCTCCCTTTTTTAGTGCTCCAGAAATTTAATGCTATATTAGCATTTCTATCAAACTACAGATAACCAGAATGCCAAATAGATTTGGTCAACTAACCGCCTATCTCGTCGTTGGAACCGTTCGACACGGTCGAAATAACGTCAATATATGGGAATGTCAGTGTGATTGCGGGCGCATCCTAAATGTAGACCAAAACTCACTTTTCAAACTAATAGTACCTGCATGTAAAGTGTGCCGCCGCGGGCCATGTGTCGTATGTGGCAAAGACATAATCAACGAAGAATACAGCGTCAAACGCAATACTTGTTCTGATGAGTGCTGGCGAGAAAACAGGCGGGCAAAACAGCTTGCTGCATATAGAATTAGAGCCGCTAAAGATCCAGATTTTCATAAAAAACACTATCAAGCGGCGTTGGCCCGCGATCCTGAGCACAATAAAAAGCGTTATCAGAGAAAGCTCGAAAAACTAAGAGCGATGAGCGAAAAAGATAGGAGGGCGTTTCTAGATAAAGAATATAAAATCTGCAATGAGTGGACGAAGGCCAAGCGGGCGTTTTTACGGGAACATGATCCTGTTGGTTATGAAGCGTTTTTAAAGAAGTGCCGACAGGGTCATAACCGACATTATCGCAGGAAAAAAGAGAGGGAGAGAAAGGAAGCAGAGGCAAAAAGCTCTTGAGTTCAGCCAGGGCCGAAGCCCCAGCCTATAAGCTGCCTATACGGCAGTGTATTAATGCATATTTCGGCAATATTTATATTTCTAAGCTACCAATTCGGTAGAGTAAAGTTATTGTGTCGTTATGTTTTCTAAACTACCTAATTGGCAGTGAATCAATAATAGCTCACAGACAAAGTTGCGTGCAAGTTCTTAAAAATTAACTTGCAAGAGTTATCTTATTGTATCGCAAGTATTCGTATGCCATTTTTTTTGCTTCGTCTAACTGCGGCGTTTTTTGTAGTTCAATATCGCAATAAGCCCTGCAGGACTCCTCTGTTTTAAATTTTTTAGTATCTGCTATATGAATGGATAGTCCTCTATTGTAATAATAATCTTGATAAACAGAGGTTAACCATCGCTGGGTTTGAGCAAGATAGGAATCATAATCAATTTTATTGCTAGTTGACGTGTACTCTCTAACCTGGTCTTCTATGCTGCCAAAATGTCTTTCCGCCCAAGGCTTTTCTTGAAGAAAAGCCCAAAACCATTAATTTTGACTGCTGACTGGATTCCGGAAATTTAAAAAAACCACATCATAAAAGAGATTGCTATCAACCATTTTCGCAAACTCAATACGCGACATTTCGGCCATAACTTATTGCTCTCCCAAAGCATCTATTATTTTGTGTTGTATGGATTTAACAGTTTTATAAAAGCCCGAACCTTCTTCAATGTCTAACAGCGCTTCACTTTCATTTTCAATTTTTTTTGATAGATCATCTCTTGACCATTTTGCGTTCATAGCTACATTTAAGTGATTGTGGAGTTCGTTAAGAACCTCCATTTCCAAATCATTCGCCATTTCTTTTTGAAAATTGATTTCTTCAACAATTGACTGAATTAACTCAAAAGACATTTGAAAACCTTCCTTACCGTTGAATTGTTTGATGATTTTAATTATACACAATTATTGTGTGAAATCAACAAAAACAAACAACTATTGTGTATTTTTGCGCTTTTGCATCTCGATGTGGCCTAGGATGACGGATTTAAACAGATATGGGTTAGTCTTATGCCAGTTCTGGAGTGTGTTGACGTGCTTATCTATCTTTTCCGCGACATCTTCGAGGCTCTTCGCTCCTAGCTTCTTAGCTGTGTCTGAGGCGCTGCTATGTGTAGTATTCATAATTATCTAATTTACTGTAATCAAACTGTATTCTAATTATGAACAATTATTGTGTATTGCGCTAGAAGAGATTAAAGAAGCCGCCACCGGCAAAATAGCCCAGTCCCTGGCAAGTAGCCGGTAGTTGGTGACGGCGTGGAATATTGTGCCAAAACTCGCTGCGTAGAAATAGGCGACATAACGGTTAATCTTTGTGCGACATATCTTACATTACGCGCCACAAATTGTGCCCGATTTTGTGCCCGGTTTGCGCCTCTAAACTGCATTTAAGCCCCTCTATAGGCCGCATTATACGGCGTTTTAGTTGATGTATAAGGTGTCATTTGGGACTTAAAATCCCCCGATCATTGCGATCGTGCCGGTTCAAGTCCGGCCCCGGGCACCACTAACACTTTGTTTTTAAATAGCTTTTTAATTTAATCCTCTTCAATATCCTCTTTATTATTCTGTGCCTGTTTTTCTCCTGTATCAACGTCCCCCTTGAAATTAACCATATTTATCGATATGCCGTGATAACTCTTTTCAGTTGTAGGCTTGTTTATAGAAACCTGACAGTAGGTGTATTGTGTGCAAGTAGTTTTGCTTTCTCGGTGTCTCATACGCTAAAAGTCCACTTTTTATCTCGCGTTTGCTCCAGTACAGCTATTTAAGTTTATCCTGAATAGGGGTATGTAGGAGAATAATGCGTTATTCTTTATTTCTGGTGCCCACCAATAGAATTATTAAATATGTTTGATTGTTAAAAGATGTGTCACATCCGTAAAGCACACATGATTAAGCAATCTTTTGTGGTACTCAAGCGCCACAGGCGATTAGTGATTAATAAATAGCAGAGTGCAATTATTAACGGCTATAAAAAACCTTAATACGGGCAACAATTTTTTGTCCTACTTCCTTTTATATTTTGAACGGCTAATAGTGAACAAGTTTCGTGTTTAATCAGTGTAAAAAACTATTTGTCGCTGCATAGTGTCCACGGTATAGCAACTCACAATAATTACCTTTACTGCTCACCTAGGTGTCACCTCACGGTATGCTCGGATAGCGCCATGTTCTTTTAATAAGGGAATCGGGTTTGTTGTAAAAAGGTATACTGTCCTTCAGAAGCGCATTGGCTAGTTTCTTCTCTGTGCTAAAACAATCGTTTCTCGGTAAGACTGATTAATTGTAAGCGCATACATAAGCGGTCTTTCTGAGTGGCAATTTTCGCAAAGTGTGTATCTGACTTTTTAAAAACATTGCCTTCTTTTTAAGGCAGTATTTCTACTTCGAGAAATTTGTGTAATAGGTGGGTCATTTTTTAAATCCGTTCTTTGTTGATCATTCGGATAGCTATAGACAAATAAAAACTGATAGAAAAACCAAGCCTGTGTAGGCTTGGGTGATCGATTATTGAGGGGGAGCGTTTAAGAATCAACTCAGGCACACAAAAACACGTAGTAGAGATATCAACCCTAACGGCCATGATTGACAGAGGCTTACTTTAGAAAATATCAAGCATAAAATACAGATACCCCTTATTTATTATAATAACTTATATATGCATCATCTGCTTTATATTGTGCTTAGCTAAGTGCCATAACGCAATATAATCCCCCCCCCATTTGATAAAACTTTTGCATATCTGGATGTTCTAGAACAATAATATTGGGAGACATATCATATTTGGCTAGTATTTTTTTCAATGTTTCTAGGTGCTCTTTGTCTCTTTCTTGTGTAATTGGAAAAAGTAAATTGTCACCACAGTCTACGAAGTCAAAAATATTTCCAACATAACTTTCTACTCCCTCATCATTTATTTCACCACAGATATCAAAACTAATAGGTTCAATATCGTCGTAGAAATCTCTGAAATTTGATAGAACAAAGTCTTCGTTTACATAATTTGGATTGTAAATTAAAACACTATTTAATAATTGTCTAATAGCAATATCTATGTGCATTGTTTCTGAATCAACATCAAGACACACAATGTTTTTAGTGTGAAAGTAGTATTCTAAAGTATTATTTAATTCTTCCTTGGATATATTAGGATTGTCATCATATATACAGCCCGATATTAGTATTTTGTCATAAAACCACTCGAAAATTCCGAAATCTAACTTTATTGGTACTTCTTGTATAGGTAATTCACCTTTAGATAAAAAACGAATTAGCTTTTCTTGATCTTCTGGATAGTCACAGGACTTAAAATAGAAGTATTTATGTTCGTCTTTTTTATCCTCGTTTTCCTCAAGATAATGCCGCTGCGGGAAAATGTCACCAAGCCAGATATCATTAAAATCTATTTCGGCACACTCTACATTCCGACCAATAGATTCCCTATGGTTGGTATTAAAATCATTAAGGTCGCAGCTGTAAATCTGAACATCAATATCCTTTGGTATTTGGGTTACAATATAGGCAAAGAGATCACATAATTCATGACGTAGTTTTATTTTATTAGGGAAAATTAGATGTATTTTGTCTTTTTCCGAGCTTTCTGATAGTGAGTTGACGGTCATATTTTATTTACACACATTGTTAGGTTTGATTTTTAACTTTTAAATAAGTAGAAATAAAAACATTTCTTGATTTCTATTTGAATTAGGATACGGTTTTTTTAACTGTTTAACACTGATGGAAATCAGGGGGTGTATTAAGTCAAATATATAATTTTTCTGTCAATTAATATTATTTGTAGTGTCTATGTAATGTTTAGGGAAAATATTTTTTCCTAAACATTACATAACTTATTTAGCCGCGTTAACAATTTATCATGATGATATCTTATACTGCCTTCCTTGTATCACGTTCACTATCCGTTTTTGATCTTCTCCTAAAATTTAAATTAAACAGGATTAACTCTATGGCTGAAACCCCTTCACAGTTAGCAACTCCATGCTATGTTATGTCATACCCTCACACATTAAGTAATGAAGTTCTTAATAATGTATGGATGGTTGAAAAATCAAAAGAATATGATCCTGAGGAATTTCCAATAAATAAGCCCAACTCCTACAGGCAATTCCAAGACTTATATAATTTTATAGCATCTGCTTCTATGGTGTATTTAATGCCGTCTGCTGGAAACTTTCAAGATCGGGTATACGTTGCAAATTTAGGAATTTACTTGCCCCACATTAAAAATGCCAATCATATTATTATGGCGAACTTCAAATCAGAACCTAGAGTGGGTGAAGAAAAAGAAGGTAAGAAATTTTTCGAAATGATGGGCTATGAAGTTCATGATTGTCCGTATCATTGGGAAGGAGAGGCTGATTTAAAATATTTGTCAGGTAGTACTTATATCGGAGGTTATGGACAGAGGACAGATAAAAGAGCCTATGAATGGATGGCTGATAAATTTGATATGAATATAATTCCTGTGGGAATGCTCAATGAGCATTTATATCATTTAGACTGCTCGATTTTTCCGATTGGCTCAGACACGGTTGTTACCTGTGCGGAGCTTTTTACCCGCGAAGAAATACGAAGTATCGAGAATTACGCTCAAATTATTGACGTAGATAAAGATGTTATTAAGGACTGTGTTACCAATTCGGTTCGAATGAGAGGTATTGTAATGTGTGGTTCTGACTTAATGGACTCCGTTCGTTCAGACCCTTGGTATGAGAAAGAAAAAATAAAAGTAGAAACGGTAGAAAAAATATGTTTCAAACTGGGTTTAGAGCCAGCTTTCTTTAACCTTTCGGAATTTGATAAATCGGGAGCAGCGCTAAGCTGTTTGGTTATGAGGTTAAATTACAATGATGTGACTAGCTTACGATAATGGAGAAATACAGTGGCTCAAACTTTGGCTGAATGGTCGAAATCTATCGACCCAAAAATATCTGATGAAGAATTACTAACGGAGCGATTTTTTAAAGATCCCTTTCGCTCTCAATATATATCACCCTATACTTTTTTTTCTCCTGCAGATGGCATTATTCTGTATCAAAAATATGTCGAGAATACACAAGACCCTATTATTGATATAAAAGGTAATGCTTACACTCTTGCAGATGTTATGGGTGATGATGAGTTTTCTAAACCGGCATTAGTTATTGGAATTTTTATGACTATTTATGATGTGCATATAAATAGAGTGCCCTACGCCGGTATGCTTAGGTATCGATCTTTACCTCCATTAAGTACTGATAATTTTCCTATGATAGATCTTGAGTTGGATCTGCTAGATAAAATTGTTAACACTAATAATATGGGATATTTGCACAATAACCAGAGAATGCTGAATACAATTTACTCTCCAGTACTAGATCATAAGTACCATGTTATACAAATAGCAGATCAGGATGTGCGTGTTATTACGCCATTTGAAACAGCTCAAAATAACTATTTTGCCCAGAATGAACGATTCTCTATGATCCGGTGGGGCTCTCAAACAGAGCTGATTATACCACTGGATAGTCGTTTTGAATTGAAATTATTGCAAGAAGATAATATGCATGTACGTGCAGGTATCGATCCTCTGGTAGAAATTGTTTTCCCCGATGAAAACCTTTTTCCCGTTTAAGTTGTTGTTAAAAAGGTAAAAATTATTATGAATATAAGTTATGAACACGTAGACACTGAAGAAAGTAACTGTAGTTTAGAAAGGTTTAACAATTTGTATTTTAATAAACATAAACCAGTGTTGATTAAGGGAGGGTGCAAACATTGGCCTGCTGTTACAAAATGGAATATTGACTACTTAACTAATATGGTAGGGCAGCGTACTTTAGAACTTAGAGAGAAAGATGATATTAATATTATTGACTACGACGGTGAAGTGCCTGAAGCAAAAGAACTTGCTAGTTATTTCCAGGAATTAAAAAATGATAACGGTTCTGGCGAAATAAAGTATGCCCGTCAATCTCGTTTATTAATCGACGTACCATTATTACAAAAGGATATCGAAAAACCTGTGTTTGTACAGGAACCCGCAGAAGATGTTATAGCACCATATATTCCTGAGAATCATATGGCTAATCCGATGGCTTGGTTTGGCCCCAAAGGTACGTATTCCGATATTCACTGGGATATGGAACATAATATTTTTGCCCAAGTTAAGGGAAGCAAACGTTTTATACTTATAAGCCCAGATGATTCTATCAATGCCTATCCAAGTATGTACACACTGGATCAAATTGCCGAATCGGCTATGGCTAAAGAACATTATTCAGAGTTGGCAGGTGAGCTTAAAGATATACTATCTGAACTTAGGGAAAAAGAAGGAGATATCACGCGTGAGCGTTTTCATGACGAGTTAAGAAATGTTCTGGATGATGAACAATTGTATGCTTTGTGCGATATTATCTTACAGTTACATAACTATGATGTAAACGCAGAAAACCCAGATTACAGTAAGCACCCCGACTTTGACAAAGCGAAGCCTTTAGAGGCTATTGTGGAAGCGGGTGATCTTCTATATGTTCCCTTACAATGGCGGCATTGTGTTCGTTCACTTTCTACTTCGTTTTCAATGAATTGGTTTTTCTTACCGTCAATTAATGAGCGTGTAAATCCCAGGTATATTATTCTTCAATCAACGCTAAGTCATCTCTTGCCGCGTTAGCTATTTATTTTTTTAGATAATTTAAATTGGTGTGTTATGAAGTCTCTATTATCAAATCCAAGCTTTTTAGAAATGTCTGATAGTAAAGTTTTTCAGTGGGATATTGATGCCGATGATGCATTGATAGTAAAACGTAAGGAGAATGGCTTTATAATACCCTCATTTTTATTTGTCGCTAATGTAATTGATTTTGTGCAAGATAAGCATTATGTGGATTTTAAAGTTGAGGGAGTTTCTATAGAAAAAATGGAGGCTTTGGATGACACATTAAATTTTAGTATACAAGTAGTTTCGGGAGAAAAAAACGCAGATGAAATCGAGTTGCTTCTTTATGTGCGCTCTGAAAAAAAAGAGAAATGGAAAAGTTACGCCAAGGCTACTTTAGTCAATGAAAATGTAGAAAACCTATCTAATCCTATTTATGAGAACAACTTAGATACTAGTAAAAGCCTCTCTCACAATATAGCTGACAACCAGAAAGATAAAAAGGTGTTTGTTAGGTTCGAAGATTTTAACGCCATAAGACCTAGCTATTTAGCGTTAACTGATACACAAGAAAGAATGTGGTTTTTGCAAAATTTGGCGGAAGATGCTAACTCTGTTTGCCATATGTCCATCTGTTTCAAACTATCAGCTCCTCCACAAAGAGAGATTTTTGAACAGTCTTTATCTCTTGTAATAAATAATCATGAGGCTTTACATACTATATTTGCCGGTGATCTATCCCATGGAACATATCAAAAGTTAGCGCCTGTTAGTAGTTTTAAAATTGAGACTATTTTAGTTTCAGAGGGGAGTAGTCTTGATAAAACAATATTCCGCTGTTGTTCAGAACCTTTCGTTCTTGAACGAGAAATACCAATTAAAGCCTATTTTATCGAGACACAAAGTAAAGATTATTATTTTACTGTAGTAATACATCATATAGCGTGTGATGATTACTCTATTGAAATAGTTGTTGAGGATTTTATTCATTGCTACAGCTTATTGTGTTTAGGTAAAAAAGTAAACTTGCTTCCACCAGAAAAGCAATATCTTGATTATGCTTTATGGTTAAATCAACAGATGGATACTGAATACTATGACAAGTCTCTAGATTACTGGAAGCAACAATTATCAGGTGTTCAACCTTTAGAGCTATCTTATGATTACTTAAGGTCAGCTATTCAGAGTAATAAGGGTAAAAGGTTAGCATTTACTCTTAACAAAACACAACGTGATACATTAGTTGCATATTCCAGTGGTAAAAAGTCAACACTCTTTATGGTTCTCTTGGCATTATTTAAGTTGTTGATGTACCGTTATAGTGGTCAGACTGATATTTGTGTTGGAACACCAACTGCTGGTCGACCTCATAAATCAATGGAAAGGATAGTCGGATTATTTACAAATACGCTTGCTCTGAGGACTCAGGTGCATGCCGATATGACATTTGATGAGCTACTCGAACAGATAAAGTTAACAACACTATCGGCTTACGAGCATCAAATAATTCCTTTTGATAAGGTTGTAAAAGTTAGTAATGTTAAGAGTGATGTTAGTAGAAATCCAATATTTCAAGTGCTTTTTGGCCTGCAGGAAAGTAGGCCTGAGCAAATTATAACTGTAGGTCACATGGATTTTGAGCCTTATAATATACCTAGTGATTCCACCAAGTTTGACTTAAGTTTTAATTTCTATGATGACAAAGAGACTATTAATCTTATTATCAAGTACTGTTCTGATCTTTTTAATGAAGAAACGATACAGCGCATGGCCAATCAATACTCGGGTTTGTTAGAAAAAATTTCCTCATTTTCCAATTGTAAACTTTATGAAATTCCTTTGCTTAGTGAATTTGATAAAGATCATTTATTAAATATATTTAACAAAACACACTATGTATTACCAACACATGAAACCGTTGTATCACTGTTTGAGAAGCGAGCTAAAAACTCAGCAAATGATGTCGCTACCATTTATGACAATCAACAGCTAACATACTCTTCTCTCAATATCCAAGCTAATCAGCTTGCCCATTATCTTATTGAATCCGGGGTAACACCAGGTCAACGTATTGGCCTATGTTTAGCGCCATCTTTAATAATGCCTATCGCGATTATGGCTGTATTAAAGGCAGGCGCATTATTTGTTCCGATTGCACCTGATTTTCCTGTCGAAAGAATGGAATATATTCTTGATAATGCCGATATCGAAATTTTGTTGACAACCACGGAAAGTCAACCAGATATCAACTTTAAAAATCTCAACTGTATCGATATAGAAAAGCATAGTCAGCTAATCTCTAAGATGCCAGAAGATTCCGTGTCAGTAATATTAGAACCCAGCATGATCGCGTACATGATTTATACATCTGGTTCCACTGGCCAGCCGAAAGGTGTGCCCATACGCCACTCAAGTTTGCTCAATTTACTGCTTTCTATAATAGAGACACTAAACATAAATAATATTGATAGACTATTATCTATTACAACTTATACCTTTGATATTTTTTATCTTGAACTTTTTGCACCATTACTGCTGGGTGCTCAAATTATTCTTGTCGATCGAAGTGTGGCGTTAAATGCGTTTTCATTAGGCGATATGTTGACTAAATATAAACCTGATATTATGCAAGCGACACCTACTTCTTGGCATATGCTAATAGAAGCTGGTATTCAGTTACCGCGAGATATGGTGGTATTAACCGGCGGTGAAGCTATTAGTGAGCAATTAAAAAATACCCTAACGCGACAATGTGAGAGTGTCTGGAACGTTTATGGGCCTACGGAAGCAACCATATGGGCAACTGCTAAAAAGTTACTATTGGATGAAAGAGTAACAATAGGTAGACCTTTACATAATGTTCAAGCTTATGTTCTTGACAAGAATCGACAACTGTTACCAATAGGTATGCCTGGTGAATTATGTTTATCGGGTGAAGGCTTAAGCGAAGGGTATTGGAAAAACCATGAATTAAATGAAAATAAATTTATTGATCATCCATTTAAGAGTGATGATAAGTTATATCGTACGGGAGATATTGTTCGCCACCTTGCTAATGGTGAGATAGAATATCTGGGACGTCAAGATGATCAAGTCAAACTCAGAGGTTACCGAATAGAACTCGGCGACATTGAATATGCGATTGCTGAGCAAAACTGTATCCGAAATGTGTATGTTTGCCTTTTTAATAAAGATAATAGAGATTACCTTGTTGCTTATATCACTACAGCAGATAAGGAGTTTGACAGTGCTCTAGTTAAACAAGACTTGGAAAAAAAACTCCCGGGATATATGATTCCGCAATTATGGATTATTGTTGATAAATTTCCTCTTACTTATAATCAGAAAGTAGATAAGAATCGTCTTCCAGAGCCTGATATTACAAAATTACTATCTAGTCAATATGTTGCTCCAAAGACAGAACGAGAGAAGAAATTAGCCAATATTTTTCAAAAAGTGCTAGATGTCAAACGGGTCGGCCTAGAAGATAATTATTTTGAGTTAGGTGGTGACTCGATCAAGACAATACAAATTTCAAGTGCTGCGCGTTTGCAAGGCCTAGAAATATCGCCGTTAGAAATTTTTCAGTATCAAACGGTTAAAAAAATTTCGGATAATATTGGAGAGAATTTAACTTCCCATGTGAGCTATGATCTGGGTGAGAGCGACATCTTCTCAAATGTATTTGCACTAACGCCACTGCAAAATCATAATTATCATCAATTCTATGAAAAGGATGATTTTACTTATAATTGCCAGTATTCATTTAATATTTATTTAGCGCTCGATCTAGAAAAAATCAAAAATCTAATAAAAACCGTCGTTGAACGCTATCCTGCGTTTAGAACTGTTTTTTTTGAACTGGAGTCTGGAGAAGTGGTGCAAGAAGTCTTAGACTCTATCGATATTCCCCTTAAATATAATGATGTTAGCCATTTTGCGCCTATAGATAAAGAAAGATATATCGAATCTCGTTATTTTTCTAATATGATCACTGATTATGATTTAGGCGAAGGCCCTTTATTTAAGGTAGAGTTGATTAAGCTTGGCTGTGAATTTTACCGTTTTATCTTCACTTTTAACCATATTGTTCTGGACGGATGGTCACTTAGTATCTTATCTAGTGAGTTTATGAATGCAGTCACTGAACAAAATGATACTTATATCTCTGCAATAGAAAAAAATAGCTTTGAACGTTATGTAGAATATATCTTCTGCGATAAAAATATTAAGAAGAAGCAAGGCTTTTTACGTTCTTACCTGGAAGGTTTTAATGGGCAATCAACATTAATCTCGTTGTTAGGGAATCAAGATAACTTCGACAGTTATCTTAAAAAAAAGTACCAATTGTTAAACTTTAATAAAGAACTTAGCGATAAGTTGAGGTTTTTTTGTAAATCCAATAAGCTGACTCTAAATACCTTATTTCTATCTGCCTGGGCTTTTACTATTCACTCGATGACACATCAGAATGATATCGTCTTTTCGTTAAAAAATTCAGGACGACCTCCAATGTGGGGCGATGTGAACAAAATGTCAGGAATGTATTTAGGACTTTCGTTGCTGCGTTCTAATATTAGCAGTGATCTAACGATTTCAGATTGGCTCAAAAAAATTCAGTCAGATCAGGGGTTGTCAAACTCAGTCTATGGTATTTCTGAAGATGACCTCATGACTCTAACAGGCTCAAACCTTCTAGACTCTATTTATATTTTTCAAAACATTCCAAATTATGATGATAAAGAAAATAATTCAGATGTGAATTATCATGATATTTTTCACCAAGAGAGCAGAGAATTTCTTTGTATTACTATTAGTGATAAAGAGTGTATATCTATTTATATTAACTACTTGTATGAGGTTTTTTCTGACGAAGTGGTTGGAAATTTACTGCTCACTATTAAACAATATGTTAATAGTGTTATTAGCTTAGATATAAGCAATTCTTATGTTTTAGACCATGTTAGAGATATTAGCTCCAATGATATTGATGACAGTACTAAAAATGAAAAGAATGACGGTAACTATTTTTTAGAAAGGTTTTCTCGTTCAGTAAAGTCAAGTGGAGATAATGTTGCCGTCGAAGATGGACAAAGTAGTCTGACTTATTATCAGTTAGACCAATTGTCAACAAAGTTAGCAATAGAAATAAAGGAATCCGACAATGGTTACCTATATAGCTATGCATATATCGTAACTGAAAATGTTATAGAATATTCGATTGCGCTAGTAGCAGCGATAAAATATGGCGCTATTCCTGTTAAAATGGATATATCCTCTTGGCAAGAGGATATATCCAAGCATCTAGATTTGTTTGTGGGAGATGATCAAGCTTTTATTCTGTATGGAAATCAACTTTCTCAATCTATCGACATTATTGTATGTAAGTTGCCACGTAAAGATGCAATATGTCTTCTTAATATTGAAACCAACTTTGAAGAAAGCCGTGTATCGAATGTTCATGAACTAGACTTCAATGATCAAGCAGACGCTATTATGTTTGCTCAGTGGATGATTCCTGAGCAAGATTTTGTCAATCCCTTTATTGCTTGCCTCATATCAAAATATATTCCTGCTTTTTTTGAATGTGAACCTTTCCCTTTAGATGGTAGCGAGGTTTCTTTAGTCTTATCTAATAAAGATAGAAAGATGCTGCCAGTGTTGAGGTTATTACTATGCTTCTCTAGTGCCGGTGTGGTTTCAGTCTCTGAAAATGTGAAACACATGACGCTATACAAAGGTAGGGATAATGTATCTGATGTTATTGATATCGACCCCGCTTGGTTGTTGGACTACTACGCTTATCTATAAATACAGTAATTATTAACTCCATAGTCTGAATTCAGAGAAATATTGATGTCATTTGATTTTAAAAAAAACATAGATATCACACTTATTGATGTTTTATATCAACATGTCAACAACAACCCTAAAAAAGTGTTGTATCGCTTTTTGGAAGATGGAGTAATTGAAGGTGACATACGTACAGCCGAACAATTATTGCAGCGGGCTAAAATTATCGCTTCGAATATTTTGCAGATATCAAATAAGGGAGATAGAGTGTTATTACTTTATCCTTCCGGTCTTGATTTTATTGATGCATTTGTCGCGTGCTTGATAGCTGGTGTAGTTGCAGTACCTGTTTCTCCCCCGCAAGGTAGAAGAAAAATGGGGCGCCTGGAAACAATTATTAACGATTGTGATGCTAACTTAATACTTAGCACACAAGTGTTAGAGAATAAATCGCGTGCTTGGTTTTCAGAAAGTCGTGCAACCATACATAATCGGCTAAATACTGATACACTCAACCAATATTTACCCTGCGAAACACCAATTAGCACAGGTTTTGATCTAGCATTTTTGCAATATACTTCAGGCTCTACAGGTTCACCTAAAGGTGTTGCAGTAAGTCATAATAATATAAAACATAACTGCCAACTTATAACCAATACTTATCGTGCTGATCAGAATGACTGCGCAGTAAGCTGGCTACCGATATATCATGATATGGGGTTAATCGGTACATTACTATTTACTTTGTTTGTTGGTAGTGAACTGGTGCTTATGCCACCTGAGCGATTTGTTAGGAAGCCGATCCTCTGGCTTCGTGCGTTATCTAAATATAAGGCGCACTGCAGTCCAGCGCCTAATTTTGCTTACGATCATTGCGTAAAGCATATTTCTGATGATCAGTTAAACGATATAGACTTAAGTCATTGGCGCTCGGCTTGTAATGGCTCGGAGCCTATTCGTGCTGAAACTTTGGAACGCTTTTTTAAAAAATTTAAACAATGTGGTTTTAGAGCAGAAGCCTTAGCACCTTGTTATGGCATGGCTGAAACAACGCTAATTGTTAGTAGTAAAGATATTGGTGTATTGCCAAAAAAAATTACCGTTGATAAGAATTTATTGATCGAAGGACGAGTATCATATGTTGATCCTACAAACTGTTTATTCCACCAGACATTAGTAAGTAGCGGTAGAGCATTGGGTGATACGGAGGTTGCCATTGTCGACCCCCATACAAAGAAACGCTGTGCCAAAAATCTTGTAGGTGAAATCTGGGTTAGAAGTGGTAGTGTCGCACAGGGGTATTGGGGTCTTGAGAAACAAACGAAAGATACATTTCGGGCATGTATTCACTCCGAAAGTAGTAATCAACAATATTTGCGCACGGGAGATATGGGCTTCCTATTAGACGGAGAACTCTATGTAAGTGGCCGTTTGAAGGAAATGATAATAATTAATGGTACCAATCATTATCCGCAAGATATCGAGCTTAGTGCACAACGGGCTCACCAGGATTTACAGAACAATGCGGGCGCAGCTTTTAGTATTGATTGTGATAGCGATGGCGAAGAAAAAATTATTCTTGTTCAAGAGATAACTCGTACATCTTTGCGAAAGTATGATAAGGAAGAAGTTACTCAAGCCGTTATTGATAGTATTTCATTAGAACATAATATTTCATTATCAGAATTGATTCTTGTAAAGCCCGGTACTGTCCAGCTTACTACTAGCGGAAAAATAAAACGCTTGGCGATGAAGCTAGCCTATGAAACACAAACCCTTAACGGTGTACTCAGACATTGGAAAAAGGAAAGTAATAATTCAGTTATAGCATCGAAAAATAATTTTTTACGTCATCCCCAAAAAGCGGATGAGTTAAGTCTTTGGTTGCAAAAAACTATTGCTCACGAATTGGCATTATCTCAAAATGATATTTCCCTAACGACGTCATTTGCTCAGCTGGGAATTGGTTCCTTACAAGCTATTCGTTTAGTGGGTTTGTTGTCAGATTATCTCGGCAAAGAAATTTCCCCTACACATTTATATGACTATCCCAATATTATACGATTGACTGAGTTTATCGCTAGAGATGTAGATTCCGTTAGCAATGAAGCTTCTCATATGTACCCTGAGGTATTATCTGACGCTGAACCTATTGCCGTCATTAGTCTTGCCTGCCATTTCCCTGGCGCAAAATCGCCAGAAGAGTTTTGGGATAACTTGTGTCGATCTATGGATTCAATTGGCACTGTGCCGGATGAACGCTGGGGAGATCTCAGCAGCCTTATTAATACTTCTCAAACGCCAATCGAAAAAGCAGGGTTTATCGACGGTGTAGATCTTTTTGATGCTGATTTTTTTGATATATCATCGGCGGAAGCCGAACAAATGGACCCCCAACAACGCATTTTACTTCAACAGGTTTATCATCTTCTTGAAAACACTGGTAAACCTATTGAGGAATTTAGGCAGACTTTAACGGGGGTCTACATTGGAATTAGTCAAAACAGTTACCTTGATATTATTAAGCAACAAGATGATTTCGGGGGCGCTTTTACTAGTCTTGGTAATGCATTGAGTACGGCGGCAAATCGTCTGTCCTATTTTTATGATTTTCACGGTCCCAGTCTCGCTATTGATACCGCTTGTTCTTCGTCGCTAGTTGCGGTTGATACTGCTATTGATCATTTACGCCAAGGTAAATGTCACATGGCTATTGTCGGCGGTATTAATATTTTATCTTCGCCTGACACCAGTGTTGTTTTG
Organism: Agarilytica rhodophyticola; assembly: GCF_002157225.2. Classification (NCBI taxonomy): domain Bacteria; kingdom Pseudomonadati; phylum Pseudomonadota; class Gammaproteobacteria; order Cellvibrionales; family Cellvibrionaceae; genus Agarilytica; species Agarilytica rhodophyticola. The sequence continues at coordinate 3,087,133 of NZ_CP020038.1, forward strand.
GCTAAGGCCGATATGTTATCCAATGATGCTCGCTGTAGAACGTTTGATGCACAAGCTAATGGTTATGTTCGGGCCGAAGGCTGTGGTTTGGTACTACTTAAGCCATTATCAAAAGCGTTAGCAGACGGTGATAATATTGAAGCTCTGATTCGTGGTTCAGCCGTTAACCAAGATGGTAAAAGTAACGGGTTATCAGCACCTAATGGCCTAGCTCAGCAGCGACTATTACGTGCCGCATTGGTTAATGCACAACTCAAGCCGGAAGATATTGCTTATATTGAAGCACATGGTACTGGCACGGCTTTAGGTGATCCAATTGAGGTAGGAGCTATTCAATCAGTATTTTGTAGTACTGGTGAAACTTCTTCATCTGAAAAAAACCAAGCACGCCAGCAAGCGTTAGTTTTAGGTTCTGTTAAATCCAACATAGGTCACCTGGAAGCCGCGGCAGGAATCGCTGGCTTGATTAAAGCAATACTATGTTTGCGCCACAAAAAAATTCCAGCGACCTTACATTTTTCTGAAGCAAATCCTCATATCAAGTGGCATAAAAATGTGAGGGTTGCCAATGAACTGATAGAATTGCCCAACACTCATCAAGATTCTTACTATGCGGGTGTCAGTTCTTTTGGTTTTTCCGGCACTAATGCACATGTGATACTTGAAGCGGCAGAAAACAGTGTAGTGAATAATAAGTTAGATCCTACTTTTGATCAAAAACAGGATTATTGTTCGAATGTTCTGTGGCCTTTGTCAGCAAAAACAAGTACTTCCTTATCGCTACAAAATCAAGATATAAAAACTTACAGCGAAGACAAAACATTCGCTGAAAAAAAGATAATAGCCAAGCAGTGGGCAATACGAAAGCCGCATTTCCACAGGCGCATGGTGCGGTTGTTGGATGAATCTGGTAGTACTGAGATTCACGGCCAATTACATCTAAAAATGGATGTTGCTTTTTTGTTTACTGGACAGGGCTCGCAATATATTGGCATGGGGAAATCTTTATATAACACCGAGCCTGTTTTTAAAGAAGCAATGAACCGCTGCTTTGCTGAATTACATTCGTGCCTGGAAATTGATTTAAGCACATTAATGTGGGGTGATTCAGAAGAAAACTTAGCGCAAACAGCATATGCCCAACCTGCAATTTTTTGTATTGAGTACAGTCTTTATAACTTGTGGCAGCACTGGGGAATAAAACCATCAGTATTGTTTGGTCATAGTATTGGCGAAATAGCAGCAGCCTGTGTCGCCGGAATATTTAACCTAGCTGATGCTCTGCGCCTAGTTGTTGCTCGAGGAGCATTGATGCAAAAACTGCCAAAGAACGGAGGCATGTTAGCGGTTAATACCTCATTAGAAAAAGTACAAGAGCAGTTAGCGCGAGGCGGTATTACTTTATCTATCGCTGCAGTTAACAGCCCAGAGCATATTGTCTTATCTGGGCAACTCGATGAGTTGGAGGATATCGCCCACAGTTTTCAGCAGCGAAATATCGCAACTAAGTCATTGAATGTTTCTCATGCTTTTCATTCAGCCCTAATGACACCGATGTTGCCAGCATTTGCTGATGTTGCTCGCACTATCGATTATGCTGAACCTAAGATTCCCATTGTCAGCTCGATCACCGGACAAGTGGCAAATAAGCAGATGATGACACCGGAGTATTGGGTGAATCAAATATGTGCTAGCGTCGAATTTTATGCGGGTATACAGACTATATATGAACGCGATATTCAAGTTTTTGTCGAGCTAGGCCCAGATAAAGTACTGTCGACATTAACCAATTATTGTTTGCAGGAGATGCCAGGCGATCAATTAATTTTATCTTCGCTTTGTCGTCAAGATAAAACACTAAAACCTTTGTATGAGAGCTTAGCGCGTTGGTATGTTGAGGGGGGAGATGTAGTCTGGTCTTCGGTTTATCCTGTCGCTAATGATCCACATATTCGCTTACCCAATTATACGTTCTCTCCGGACCGTTATTGGCTATCGCCAGAACCTGTTTCTGTACAACAACAAGCTATATGCACCGAGACAAAAGATAAACATGTTAAGCGTCTACGTTTAGCATGGCAGCGACAATCGATGACTTCCTTAATATCGTCTGATTGTCACCAACTGCTACTGTTTGCAGATGATTTGTCAATAGCCACCCATAATGCATTGATGTCCAGATGGCAGCGGACTCTAGGTGAAAACACAACAGTTGCTATCAAAAGCTTATCTGAGTTTGAACAATGGGATCTTAGTGAAGCCACACATATTGCAGTGTTATGGCCTCAACTTTCTTCACCGGACAAAAACACCGTGGCAGATACCCAAGCTATTGCAGAACGGGCATTGGCACAGCTTCAGCACTTGGTAGAGCTTTCTGCAAAAAAACGCATTCCAAAGCTCCAACAACTGTGGTGGCTTACTCAAGGTGTGTATGGTGATTTAAATAAGAATAACAACGATACTGACTCAAACAATCTCAGTGCCTTAAATAATAAAGACGTCATTTGCTCACCTGTACATTCGCCTCTGTGGGGACTGGCCAGGGTTTTTATGAATGAACACGCACACCTGCCGCTAGGTTTAATTGACTTAGATAGTTACAGCTCATTAAAAGATATTTCTGCTATCTTTTTGCACTCAGATAAACGACAACAATACCGCTGGTATAACAGCGAGTTATTATCCCTTGCATTATTGGAAGATACGACTGCCAATAATAATGTGCCTCTTTCTTTCGAGCCGGACAAAACCCTATTAATCACTGGCGGTTTGGGTGAAATGGGACTAGCCCTGGCGCAGTGGATTGCCAGTCACACGGACGCTCGAAATCTGTGTTTGCTTGGGCGCCGAGCACCATCAAAGCAAGCGATATCAGTAATCAAATCACTGCAACAACAAGGGCTTGAAGTATCTGTTGTTACCACCGACGTCTGTGACAAAGATGCGTTGGAGCGTGTGATAAAAGAGGTATCATCTACTCATGGTTTACAAGGTATCTTTCATTTGGCAGGCGTTATTGAAGATGCGCCTTTAGTTTCGCTTAGCCATCACCAGCTTGATACTGTGCTGGCGCCTAAAGTTAAGGGGGCATGGTATCTTCATGAATTAACCGAGCATATGGATTTGAAGTGCTTCGTTATGTACTCATCCATTTCCTCTATCGTCGGCACGGTAGGGCAGGGGAATTATGCGGCAGCCAATGCATTTCTTGATAGTTTATATCACTATCGTAAAGACAAAGGCTTGGTCGCTAGCACAATTAATTGGAGCCCCTGGCGTAATATGGGGAGTCAAAACCAGCTGAGTGAAAAGCAAAAGCTACGCGCATCTTCTTACGGTATTGGTTCTCTCAGTGCCAAACAAGGCTTTCAACAGCTTGATATAATTATGCGGCAGACAGATGGTCACTGTTTACCGACGCCGATTGACTTGCAGCAGTTTGCCAAAAAACAGCAAGAAAATTTCGGCTACATTCCGCCGCTTTATGTTCAGTTATTACAACAAGTATCGCCAATAACGCACAGCCAACAGCAAGTTCCCAACGAATGGCAAGTATTATTGCGAGACACGCCGGCGAATAATCGTTTAGCTGTTTTACAACAAATGCTTCTGCAGGAAGCAAAAGCGGTATTGTCACGCAGTGATATTCATTTGGAAGCGACTCTAACAGATTTAGGCCTAGATTCTCTCAATACTATTGAGTTGCGCAATCGTTGCGTTAAAAAGCTAGGTATAGAAATACCAGCAACCGCTTTTTTTAATCACCCCAGCCTTACTTCATTTGCCCAGTACTGCTATGAGCGATTGAGTTTTCCAGATGAAAATAAGCCTTTATCTAATAACACTCCGGCTTCGCTAGCGATTGAACAAGTAACTGCGACACATACCTCGCAACAAGAAGATATTGCCATTATTGGTATGTCTGGCCGTTTTCCCGGAGCTGCTAACATTGAGAGCTTTTGGGATAACTTGATACATGCCAGGGATAGTGTGATCGATGTACCACAATCCCGCTGGTCTATGCAGCAATGGTTTTCTGATAAACCCGCTACCCCAGGCAAAATGTATTGCCCTAAAGCAGGCTTTATTGATGGCTTAGAGTTCTTTGACCCATTATTTTTTGGTATCTCGCCTATCGAAGCGAAAAGTGTTGATCCACAAATGCGCTTGCTTTTAGAAACCACTTGGGAGGCCATTGAGGATGCCGGCTTAACCATGGATCAACTCGATGGCAGTAACACGGGTGTTTACATTGGCTTGGCAGGGACTGAATATCAATTTAGAGCAACAGCAGATGTGGATGCTATTGATGCTTACACAGGCCTAGGCACATCCCACAGCACAATAGTCGGTCGTATTTCTTACTGGTTAGGGTTGAATGGACCCAGTATCCCTGTCGATACGGCATGTTCATCTTCACTAGCAGCACTGCATCTAGCGTCGATGGCGATACGAGAAGGCGATTGCGAGCAAGCGTTAGTTGGTGGTGTTAACATCATGTTAGCGCCTCAGGGGAATATTTATTTAAGTCAATTGCAAGCCTTATCTCCCACCGGGCACTGCCATACCTTTTCGGCGCAAGCCGATGGCTTTGTTCGCAGTGAGGGCTGTGGCATGTTGGTGCTCAAGCCCCTATCAAAAGCGCTAGCCGATAACGACGAAATTCATGCTGTTATCAAGGGCACAGCCAGTAACCACGATGGCCGCTCCCAGGGATTTACTGCACCTAACGGTATATCTCAACGTAAGGTTATAGAAAAAGCTTTAAGCCGCGCCAACCTAACGGCAGCGGACATTGACTATATTGAAACTCATGGTACTGGCACACCCTTAGGTGACCCTATTGAGGTCAATGCTTTGGCTGAAATCTTCGCTGAGGCAAAAATGCCAAATGATCCTCTGTATATCGGCTCGGTTAAAACTAACATTGGCCACACTGAAGCAGCCGCTGGCGTGATTGGGGTTATTAAATCAGTCATGGCTCTTAAGCATGAACTGATACCCGGTAATATTCATTTTAACTCACCGAATCCGCATATAGATTGGGATAATATCCCCGTTGAGGTGTTGCAGAAAAACACCCCTTGGCCTGCAAGTTCTGGACAACGTCGAGCCGGTGTCAGCTCCTTTGGTTTTAGCGGAACAAATGCTCATGTGGTGTTAGAGAATGCTCCCAACGTTACTAGCAAAGCGCCGGCTAATGAGCCAACAGGTATTATCCCTGCCGATAGCTATTTATTTCCGATATCTGCCTTTGATAAGGCAGCACTGGTCGCACAGTATCAGCAATTACATGAATATGTTGAACAACATCCTAAAATAACTCTCGAACAATTATCTTCGGCGTTAGCGAATAAGCGCCAGCACTTTGCCGAGAGACGTTTTATTGTCGCTGATACGCGGCGCCAATTGCTATCTGAATTGTTAGCCGTACCTCATTACGATCGTCAAAGCAAAAGCAATGCTCAAACAGCTTTTTTATTTAGCGGGCAAGGCACGCAATACATATATATGGGGCAGGGGCTTTATAGTTCTCAGCCAGTATATCGATCTGCGTTTGATCGTTGTCTCGACTATTTAAATACCAAACATCAGTTAGACCTTCGGCCCATTTTATTTCCAGCCAGTGGTGTCAGCCCTTTACTTGATGAAACGCAATATGCCCAGCCGGCGTTATTTTGTGTGGGTTATGCGCTGTTTCAGCTTTGGCTAGAGTGTGGTTGTCAGCCAAATATACTCATAGGACATAGCTTGGGAGAAATTACGGCTGCTTGTGTGTCTGGTGTTTTTTGTCTTGAAGACGCATTGGATATGGTGGTGGCTAGGGGCCGCCTCATGCAGACCATGACGGAACCAGGTGACATGATGTCGGTACTAGCTTCACAAGATGCGTTGCAAGCTTTGTTAGATAGCAATGACAGTAGTGCTGTTATCGCTTCCGTTAATAGCCCACAACATATGGTGCTGTCGGGTACGGTAGAAGCCATTGCGCATATGAGAGAGGTGCTCGAAAAAAATAACATCCAGGTTAAACCTTTAGCTGTTAAGCAGGCATTTCATTCACCGCTTATGCAGCCAATGCTGGATGCTTTTGCTGAGTCATTAATAAATATCCAGTTTTCTCCGGCACAGTATCCTCTTATTAGTACAGTCACGGGTAAATCTGTCGACGATGAAATGTCATCTGCGAAATACTGGGTGAAGCAAATCTCTGCCCCTGTATTATTTGCCGAAGCTTTAACAGCTGCACAAGTCGCTGGTGCTGAAACCTTTATCGAGCTGGGGCCAAGATCAACTCTAAAACCATTAGTTGATATTTGTTTTCCAGAATCCAACTATCTTTCCATCGCTTCTTTAAATTCTAAAATGGATGCTATCGAGGCTTGGCTAAATGGACTTGGCAATTGGTATCAAGCGGGTGGGCAGGTAAATTGGACTAGTGCATATGGTGACAAGCCTTATCCATTTATTGCGTTACCCACGTATCCGTTTCAGCGTCTTCGTTATTGGATCGATGATAAGCCCACCACATCGTTTGTCCAGATTATTTCTCAAGATACATCAGACATCGATCATGCTGAGCCGGAGACAGACGCTTTAACAATAGAAGTTAACAATGCTGATGTCATAGAGGAAACTGTCCAGCAATTAACGCAGCAAGAAATTGATCAAGAGCAAAAAAGCTCAGATGATGAGCCACTCGCTTTTTTAGACACGTATTTTCAATTACCTGAAGCTGAACGCTTACAGCATCTAGTAAGCACGATGCAACAAGCTGTCAGTGAGGTTATGTCTGTGGCCAGTGTGCCGATTGACCGTTCACTGATTGAGTATGGAATGGATTCTCTTATGGCGATTAATTTGCGTAACCGCCTACAAAGTGCTTTGCAAAGAGATTTGCCTATCACCATTATTTTTAAATTCCCGACAATTAAAGATTGTGCCGCGCATATTTATCAAGATTATTTATTGGTGCAGCCAGATAAAGACCATGCGGGTAAGAACTCCAGCGTTATTCAACTACGCCCCAAAAAAATTCCTTGCAGCTATTCCCAAGAGCGCATGTGGTTTCTCAATCGTTTTGAAGACAATGATGAATACCATATTCACACCACATTAAAATTATCTGCCAAGCCCAATTTTGAAGCATTACAGCAAGCGACGCGTGAGCTGTTGTTGCGTCACGAAGCTTTGCGCACTACCTACAACATGGAAGACGATGGGATTTTGTATCAGTCTATACAGGCGCTGGATAAGCGAGACCCCGTCGATTTTATTGAGGTTGGTGCTAATAATGATCTGGATAGTATACTTAAAGCCTACATCAGCAGGCCGTTTGACTTAGCGCAAGACCTGATGACACGCATTGCTCTTGTTGTAGCAGACGCGGCAGCCGCAACGGCTACGGCAGATTATTACCTGGTATTAGTGGTACATCATATCGCCGCTGATGGTTGGTCCGAGTCTATCATCCTTAATGATTTTGTTGCCCTGTATGAGTCCTTTGTTTTGCAAAAGCCTCATGCACTTCCTGCTGATGTGCCGCAATATGCAGACTACGCCATTAGGCAGCGGCAGCATCTTGACAATCAACATCTCGAGTCACTGCTGGATTATTGGCAACAGCACATAGCAGAAACTGAACCCCTAGCGCTATCTTATGACTACCCCCGTCCGGCAATAAGAAGTTCGAAAGGCGCTACACTCAGCTTCACCATCGACTCAGCCCTTAGCCAACAGTTGTACCGATTTTCCAAGGCGCAAGGGGTGACTTTGTTCATGACCATGTTTGCAGCCATTAATGTATTACTTTATCGCTACAGTGGTCAGCAAAATATTTGTGTAGGAACGCCGTTGGCGAACCGCACACAGCAACAAGATATCAATACCGTCGGTATTTTTATTAATACACTGGCACTGAGTAGCCAGGTTGATGGCAGCAACAGTTTTATCCAATTTCTCGATACTGTTAAAAGCACGACCTTAGCAGGGTATGAGCATCAAGCTGCCCCCTTTGAAAAAGTGGTGGAGCGCATCGCGCCAGAGAGAAGCCTTAGTCATAGTCCGTTGTTCCAAGTCATGTTTGCCTTGCAAAATTCTCCGGATGTGCGAGAACTTACCTTCGCTGATTTGACGATGAAAAAATACCCGCTTGATAATGTTGCGGCGCAGTTTGATTTAACCTTTAATGTGGATGAAACTCCCGATAGGCTTGAACTTAGCATTGTATATTGTCGAGATTTATTTAAGCCTGAAACCGTCGAGCGCATGGCGCTAAATTACCAAACGCTGTTAACTGACATATTAGAATGTCCTCATCACCGCTTAGATGAATTAACGCTTCTATCTCATGCAGAACGCCAGCGTTTACTGGTTGATTTTAATGATACTGCAAGCAGCTATCCTCATGATCAATGCATCCATCACCTCTTTGAAGACGAGGCGAAAGCTCATCCTGATCGAACGGCGGTAGTGGAACCCGCGTGTGCTCAGCATAGCGGTTATACCTTCAGTTATGGCGAGTTAAATCAGCAAGCCAATCAATGGGCACATTATCTTATTGAACACGGGGTGAGGCCGAATACCCTGGTGGGAATTTGTAGCGAGCGACGGGCCTACATGGTGGTGGCGACCCTGGCTATCTTAAAAGCCGGTGGAGCCTATGTGCCCCTCGATCCAAGCTATGCCAGTCAACGCTTACAAGACACTGTGCGCGATGCCCAACCTATCTTATTACTCGCTGATGAAGTCGGTCGCGAGGCCTTAGGCAGTGCAACGGCTTTAGCGCCTGTGATTGCTTTAGATGGTAATGAAGAACTCCTTGGCCAACCCTGTGATAACCCGGTTATTCCTGCCCTTAGCCCAGAAGACCTTGCCTATGTGATGTATACCTCTGGTTCCACCGGCAAGCCCAAAGGGGTGATGGTGGAACACGCCGGGCTGGTCAATCAAAAAGAATTGTTTACTAGCACCTATAGTTTGAGCCCTGATGACGGTGTACTGCAGTTTGCCAGTATGAGTTTTGATGTTTGTGCCAGTGATCTCTTTGGTGCCCTGAGTTGTGGCGCTTCCTTGATCTTGCGCAACGATGATTGGCTGAGCAGCCCTCAGCAGTTTCATAGTTTGTGTGAAGAATATGGGGTGAGTTTTGTGGAGTTACCGGTGAAGTTCTGGCAGACCTGGTTGTCGGATACGTCATTGCACTTATCGCCGAGCTTACGCATGGTGGTGGTCTCCGGTGAATCTCTTGATGCTGAGAGTGTGGCACGTTGGTTTGATTTGCAGAAGTCCTTACCTCAGTTGTGCAATTCCTATGGGCTGACAGAAGTCAGCATTACCTCCATCGTCAATATCGTCAGTCAGGAAGACAGTTCCATAGGACGTCCGATTGCCAATACCCAAGCCTATGTTCTGGATGAGCATTTACAGCCAGTGCCTCAAGGTGTGGTGGGGGAATTATATTTGGGGGGCGATGGTGTTGCTCGCGGCTACCTCAACCAAGAGGCATTAACCGCAGAGCGCTTTTTAGCCGATCCCTTTATAGCTACTGACAGTCGTGGTCGTCCTGCGCGGTTATATAAAACTGGAGATCAAGCGCGCTATTTGGCTGATGGTCAATTGCTGTGTTTAGGGCGCACAGATAAACAAATTAAGCTGCGCGGTTTTCGTATTGAGTTGGGTGAGATAGAGGCCCAGTTACAGATGCAGCCAGGGGTGGCCTCGGCGGTGGTGCAGGTGACAGGAGAGGGGCAGCATCGGCATTTAGTGGCCTATGTGATGGCCCAAGAGGGTCAACTTTCAGCGGAGGATACGGCTTGGTTGCGGGATCGTTTGATCGAGAAGTTGCCGGATTATATGGTACCGGCGGCGATTCTTGCCGTTGAGGCATGGCCGTTAACCCCCAGTGGTAAACTCGATAGCAAGGCGTTGCCAGCAGTGGATCTGGCGGCCTTGAGCCAGACGGTGTACGAAGCCCCCGAGAGTGAATTGGAGAAACAATTAGCGCTTATTTGGTGTGAGTTACTGGAGCTAGAGCAGGTCGGTCGCCAGGATGACTTCTTTCGTATGGGAGGCCATTCTCTGTTGGCGGTGCAGATGATGGAGAAGCTGCGGCAACAGGAGATAGAGATGGGGGTTCGAGATTTATTTGAACACCCTACGTTAGCGGGCTTAGCTCGTTCTATCGCTTCTTCCTCCGCGAGTGCCAGTCACGTAATTGCGGTGCCTGCTAATCAGATTACCCCAGAAACACGCGTTATCACCCCAGAGATGCTCCCTTTAATTGATCTGACAGCGGAGGATATTGCGCATATTGTGGCGCAGGTGCCTGGTGGGGTTGAGAACATTCAAGATATTTATGGTTTGTCTCCGCTGCAGGAAGGGATTTTATTTCACCATACTCTTTCTGAAACGGTAGATCCTTATATTTTGACAATGCAACTGGTGTTTCCCAATCGCCAGACGCTGGATACCTATTTATCCACTACCCAACGTATTGTCGAACGGCATGATGTCTTGCGTACCAGTATTTTGTGGCGAGGCCTATCGGAAGCCGCCCAGGTGGTGTTGCGAGAGGCTCGCTTACAAGTGAAGACATTGGTCTTGGAACCGGTGGCAGGTAAGACCGCGGCGGAATACCTCAGTGAGATGGAAGCCTCCCATCGCTGGCTGGATGTGGAGCAGGGCCCGCTGTTGCAGTATGTGATTGCCCAAGAGCCAAGCAGTGAACGCTGGTTCGTGTTACACCAGACCCATCACTTGATTGATGATCACACCACGCTGGAAAAACACTTACAAGAGTTAGCCTTGTTATTGTCGGATCAGGCGGCCCAGCTGCCACCGCCAGAACCCTATCGCAATATGGTCGCGGCGGCGCGTTTGGGGAATCCCCAGTCGGAACACGATCGCTTCTTTGAGGCGTTATTAGGGGATATCGAGCAGCCGACCACGCCCTTTGGCTTAGTGGATGTGCAGCAGGATGGCCTTGCGATCCACCGCTATCAACATGAATTATCCCAGGGGTTAAACGATGGTTTACGTCATCACGCCAAAACCTTGGGGGTAAGCGTGGCCAGTTTATGTCACCTGGCCTATGGGGTGGTGGTGGCCCGCGCGGCAGGTGTGCGTCATGGGGTATTTGGCACGGTGTTATTTGGTCGTATGCAGTCGGGTGCCGGGTCGGATAATACCATGGGGCTGTTCATTAACACCTTGCCATATCGTCAAGATATTAATGAACTCTCGGTAAAAGAAGCGGTGCTGCAGGCGCATCATCGTTTAAGTGATTTACTGGCTCACGAACATGCGCCCTTAGCCTTAGCGCAGCGCTGCAGTCATGTGCATGCCTCACTGCCTCTGTTCAGTGCTTTGCTGAACTATCGCTACAATCAAGAAATTGATGAAGTTGCCAATCAACTGCAAGACCACTGGCTACAAGATGTTGAGGTTATCAAAGAACAAGAGCGTACTAACTATCCGTTCGACTTGTCTGTAGAAGATTTTGGCCAACGTATGGCATTGACCATGGAATGTGTCGATGCGGCTTTATCTGAGCGGGCTTGTTTGATGATGGAAAGGGCGTTAAGTCATCTGGTGACGTTATTAGGGAATGCGCCTGATACTGCTGTATCTCAATTGGATGTCTTGCCTCGTTCAGAACGCCAGCGTTTACTGGTTGATTTTAATGATACTGCAAGCAGCTATCCTCATGATCAATGCATCCATCACCTCTTTGAAGACGAGGCGAAAGCTCATCCTGATCGAACGGCGGTAGTGGAACCCGCGTGTGCTCAGCATAGCGGTTATACCTTCAGTTATGGCGAGTTAAATCAGCAAGCCAATCAATGGGCACATTATCTTATTGAACACGGGGTGAGGCCGAATACCCTGGTGGGAATTTGTAGCGAGCGACGGGCCTACATGGTGGTGGCGACCCTGGCTATCTTAAAAGCCGGTGGAGCCTATGTGCCCCTCGATCCAAGCTATGCCAGTCAACGCTTACAAGACACTGTGCGCGATGCCAAACCTATCCTATTACTCGCTGATGAAGTCGGTCGCGAGGCCTTAGGCAGTGCAGCGGCTTTAGCGCCTGTGATTGCTTTAGATGGTAATGAAGAACTCCTTGGCCAACCCTGTGATAACCCGGTTATTCCTGCCCTTAGCCCAGAAGACCTTGCCTATGTGATGTATACCTCTGGTTCCACCGGCAAGCCCAAAGGGGTGATGGTGGAACACGCCGGGCTGGTCAATCAAAAAGAATTGTTTACTAGCACCTATAGTTTGAGCCCTGATGACGGTGTACTGCAGTTTGCCAGTATGAGTTTTGATGTTTGTGCCAGTGATCTCTTTGGTGCCCTGAGTTGTGGCGCTTCCTTGATCTTGCGCAACGATGATTGGCTGAGCAGCCCTCAGCAGTTTCATAGTTTGTGTGAAGAATATGGGGTGAGTTTTGTGGAGTTACCGGTGAAGTTCTGGCAGACCTGGTTGTCGGATACGTCATTGCACTTATCGCCGAGCTTACGCATGGTGGTGGTCTCCGGTGAATCTCTTGATGCTGAGAGTGTGGCACGTTGGTTTGATTTGCAGAAGTCCTTACCTCAGTTGTGCAATTCCTATGGGCTGACAGAAGTCAGCATTACCTCCATCGTCAATATCGTCAGTCAGGAAGACAGTTCCATAGGACGTCCGATTGCCAATACCCAAGCCTATGTTCTGGATGAGCATTTACAGCCAGTGCCTCAAGGTGTGGTGGGGGAATTATATTTGGGGGGCGATGGTGTTGCTCGCGGTTATCTCAATCAAGAGGCATTGACTGCAGAGCGCTTTCTAGCTGATCCCTTTATGGCCAGCGACAGTCGTGGTCGTCCTGCGCGGTTATATAAAACTGGAGATCAAGCGCGCTATTTGGCTGATGGTCAATTGCTGTGTTTAGGGCGCACAGATAAGCAAATTAAGCTGCGTGGTTTTCGTATTGAGTTGGGTGAGATAGAGGCCCAGTTACAGATGCAGCCAGGGGTGGCCTCGGCGGTGGTGCAGGTGACAGGAGAGGGGCAGCATCGGCATTTAGTGGCCTATGTGATGGCCCAAGAGGGTCAACTTTCAGCGGAGGATACGGCTTGGTTGCGGGATCGTTTGATCGAGAAGTTGCCGGATTATATGGTACCGGCGGCGATTCTTGCCGTTGAGGCATGGCCGTTAACCCCCAGTGGTAAACTCGATAGCAAGGCGTTGCCAGCAGTGGATCTGGCGGCCTTGAGCCAGACGGTGTACGAAGCCCCCGAGAGTGAATTGGAGAAACAATTAGCGCTTATTTGGTGTGAGTTACTGGAGCTAGAGCAGGTCGGTCGCCAGGATGACTTCTTTCGTATGGGAGGCCATTCTCTGTTGGCGGTGCAGATGATGGAGAAGCTGCGGCAACAGGAGATAGAGATGGGGGTTCGAGATTTATTTGAGCACCCCACGTTAGCGGGTTTAGCTCGTTCCATTGAAAATGGGCAGCAAAAAGCGCAAAGCTTAGTGGTGCCCGCCAACCAGATTACCCCAGAAACACGCATTATCACCCCAGAGATGCTCCCTTTAATTGATCTGACAGCGGAGGATATTGCGCATATTGTGGCGCAGGTGCCCGGTGGGGTTGAGAACATTCAAGATATTTATGGTTTGTCTCCGCTGCAGGAAGGGATTTTATTTCACCACACTTTTTCTGAAACGGTAGATCCTTATATTTTGACAATGCAACTGGTGTTTCCCAATCGCCAGACCCTGGATACCTATTTATCCACTACCCAACGTATTGTCGAACGCCATGATGTCTTGCGTACCAGTATTTTGTGGCGAGGCTTATCGGAAGCCGCCCAGGTGGTGTTGCGAGAGACTCGCTTAAAAGTGAAGACATTGGTCTTGGAACCGGTGTCAGGTAAGACCGCGGCGGAATACCTCAGTGAGATGGAAGCCTCCCATCGCTGGTTGGATGTGGAGCAGGGCCCGCTGTTGCAGTATGTGATTGCCCAAGAGCCAAACAGTGAACGCTGGTTCGTGTTACACCAGACCCATCACTTGATTGATGATCACACCACGCTGGAAAAACACTTACACGAGTTGGCCTTGTTGTTGTCGGATCAAGCGGCCCAGCTGCCACCGCCAGAACCCTATCGCAATATGGTCGCGGCGGCGCGTTTGGGGAATCCTCAGTCGGAACACGATCGCTTCTTTGAGGCGTTATTAGGGGATATCGAGCAGCCGACCACGCCCTTTGGCTTAGTGGATGTGCAGCAGGATGGCCTTGCGATCCACCGCTATCAACATGAATTATCCCAGGGGTTAAACGATGGTTTACGTCATCACGCCAAAACCTTGGGGGTAAGCGTGGCCAGTTTATGTCACCTGGCCTATGGGGTGGTGGTGGCCCGTGCGGCAGGTGTGCGCCATGGGGTATTTGGCACGGTGTTATTTGGTCGTATGCAGTCTGGTGCGGGCTCGGATAATACCATGGGGCTGTTTATTAACACCTTGCCTTATCGGCAAGACATTAATAATCTTTCGTTAAAAGAAGCGGTGCTGCAAGCGCATCATCGTTTAAGTGATTTACTGGCCCACGAACATGCGCCCTTAGCCTTAGCACAGCGCTGCAGTCATGTGCATGCCTCACTGCCTCTGTTCAGTGCTTTGCTGAACTATCGTCACAATGCCAATATGGATCAGGCGACTTATGAACTAGAGGCACTGGGCTTGAGCCAAGTGGAAGTGCTTAAAGCTGAAGAGCGTACTAATTACCCTCTGGATTTATCTATTGAAGACAGCGGCCATACGCTAGGGCTGACCTGTATGAGCACCCAGCCAACATTGGCTGAGCGTGTTTGTCTGATGATGGAGACAGCCTTAACCCATCTGGTGGAGTTATTAACGGATGAGCCTGAAACGCCCGTCTCCCACATCGATATATTGTCGGATGAAGAGCACCAGCAGCTGCGTCAATTTAATGATACTGCAGCCGAGTTTAGCCAGGAGCAGTGTCTACCTCAGTTGTTTGCTGCCTATACTGATGCCTACCCGGGTCAACCCGCGCTGGTGGAATACAAAGATAGTGTTTTTACGCTGAGTTATGCCGAACTTCATGACCGCTCCAACCAACTCGCCCACTACCTGATTGAACAAGGGGTAGCGGCACAGAGCTTGGTTGGCCTGTGTGTCGAACGACATCCAGACACTATTGTCGCCATGTTGGCGATTTGGAAAGCTGGCGCGGCTTATGTTCCTTTAGAGCCGCAATATCCCAGTGCTCGCTTACACTATATGCTGGATGATACGAATGTAAGATTCATCATATCTGCACATAGGCTTGGCAAACATTTTCCGATTGACCAGCAAGTGGTGGTGGTTCTTGATGAGTGCCACTACGCCATCCAGCAATACCCATCGACAGTGCCACGCATATCCATTGAGCCTTCTCAATTGGCTTATGTGATTTACACCTCAGGCTCCACCGGTAAGCCCAAGGGTGTGATGGTTGAACACCGCTCTCTCATCAATTTATATCATGGTTTGCAGCAACGTAGCGGATTGGATATGAGCAGTGTGCTTTGGGGGCTGAATGCTTCCATGGCGTTTGATTCTTCTGTCAAAGCTATTGTGAGCTTATCCTGCGGCGCAACCTTAACCTTGTTGCCACAAAATATACGAGAGAACGCTTCATTACTGATTGATTATATCTTTGCGCATCAGATCAATGTACTAGATTGCACACCTTCGCAATTAACGGTGCTCTTGCCCGTTCTTATAGAAAGATTTGAGCAAGAAGCGTATGCCGAAAATCGACTGACCTTATTTATCGGCGGTGAGCTGTTACCGTCTTCGTTGTGGCAGCAACTCAGTGCGATCAAACAACTACGTTGTTTTAATGTATACGGTCCGACAGAGAATACGGTCAATGCCACGTTGGCGACTGTGAGCACCGAGAAGATGCCATCAATTGGCCATTTGCTACCTAATATTGAAGCTTATGTTGTCGACGAACAACTGGGTCTTGTACCACGAGGTGTTGTGGGTGAATTACTGTTAGGTGGTGCTGGCCTAGCACGAGGTTATCTCAACCGACCCGATTTAACTCAAGAACGTTTTATTGCGCATCCGTTTAACGATGCCTCAGATACTCGTGTGTATCGAACAGGGGATTTAGTCTGCTGGCAGGAAGATGGCAGTTTACAATTTATAGGGCGTAACGATACGCAAGTGAAATTGCGCGGTTATCGGATTGAGTTGGGCGAAATAGAGGCTCAGTTACAGTTGCAACCACGGATCGCATCGGCGGTGGTCCAGATGGCCGGGGAGGGGCAGAATAAGCACTTAGTGGCCTATGTGATGGCCGAAGAAGGTCAACTTTCGGCTGAGGATACAGCTTGGCTACGGGATCGTTTGATCGAGAACTTGCCGGATTATATGGTGCCTTCGGCCTTTGTCTTCCTCGATCATTGGCCACTTAATTCACATGGTAAGTTAGATCTTGAGGGCTTGCCTGCCAGTGATAGTGCAATAACACCTCAGGAATATATTGCACCAGAAGGTACGGTGGAGCAGCAGTTAGCCACCATTTGGCAAGAGGTACTCGGTGTTGAACGTGTAGGGCGCTACGATAACTTTTTTGTGCTGGGTGGTCATTCATTGTTAGCGATGCAATTGATGGAACGTTTGCGTAAAGTGGGGCTTGGTGTTTCTACTCGTGACCTGTTTACTCATCCTACTTTAGAAGGTTTAGCTACGTGTGTGGGTGACTATCGCAATATTGACGTGCCCCCCAACAGGATTAGGCGCGATACACAAACCATTACTCCAGAAATGCTGCCGCTCATTGATCTGACAGCGGAGGATATTGCACATATTGTGGCGCAAGTGCCGGGTGGGGTTGAGAACATTCAAGATATTTATGGTTTGTCTCCGCTGCAAGAAGGGATTTTATTTCATCATACACTTTCGCAAACGGCCGATCCCTATTTAACACATTTACACTTGGCATTTGCAAATCGTGATGTATTGGATCGCTATTTAGCTGCAACACAAACTATTGTTGATCGACATGATGCGTTTCGTACCTGTATTTTTTGGCGTGAAGTGTCAACACCAGCACAGGTGGTTTTGCGTCATGCTCAATGTAATATTGAAGAAATCTCATTGCCTGATATCGATGGTTACAATTCAGCTGATTATTTGGAGGCAATGGCTCGTTCATATCAATCCATAAATCTTGAACAAGGGCCTTTATTAAAGTTTGTTATTGCCCGTGAACCCGGCAGTCATCGCTGGTTGGTACTGTTGCGAACTCATCATCTTATCAGCGACCACACGACTTTAGAAAACTATATGAATGAACTTGCCTTACTTTTTTCTGAGCAAGAGCATAAGTTACAAAATCCTTATCCATATCGTAATGTTGTTGCGCAAGCAAGACTCGGTATGAGTCAAGCAGAACATGATGAGTTTTTTACGGATTTACTTTCTGATATTAAAGAAACGACGGCGCCATTTGGTGTTTCTCATACCCTGCAGTCTGGTAGGGGAAGTCAAAAGTATCATGTTATGTTGCCGCAAATATTATCTACTGGTTTGCGACAACAAGCGAAAGCTTTGGGAGTAAGTGTTTCCAGTTTATTCCATCTGAGCTATGGCCTTTTTGTTGCTTATCATGCACAAGTTAAACATGCAGTATTTGGTACGGTCTTATTCGGTAGAATGAATATCGGCGAAGGGAGTAATGATGTTATGGGGTTGTGTATGAATACTCTACCTTATCGGCAAGATATTTCAGATGTATCAGTGATTGTCGCTGTTAAGCAAACTCATCGTCGACTTAGCCAGCTTTTGACGCATGAACATGCGTCACTATCAAAAGCCCAACAATGTAGCGGAGTCAAATTACCTAAGCCATTATTTAATGCTTTATTAAATTATCGTCATAACACCCCACGTAATCTTGAGTCAGAAGACCCGAAAAATGATTGGCTGAACAAAATCGAAACATTAAAAAGCAATGAGTACACGAATTATCCATTGGATTTAGCGGTAGAGGACTTCGGCGATAGTATTGGTTTTACCGCTAATTGTGTGACTCCTATTTCAGGAGAAGAAGTCTGTCAGTCAATGGAACTTATAATGAAAACTTTACACCTATTTCTTGTTGAAAATCCTGAAGCTCCGATGGCACTTATATTAAATTGCTTAAGTGATAACACAAGTAAACATGAAATACGTGAACGACAAAGTGAAGAGAATTAATACTATGCAATTTGGTCTAATGTTTTTTGCAAGTAGTCAAGATTCATTATCAGGAAATATTTATGAACTAATAAAAGAGTGTGCGATATTTGGTGATCAACACGGCTTTTCAAGTTTATGGGTACCAGAGCGTCATTTTACAGAGTTTGGTGGGATTTATAACAACCCGGCTATTTTGCATGCTGCGATAGCAATGTTAACTAAAAATATTCGGCTACACAGTGGAAGCGTAGTGATGCCAATTAATGATCCCGTAAGAGTTGCCGAACAATGGTCAATGGTAGATAATTTATCAAATGGAAGAGCGGGGCTTTCAGTAGCCGCTGGTTGGCATCCCAATGATTTTATTTTTTTTCCTGAGCACTATCATTCTAAACATGATGTTATGTACGAGGGTATTGATGTCCTACAAACCCTTTGGCAAGGTGGTAGTATTAAGCGAAAAAATGGTGTTGGTGATAATACGGACGTGAAAATTTATCCAACGCCAGTAAATCAAAACCTCCCCTTATATCTTACTGTAAGCAGTTCACCTCTAGGTTTTAAAAAAGCAGGGGCTATGGGCCTTAATATATTAACCTCCGTACTAGACCAAACACTAGAAGAGTTAGCTGAGAAAGTTGTGATGTATCGCGCTGCCAGAGCGCAAAATGGATATGATCCTTCTTCGGGTGTTGTTACTTTAATGTTGCATAGTTATATAGGGGAGGATGAATTATCTACTAAGGAAGAAGCTCGTAAGCCCTATTGTACATTTATAAAAAACAATAAAGATTTAATGAAGGGCTTAGCTAATAACCGTGGTACAGGGTTCGATGTTGACGAGCTATCAGATACTGATATGGATGAGTTTGTTAACTTTCTCTACGATAGGTTTTCATCGACAAAGGGTTTAATAGGCAGCGTGGAATCATGTCGGCCATTGTTAAAGCAGGTAGAAGAGTCTGGCGTTAATGAAATAGCGTGTCTATTAGATTTCGGCCCTACAAGGGAACAAATACTAAACAATTTATTGTTCCTAAAAAAACTTATGTCATAAGGCGATTGGACACTTGAACAGCAAAACTATTTCTATCTATAAAAAACTATATAAAAACAATAAATACATACTTTTTTGGGCTTTTTTATTTGGCATATTAAGCACTCTGATTAATATATATTTGATTGATACAATTAGCGTAATTATTAATGGTACGGCGCCATTTGACATCAATGAGTTAGGTGTCTTGCTGGTGATGTGTGTTTTGTTATTTGTATTTGTTTCTGGTTCGCAAATTCTTTTTGATAAGTTGGGTAACCATATTGTTTTTCATTTAATGACTGAACTTAGTCAAAGAGTTCTCAATACGCCATTAGAACAAATTCATAAAATTGGGAAAGCCAAAATAATAGCTACGTTAATTAATGATACAGATTCTATTAGCGATGCTTTTGTCGGCCTGCCTTTCGTAGTCTTTGGTGTCTCTATTGCATTAGCAGGCTTTGTTTATCTTGGCTCACTCTCACTGCCTCTATTTCTTGCGCTGTTTGTCATCCTAGTTATTACTGTCATCATTGCCGTTAGATTGATTAACAAAACTGATCTTTACATGGAGATGGAGAGGGAAGTCGAAGATGAAGTCTACGCCGCCTTCCATGCAGTAGCTGAAGGCCAAAATGAGTTTAAGCTAAATATATACCGGCATATTGACTTTACCAAAAATGAACTGATTCCTCCTATTGATAAGTCTAGGCAGTTTGCTAATAAAGCCATTGTTTTTATTAGTTTGACGGAGGGTTTAGCTGAATCTGCTACCGTGTTTATGATGGTGTTTATTATTGCATTACACTTTATTTTTGGTATTGGCAGCTTTGAGCACCTAACTACTTTTGCTCTTGTTATTTTATTTCTACGACCACCCATATCGGGTCTATTGACGTCATTCCCTGCTCTGATTCAAGGTAAAGTTGCCGTTGAAAAAATTGCTTCTTTAAAACTTTCTGGTTCAACTAAATTACCTTCCCCGCCAAATGTTGATTTTGAACAGTGGCAATCCATTAGTATGAAAGAAGTGGAGTACTATTATCCAGATAGTGGTGGTGAGCGAGGCTTTCATATAGGCCCTATTGATCTTAATATTAACCGGGGAGAGGTCGTGTTTATTGTTGGAGGTAATGGTTCTGGCAAGTCAACACTTGCCAAATTACTAACAGGGTTGTATCAACCATCTTCAGGCTCAGTGACGTTAAATACTTCCAGTGGAGACGATATTAATATGGAAGCCTACCGTCATCATTTTTCTATAGTACTGTCAGATTTTTTCTTATTTAAACGTCTTCTTGGCGCTAATGGGGAAAAAACAACAACTGAAAAGGTAGACAATTACCTACAACTTTTTAAATTAGATAAAAAAGTAAAAGTGAATGATGATACATTAAGTACGATTGATTTGTCCCAAGGGCAGAGAAAACGTTTGGCTTTAATGGCTGCGTTTTTGGAAGATAAGCCTATTATATTGCTTGATGAATGGGCAGCTGATCAAGACCCTATTTTTCGACGCATTTTTTATCGAGAGCTACTACCTGAACTAAAGAGGAAAGGGAAAACCATTATTGCTATCACCCATGACGAACACTATTTTGATCTTGCTGACCACATTTTAAGGGTTAATAATGGTGTAGTCGAGAAGCTTAACTATTTTAAATAAAGCGAGGATAAATGGAAGAGTTACTTTTTAGATACCATGATTATTTTTACTATTTTTTTATTGGTATGGCGAGTGTCATGCTTCTTATTGAGCTTTATAGGAAAAAATTCAATTTAAGAATTGTCTTGGAGTTGTTTACAAATATCATGACATATATTCCATTTTTTATAATGGAGGGAGGATGTTTATACTTATTGTATGAGGCGCAATGGGTTTTAATTGATGTATTAAATATTTATTGGGTTTTTGAGATAAACTTCTGGAGCGTAGCTCTTTCCATTGTTGTGGCGGACTTTGTCTTTTATTGGGGACATAGGCTGTCACACGAAATACCTATTCTTTGGGCATGTCATGCTGCACATCATTCCTCCCGCAATTTTAATTTTTTAATTTATTATCGATCTAATTTTATGGAACCAATATTTAATATATTGTTGTTATTGCCATTGGTGCTCTTAGGGTTTCCTCCAATTTTATTAATATTTGGTTCAGGGATAGTGTGGGCTTATCAGCCCTGGGTTCATACCGAGCTATTTGGTAAATTAGGGTTTTTAGAAAAATTTTTAGTTACTCCATCAAATCATCGTGTTCATCACGGTTCTAATAAACACTATATGGACACAAACTATGGTGGGCTTTTATGTATATGGGATCGACTTTATGGTACATGTCAAGAAGAAAATGAAAAGCCAATTTATGGCATTCCAAGTGGCTTTGATAGCTTAAACCCTATTAAAGTAACTTTTTCCGAGTTTCCTGCACTAATTTATAAAGTTAAAGAAGCAAAAAATGTGAGAGAAGCTATGACTTGTTTATTTAAGAGAAGAGTCTTAAACAAATAAAATACTATACATTGGCACCGACTTTTTATTAAAAATCAAAACCACGTCCATAGGACGTGGAAGAGGTTCGAGGCTTTAGCCTTAAGAACCTAATCACATGGCTTCTAGAGTTGTTATTGCCAAACAACATATCTGGGAGAATACACATGAGTAGGTTTAGTAAATTATCGCATGTTATATGGCACTGTCAGTACCATATTGTCTGGGTGCCTAAGTATCGTTATCGGGTTTTAAAAGATCGGGTAGCTTTTGAGTTAAGTAAGAGCATTCGAGTTTACAGCGAGAGACTAGGGTGTGAGTTGGTCGAACTCAATGTCCAAATTGACCATGTGCACCTTTTAGTTAAGGTTCCCCCAAAAGTATCAACATCCACGCTTCTGGGGACGTTAAAAGGTAAGACAGCCTTACAACTATTTCGGTAATTCTCTTATCTCAAAGAGAAACCTTACTGAGGTAATCACTTTTGGGCGAAAGGCTATTGCATGGATACAGTCGGTGTTGATGGTGAAATGATACGTCTTTATGTGAAATATCAGGAAAAGGTTGAGCGAAATTTAGAGTTAAAATTCTAGTAAGTATTTAAATCGGATTGCGATGATAGGTGCCAGTCTTCTAAGAACGTGGATTTTTACTTCTGAAAAGAAAATCATAAATATCAACAATCCCTAGCGTCTCAGATCGTTTTTTAAAAAACGACATGTAGAAAAGTAAAATAATATTAATAGATATATCAAATGATTGAATCCAGTACTTCCGCCACCTCCTAGAGAGTTATTAAACTGAGCGGTACTACTGTTAATATTAGTAGATGCAGGTGAGGCAGGATAACTTTTCGCTAATTCAATCGCTGCTGCTACATCAACAAACCCAGAGCCACTGTCATTATCAACTCCTTCACCAATAACAATAAAATTATTTTCTCGACCCTCAATGTTTCGCAATGTCATATCGGTCGCCGTTAATTTCAACAAAGTTAGTATGTCCCGTGGTTGAAAGTTTGGATTTACCTCTAATAGTAATGCCGCCGCCGCTGCGATATGGGGAGCTGAGGCGGATGTTCCTAAAAAGTTAGGAAAACCATCATTGTCCGGATCTGTATCTGCTTGACCAAACGGAAAAAATGTAGTGTTGATATTATCGGGGCCAACAATATCAGGCTTTTGCCTATGTATTGCCTGTGTTAATCGTTGTCCATTTCGGTCATATAGAATGGGGGCTTCTCCTCCGGCAGAAGAGAAGAATTGCAATATGGGGGATACCGCGCCAAAAGCCGAGGTTTGCTGGTAATTAGCGGCTCCCACGGATATTCCCATTTGGCTATTAGTGCGACCAACAATAGTTCCACTGTTGGTGTTGTACTCCTCAACCTTACCATTGAACTCACCTTCAATAACATATTTTAATAACTCTGGAGGCTTACCTTGCGCTCTTGTAATCATAATATTAAAGCTAGACTCATTAGAGTTTTCCGGGTTAGCGAAAAAAATAAACTCATTAGGATCTTTTCCTATATTAATAATCGTACTACCGGTGATTATTTCTGTGCCTTCTTCATTGACAATAAAGACATCCATATCAGTTGAAGCTCCCGGTGCTCCACTAACAGAATAGGCGGGATTAGCCCACTGCAAGCTAAGCAACATCGTATTACCAGGTTTTAATGTAAAAGCCTGAAAGATATCAACACCAAGGCCAGGATCAAAATCATGGGCATTAATATTAAGTACAGAGTTTTTGGCTTCACGATACACGCTATGATAAGAATTTCGGCCGTTGTTCCCGGCTGCGGTAATATATGTGATACCTTGACGCGACACCTGATCTATAACTTGAGCGACCGGGCCATCCTGAAAGTAAGTTTCAATACCAGAAAATGTATCATCGACAATAATATTCACTCTAATATCGTTAGCTAGGCTTAAAATTCCATTGATAGTGTTGGCAATACCATTGATACCCGACTGGAAAACCAATTCAGCATCGGGTGCTATGTCATGTATTATTTGCATTAATGCGCGACCTTCATCCGTTGCGAATAGACAATCATTCGCTTCTTGCAATGCATAAGCACCTTGGGGTAGATCACCTGTGGCTTTATCAATATCAGCTGTTTTTGTTAAACGTTCTGGGTCGACGCTCTGTGAAAGGCAGTCGTAACTATCCGAAATAATACCGATCTTAACTCCTTTTCCTGTAAGTTCTCCTTGATATACGATATCACTAACACCTATGGCCTCAGCCCCTTGAGAAATAACGGAACCTGAATATGTCACTGAACGTTGGCGAAATATTTGGTTTAATGACTGTAAAGAAACAACATCTTTTATGGCAAAAGAGGGTAATAGACCCGAAACAATTCGCCCAGAACGGCTACCCTTAATAAGACCAAGTGATTCCATATCTATTAGCAATTGTCTGTCATTATTTATTGCAATTGCATCTATGCCGATAAAGTTAAAGTTTTTTTCATCACTCAATAGTTTCGAATTCTTGGCTGTAGAAGGGTGCGTATTCAGCATACGTTGAATACTCATTACTGAATCATTTTTTAATTGATCGATTTGGCTTTTTAAGCTATTAGAAAGCTCATTTGCGTTAAGTTGGGGTGCGTAAAAAAATACTATAATAGTGAAAAAAGTAAATAATTTCATAATCATGGCAATCCTTTTTAGGGTATACGGATTATCTCTCTCAAAACTGATAATTCGCTGCGGAAACTAGTAGTATGATAAACTGATAATGTATGATATTTAGGTAGACCAAAGCCAAGTTTACCTAAAATAAGTGTTTCCCCACGCCATTCTTTAGAAAATTCATGGACTGACATCCTTATATTTCCTCGGCTGGGATCAGCTAAAAATACTCTATCCCCAATGATTCCTCGGAGCACAGCAAAGTGTTTATAATTGTTTGGTTCTATATATACTAACACTGGGCCAGATAGCTTTTTTAAAGAGGTTAGGTGTAATCTAACGCTAGCGGTTTGGTAGCCTTTTCGACGAGCAATTTTTTCTAACTCCAAAAAAGATATGCCTTTATTTTTAATGACTTGTATTTCTGACATAGAAAACATTTCTTCAATTTCATCAAGCAATGTTTTTTCAGTAATATCTTGCTTAAAATAATAGCGTAGTAGGGTCGCTAGAGAAGCAATACCACAAGAATAATCATACTCTTGCATAACAATATGCTGTTCGTTTAAATCTTTCCATGACTTAATTTTATTTGATTGATTTATTGGGTAGCCACTGTTGCTCATCAGTGGTTGGAACGCGCATCCGGTATTTAATAACAAAAAAATAATGCATAATCTGTATTTTTTGTGTTTATTATTCATGACAGTTATAAGTTAATTATATACGAGAAGCTTATCGATGTATCATTAACATCATCGTTGAGACCAAAACCAATGCTAGATGCGATTCTATGGGTATTGTTTAATTGATAAGTCATATCAATATTAAATGAAACGGGTTCTGTGCTAGAACCTGGTATTTTTACTCCACCAACTGTAATTTCGTCGATATATGTACCAGAAAATCGTCCACTAACAGATAGAAGACTATTTATAGATAGACCCATACCAAATCCATAGTTGAATGAATCGCCATTTTTTATTCCATCTTCTTCAAAAGAATGAGCATACCCTAAGGTGAAAAATAGAACTGCAGGGTCAACAGATTTTGTTACGCTTAATCCCGTCGATACCCCCCAAAAGCCTACACCCGATGTAATCGCATTAACTTCACTACTCCCATCTTCCCCTGTTGGTGCGACCACCGTAAAAGAACTAGTGATACTAGGATGCCCTTTGTTTTCCGGTAACAATCTATAAGAAAATCCGAGAGATAGGTCACCAACCCCATGACTTTCCTGTTTAAGAGATCTATCAAACGACACAATTTCATTTCCTATATACACATAGGGTATTTCCGAAAATATCTCCATATTTTCCAATATACCAACACTAATAGATATTGGAATGGATATCATCCTATTTCGGGTGAAACGTAAATTTTGCGTACTATCGTTTTTGCTATAATCAAAACCTATGGAAATTTGGGTCTCCCTAGGTTTCAGCAATACCTCCGACTCCCGTAGAAACAACCGACTGATATCCTCTGTCGGTTCGTCATCTATTGAGTTGTTTATGTCAATTTCCTCTTTCTTACTTTGACTATGTTCAACGTTTTTACTCTGATCATATATTTGGTCGCCATATAAACATTTAGGTATGCTAAAGAAAGTGACTATACAAATAATGAGTGACTTTTCTTTTAAAAGAAAAATATATTTTGATTCCATAGGTTTTACTGAAATTATCCTTTGTTGATAAAAATCATCAAGAGCTGAGGTTTTTATGTTATACTAATCTTTATTTTTCCTGTTATTATATGTGCCATTAGTTGCTTGCGATTGTTTACTTTGTGTTCCCGATAAATTTCTCGACAATGGAATTTCACCGTATATTTTGAAATGCATAAGTGATCTCCTATTTGTTGATATGTTTTCCCTTCTATTAACTCTTTGCATATTGTTTTCTGTCTGGGTGTCATTAATTTAAGTCCCTGTTTGCTTGTTTTTATAAGATGCGCAAGTCTGGCTTTATTTATTTTTTTAACCTTAGAAAACTTTCTAAGAAAATAAAGTGCAATGAGATGATTTTCAAAATATTTTTTATTCGATTAAAAAATTGGCTTTTTCCATTTCTAGGTCGAATAATATAAATACCCATTCACTGGTTCTTGCTCGTGTCATGTAATGGCTTATTTAAACTTTAGTGTTTTTGTATTGTACTTAATGTTTTCTTTGCGGTTTCGGTTGCATATTAAAAGTAGTTCATGTGTTTTTTTATTTTTGATAGGGATAAGGCCAAAAAATTGGCCTTAAATGTTTAAGGTTAATTTTTAATGATAATTTACCGTGCTCTTTTATATGTCATAAATGGGCCTCTAACTATGACTCCAGCTATTTTGTATGTGCCAGCATAGTCGCATCTCGTGCCATTCCCAGATACCATCCTACAAAAATCTCGTGCTTTTTTCCATGCACTATCGGTGGTAGATGTACCGAAAAAAGTTTCGCCCCGTAAATTTGCTTTTTCTTCGTCTGATAAAGCTATTACGTCTACTCCTGAAATGTCTTGCAAAATGCTGGGTGCTTTAATTTCTCCGGCTTGCACGAAGTTTGTTGTTGTAAATGCAAATACTACTGTAGTTATTAGTGCATTAACTTTCATGATTTTTTCCTTTGATTATATTCATTGTAAATTAATTATATAATTTTGAGTAAAGCAAAAAAATTATAAGTAAACTATAGCAAGTCTACCACTCCCCCAAAGGGTGAAAAATTATAATGCTCAAATTTAGCTGACTAAAACTGAACATTGGGCGAGATAGTTGTGCTGCCCAAATGCCAATCTCCTGGCTAACTATAAATAAAAATAAAAATTTAATAAAATCAATTAATTATAAAATTATTTAAATCTTTGCCTATTATATAACGCAGATGGCCAACCACAATAAAGCACAAAAAATAAACGAGAATTTAGTTTGCCTAGCAAAGGTTTTAAAAGCATGTTTGACAAGCATCAAATAAATGTATACAGCTTTATTAATATGATTCACATAGGTTTCTATTAAAGCTATATCGATCAACCTAGTGTTAATAGATCGGTTCTTTAATACTAGAGAATATTTAATAAATATGATTGCTCTGTTCTTTATTCGAAGCTGACGTTTTAGTTGCTATTTTGACGCCTCTAAAAAAAAGAGTATTTTTTCTTGGTTAAATCCATCTCACTTTATGAATAACGAAAATAAATATTTTATCATAATATATGATATGCGAAGAGATAGTATGTTTATAACTGCCTTTATTTTTTGGGTTTTAGTGTCACGGTGAATGTGAAAAACACTAGTAATAACAATTGTCTTTTTTGGAATTTATAAAAATAAAAATAAAAATGAACTAATATATAGTAATATTGGTAGCTTTATTAACTGGTAGAGATAATTATTAACCATTTTTCATTAAGGCATATTTTGAAATAGGTATATATGTCTTTCTTAATAAAATGATTCTAATCATTAATTTTACCTGTTTATGGTATACATGATATTATTTCCCTTCATGGATTCCCCATTTGACTAATCATTATTGTCGTATAGTTTGAGAGTTTGAGAGTTTGAGAGTTCAAGAAATTGACTTGAAAAATAGTGAGTCATAAAGATCACTTTTGAAAATTTCTTCGACTAACATCATAAGCAGGATAAATTTTCGTGAGTACTACTACATGTAGTGTGATAGGGAATTATAATATTTTTGTAGCTGGCATCTTAAGTTAGGTTGTTAGGCTTCGATGTTTTTCATAATTGATCTGTTCAAGTAAATATGCTTTTGAGTTTTATATGCAAATTCATGTGTGAGTTCGCCACGGGATTTTGTTGAAAGGGGCGACTGTTTTTAGACTATGCTATTAATAAAAAGAATTATTTTTTTAAGATGGTCTTGGTTTTTATTGTTCTCTTTTTAGTTAGGTCGCTGTTTCATAAGGTTTAATTAAAATGTTTGTATAAATAAATTGTTTTTTGAATGCATCTATATTCATGAAAATATAAGACATTAGCTGCAATTAGTGTAAGCTCATCCACCCGGTGCCATCTTCCGTTCTTATCTTGGGTAATTCATAAAGCACAATGATGTGCCGTTGAAAATGCTTGTCTGCCACAGCTTTTAACAAATCATTTTTTTTTGTAGTAATGCTGCAGGGTACTTAAGGTGATGCCGTAGCGCGAAGCAATCTTACACATCGTTACTCGGTAGTCATCATGAACTTTCAACACGTCTAGCGTTTCATTAATAAGAAGCTCCGTTTCGAATGTTCTTTAAATAATAGTTTTTATTTAAAATTAGGTTTCGATGATTGATGTAAATCAGTTCTTTATGCGAGGTTTTTAATATCAATATAAAAGTCAAAAAATAGAAATAATAAATCAATACGAAATACTGCAATAATTTACGTAGTGTATTTGGGAGATAATAATTATTAGTCGAATCCCGTTCGAGGTTGAGAGGTATAGCAAAAAGAAAATTATCGTTAGAGATTCTAAAAAATATAAAACTGATAAAAAATTTATTGATAAGATTCCTTATCTTCAATTTTAAATCTTTGATCCTAAACTAGGATTTGAATTTCTATCGGTTATATCGTCGTGTAGACCGCACATAATCAGTTATTTTCTATTAATAAAAATATTTATACAACCAACGATAAATCGCCAAAAATACAATATCTAATTAGAATTGACCAAGCTAACTTGGGTTATATGAGCTGTGTGTTGAGCTGCATGAAACCTATAAGTCTCTGGAATTATTCTCGATCAATCATGCTGAGAAAATATATATTCGTAGAAATCTATCTGGTTTTTGTTGGTTTTTTGTGCTGTGTTTTGGAGGTTATTTTATACATAAAATAATAAATATAGTAATTATTTTTTATTTTTATTGAAAAGTGTTTTCAGTAAAAATTTAAAATGCTTTGTAAATCGATTGGTAGTGAAAAAAATATCTGACATAAAGTGTGACATAAAGAGATATAAGACTAATAAAATGCTTGTAGCTAATTTCTCTACTATGTTGTAAAGTGAATTGTCTCAAATAGCATAATGGATCTTATTTTGACTCTTCTGTTATGTATTTTTTTGCCTGGCAAGTTATTAATCACTATGCATATGTGCTAAGTAGTATTTTGATAGCTGTCTGCGTGGAAGTTAAGTTTTCTGATGTCAGTTGTTAGGGAAAGTGTTATGTGTTTGAGCCATGCTCTTTAAAATACAAAACGTAGATATATCTTAATGTTAAGGGGTGAGGGTGTGCCTCAATAAAAAGTGCTTATTAATTAAAATTAGCCAGAAGCTATTATGAGTTTTCATTAAGACGGCTTTAAATGTTTGCAGAACGATCATAATGGTTCTTTGCTTAAAAGCGATATGGTTGGGTGGGTAGTTAAAATCTTAAGTTTCGGAATTGTAGTTTGAAACAATATCGAATTTTTTAGTTTCAAATATTTTTTGTGAAAAATTTAGGGTGTTCGGCTGGTTGGAAAAAGTTGATCAGTGGCATCAAAGTACTATCAAAATACTAAAGTCACGACTTTGTTATATGCTTATCTCGAAAATAATCACTGATAAAGAATCTGGAGAAAAATGAAGACTATTTCCTTAAAGAAGGTGTATGCCGTTGGTGTGATCTCGCTCTCTTTTATACTGTCGCCTTATGATGCAATGGCACAAGAGTCGCCCTGGATACAAGGTAATCGCATTGCAGTGAGTTCGGACGGAAATCCTAATGCCGATCGCGATGATATTGGTGCTACACCTATGACACTCGCTGTACTTGCGAAAGCAAAATTGCAAAATAATTTGGTGCACTATGACTTCAATAATTGGCTTGAATACAAAAAAATAAATAAAGCCCAAAATAATATGTGGGTCGGGGCTATGGGAGGTGCAGCTCGTTGGGGTTTCGATATGAGGAATTTTTTTGATGTGTCATCTCGCCCCTACGCGGCTATTAACAACTTAAGAGACGAAATCAATAAATCCACCGCCACTAACCCACTGTACATCATTGTTGGCGGGCCGGTAGAGTTAATTTATCGCGCCATGCGTAAAGCAGAAAAGAATAGGCGAGCACATGTGAGACTTGTGACTCACAGTGGTTATAATGATTACTATAAACCACGACTCTGGCAGCATGATCTGGATGATATACTCAAGCTTCACGCCAAAATTAAAGTTTTAAGAATACCCGATCAGAATCAGGGCTTAAGAACGAAAGACGACAATAACAAGCCTAATTTTGCCCCCTGGGAGTGGTTAAATAACCATTTAGATCCTAATTTGCGTTGGGTATTTCAACGTATGAAAGCGAGTAAGGTTGCAGATGTTTCTGATACTGGTATGCTCACATGGCTAATTAAGGAGAGCGGTAGCAATAGTATAACTACTGTAACTGAGTTAAAGGATTTTTTTGGCCGGCAGTTAATAGATCCTAATGGAGGATCAGCTAATAGGATGCCAGCTATTCCGGCCGGGAAAACGCCAAAAATTAATTTACCTATCACTGAGCATGTCTTTGAGGAAGAGGATGGGCGCATTGTTATCGAAGCTGAGACCGTCCCTTTGAATGGCGCATGGAAAATTGAATCCTCTGAACCGGATTACAGCGGCACCGGTTATATTCGCTATGTGCCAGAGGAGGGGCTCAATGTGAAACATTCTAAATCACGTGGTGTGTTAATTTATAAGTTGCGCATTACCAATCCTGGTAAATATCGAATGGCACTTAGGCACTCACACTATGGCGCACCTTCTAATGATGACTGGAATTATGTTCATACATTGATGGGAATCGATGTTGCGCCTTTTGGAATTTTACGTAATACATTTCACTCAACCACTCAGGATGCGTTTGAAGAGGGGGTAGGTTTTACCTTCGATACGACTCATAATAATTATGGCGTTATTGCTAGAAACGAGGGTAAATATACTCAGCCTATGTATGAGCTTACAGCTGGTGATCATTACTTTTTTGTTTCAGGTAGTTCTGGTGGTTATCGTCTTGACAAGATCCATATCTTTAAACAAGGTGTCAGTGGTTTCAAAGATAATAACTACCCTCAAACGCGGATTGAGTATCAGTAGTAAAGGATGGAGCGACTATATGGAAATTTTTGGGCCTAATGGTGAGACTGGCAATTTTAAGAATTTATTTCTCTGTCTTTGTTACTTTTTCTACTAAGCCGAGGTAGGTTCTTTATTTAGTCTAACTTAATTTAGTTTGGACAATCTCACGCCTTAAGATGTGAGATTGTCCACATAATAATTTATTTTGCTATTATTAATGGTGTATTACTTAAGCCTTATAAGCCGAAGATTGCTTCGTGGAAAGTATATCGATTCCCTTCTGTGCCCCCTGGTTGAGTAGTTATAAGCGCTGCACCATATTCGGTGTAGGCTGGGTTCATAACTAAGTCACATTCTTCTTTGGTTAGCGTGTTTGCAAAATCTTTTGGGGTTTCTCGAATATTACTGGTAACCTTGTTGAAATTTTCGAAGGGTTCGTTGTAGCCTTGATTTTTTATACTCTTGTCGTAATCCACTGTGAGACTAAAAGCTGGGTTGCCGGTTCTACGATAGTTATTTTCGAGGTTTTCTTTTCTAGCCTCTGCTGTTTTTACTGCAACGACATTTAATTTGCAGTTCAAGCCAAACATATCGGAATCCACCGCCTTGGTATATCCATGAGATCTACAAACAGCATCGTCGGGTAAGCTGCGTTCACGTACCATACGAAATAACAACTCAACGCTTGGAACAGTTCCACATTTTTCTAACTCTTGTTGCGTAGTTTCGCCTAAATCAATATCTGGTAAAGTACGAAAATCCCAATTTTGCACAGCATAGGTCTCACCATCTTCAGAAACCAACTGGCTGGACGTTGAAAATGTATAGGCGGTAGCAAACTTAAGTGTTGTGTCGGGTCGAAATTCTAGCGTTTGTGAGTTTACCAATGTTATCTTCCCAGAAATAGTATCTCCTGTTTCTTGTTCAGAAATTTTTATACTTGCTGTCTCATCAATACTACTTGCTAAGAGATTCTTGTTAAATGTAAAAGTAAATACAGCTGTATTCCTATAAGGAAAGTGTATCGGAAAGACATTGGTTACTGTAAATACCTCTTTAGTTTCTTCTTCATTTATAGGTGTTGATGTTGATGTTGGGGTTGGCGTTGGAGTCGCTGTTGGTGTTGATGATAAAGTAGGGGAGGGGCTAGGAGTGGGAGTAGGAATAGGAGTCGATGTTGAAGGAGAAATGCCATCTGCGTTATTCGATACATTGTTTGTGTTATCTGAGCCACCACCGCAAGCGGATAAAGCAAGACAAAGACAGGAAAGTGTTGGTGCTGACTTGAAAAATTGCATGAATTTACCTACACATACTAAATTTAGATTGGATTACAAGGCCATAATAACGAAACGTTTGTAGCAATAATATGTTAAGTTTTAAATGACGTGACGAATTTATCTATTTTTAAGTAAGAATTGAAAATGTTTCTTTCTAATTCAGTAGTAATTGTTGTGCTGGTGAAAAAATCATATTTTAAAAATATAAATTAAATGAAAAACATATTGTCCGAATATGAATGAATAATAAATGTGAAATATATTTGAAATATTAGATATCCCGGTATCGTAAACCTCAAAAAACACCCATTGTTAAAGCGCTTTTATCTCAGTCTGATTGTTATTACATGAATTAATACTAATAATATTGGGCAGTAAAAATACTAAAACATTGAAATCACGTTTCTCAGTAAATATTTCACATTCAAACCAATTATCTTGTGATTTGGGAAAGTCTTTCTTTGAATAATTGGTAATTTTTTTACCAAAGCAACCTTATATTGAAGCCATAATGTGGAATTGAGATATATTCTGCTATTTACAATCACCATGTATCTTAAAAGTAGTAGAGAATGCTTGAAAAAAGAACTAAATTAAGTAAAATAAATTTGTAAAAAAATGTAAAGAAAAAATGCAAATTTAATAAACTGACTGATTGTTACTTCTAGGTATTGTTACTTCTGGGTATTATTACGTTCAGGTATTGCTACGCTAGTAATTCTCTGTTTATGTCGGATGGATTCCCTCATTTCACACATTTAGGTTCACATGCGCCATGCGCAATTGTGGTTTTTTATAGTGCCGAAGTCGCAGTAGAAGACTCTGAATCACACATAATTATTATGCTTTAAGAAATGCTGAAAATTAATTTAAGCCTAGTTGCTATTCGGTTTATCTTAAATACTTGTGATGTTAAGTAGAATTTTTAGTGCGAGCAGTGCCGCATGCTCAGTTTTATATGATGGCGATAAGTGAGGTAAAAATATTAAATTTATTTTGATTATATTTTTTCATAAAACTAGAGACTATCAGGGCTTAGGAGGGTTTGCTTTCTAGAAAAACAGATATTTAAAAAGCAATTTTTTGAAAAATTGATGCCTGATATGAACATGAGGCAAGACAGTCAGGGGAGGAAGTCAGGGAAGGAAGTCAGGGAAGAAAGTGATCAAAAGTAAACCACGGAAGGAAACTATGGAAAGGAAACCACGGCAGTAAGTGCCCAGACATTAAATATGTAAATGTATAGGTGTGGCGCACCTTTAGGAGCTTGTATAGATATTATAAAAATATTTATTGACGAAAAACTGCTTAAATAAAATTCTTAATAAAAACCAACATGCTTACTCAATAAATCGACCTCTTCTTTGAGGTGCTGTTTTTCACAGGAAATTATTTACTATTATGATACTTTTAAAATGTTTGTTAAGAACACGAGTTACGCTCTGTACGGTATTTTTGTCCCTATTTCTTAGTGGATGTGGGGGCAGCTCATCTAATAATTCGGACTCCGGGGCAGGTTCTAGTTCTGGAGGTGGCACAGTAGGTTCCGGTTCATCACCGACTCCAAGCCCATCGCCGGAGGTCACGGCGGCACCAACCCCAACTCCGACCTCGGCCCCGAGTCCAACATCCAGTCCGATGCCATCGCCCGAACCCACTGCGACCCCTAGCTTACCCACATTGCAAGCTGTCGAATTGCGTGATCCCAATCCCAGTAAATCAATAGAGTTTTCTCCATCGCTCACTATTCTTGCTAACGGTAATATTGTGTTAACCAAGCCTGAAGATAGTCCCAATGGTATCAACAAGGCCGGATCTGTACATATTTATAATTCGAACACACAAGCAATTATTGCCAGCATCGAAGGGGATAATGAGAACGACCTTTTAGGTTCGTCAGGCATTGATGTTCTGGATAACGGGAACTTTTTTATTCGCTCTCATCTTGACAATGTAGACGGTGTTCAACAAGCGGGCTCTATTCGGCTAATAGATGGTGACACTGGTGTTCAGATTGGCGATACAATTCATGGAAATAAAACCAATGATCGTTTCGGAACAGAGCTAGTTTATCAATTATCTGACAATAATGCGTTAGTGTTGATTGGCAAGGATCAGCCAGCCAGTGGCGCCACTGATACAGGCTCCATTCGTGTGTTAAATGGAGAAACAGGTGTTGAGCGTTCAGCAATTTATTACGGCGCTGCTTCTGATGATCTCTCTTTGGCAAGAGTTGTACGACTGACAAATGGTAATATTGCCATAATCGCACCGAATGCAGACAATGGTACAGTTAAAAATACTGGGGCTGTACTTTTATTTAATGCGATGGGTGAGCCTGTGGCCGAGCCGCTTTATGGCAATAATGCCGGCAGTAAGATTGGGAGTAATGGATATAAGGCATTAAGTAATGGCAATATTGTTGTGGTAAGCATTATCGATACCGTTGCAGGCCCTGCTGGGACCAGCTCGATAAGGCTGGTTAGTGGCACAACCAATACATTTATTGGTGACCCGCTTGTTGAAAATATTAATGCTATTCGTGAATCTAGAATAACCGCTTTACCCAATGATAATTACGTAGTGGCGCTTCCAAACAACGATATTAGCAGTGTGACGCATGCCGGCTCAGTAAAACTGGTTAGCGGCAAAGACAATACTGTCATTGGCTCACCTATTAGCGGCACGACGACTTCTGATCGTTTAGGTTCGAGTGGAGTCAGAGCTCTTGCTAATAGTAACTACATCATCGCTTCTAGTGAACATAATATTTCTGGTAATAGTGATGCCGGTTCAGTTATGTTGGTTAATGGCACTAACGGTGAAATTGTTGGAAAGCCTATTGAAGGTGCGAGTGAAGGCGATAGAATTGGTTTTTACACGGCAGTGTTGAGCAACGGTAATGTTATGATTGCGTCACCACATGTTGATGTTGGCGCACTGGTGGATAGTGGCCAGGTGATACTTATTAATGGTGCCTCCGGCGCAACTGTAGGAGAGGCATTAATTGGGGGCGCCAACAACTCGCAATTCGCCGATCAAGGCTTACGTGTTCTTGATAATGGCAATGTATTAGTTTCTTCATCCAAAGGAAGGTTACGTAATAATGGTGAGGTGGCCCTAATAGATGGCGCAACAAATACG
Organism: Agarilytica rhodophyticola; assembly: GCF_002157225.2. Lineage (NCBI taxonomy): Bacteria > Pseudomonadati > Pseudomonadota > Gammaproteobacteria > Cellvibrionales > Cellvibrionaceae > Agarilytica > Agarilytica rhodophyticola. The sequence goes on from NZ_CP020038.1 coordinate 3,123,042, forward strand.
TTTATAAGTAGCGTGATGGATGCAGGTCTCGCTGGGGGAAATATTGAAACTGTTGATACTTATGAATTGAGTGACAATCGTATTCTTTTTGTCACACCAAGTACTGATATTAGCGGGGGTAACGATGTAGGTGGGATCTTTAACTACAACGGCGACAATGGCACACTTGTGCATCAGCCTATTTTTGGGGAAAACCCAAACGATTTTGCCAATAGCAGTTTCGCTAAAACGCAGGATAATAGTTTTTTTGTTCTCGCCCTCCCGCAAGCTGAAAATTACGGTGTTGAAGAAGCTGGTAAATTTTTGGTATTTAGACCTTAAATAAATGCTCAGGCTTGCATCATGGCATAATTACTTGGTCATGCTGTAAGCCTTATTAGGTAGCTTAACTTATTTTGAGTAGAAAGGTTTAAGTAGAAACTCGATCACACGACTTGTCCTAGAAAAAGTTGATATCAAACAATAAACAAAACCTTATTAGAAATAATGTAATCAAGTGTTGTGCAAACATAGCATGGTTCTAATTGTAAAGTAGAAAGATGCTTATTTATTTAATACTATTTTACTACATCTTCCTCCCTGCCTAATTACACCCCATACACGAAATTTTTTATATGGCCTTTTTGGTGTTGTTCACTTTCAAAATTTAGTCACATTTAAGATGTTTATTTAAATGTCAAATTCAATATTATGCTATTTAGAATAGGCTTATTTGAATAAATGTCGATGCTTTCTGTCGAGAGAGTTATAGTGTTTTAAAAAAATATTACAGTGGTGATTTTTCGTAAGCTATCGCTTTTTTTAATAAAACAAGATGATAAAATTTATTAAATTTTAATTATTAAATGATATCGTGTTTTTTTAAATTAACTTGAATAAGAAGTGGCTGTCAATATATTAAGAGTTTGATAATCTGTTTGTGCTATAATCATTGAATGATGAGGGCTTGTAATACTGTATTGAAATTCTAATCGATTTATCGACAGTCTATAAGACTACAGTTATTCCAGTGATTTTAATGTTAACCATAGCCGAAAGCTATAGAAGTAGTTAACAGATATTATGATATGTCTAAAGTAAAACTACAGCCGTTTGCGGTTATAATGCATCTAACTTTCGTCTAATTCCTTTTTTTACTAGATAACCATATTTGTCCTCCAGTTTGAATTTCCCAGCTTTTGTCGTCAAAAATATCTTTTATTTCTGTATCGTTGTAAGGATATAGGTGACGTATTTATTATATTAATTGTCTTATATATGAGTAATAGTAAATTTTAAACAATATATAATTGAATGGTTGGTGTAATTTATCAGCTTAAATATTGCCCTTATTCTACTTTTTTGCACACAAATTTATTCAAGAGATCAATTTAAGAGCATTTAGTGTTTTTTTGATACAGACGTCAATGAGAATATCAGAATTGTAAATAATGGTTAATTTTTGTGAATTTTTAAATAAATCTCTGCCGGGTTAGTAATCTTTTGTTGTATATTTTTTGTGGCTCTCTTTATCTTTGCAGCGCTTTAATTTCTTCAAATAGATAATCATATATGTTGTTAATAAGCTATATAAGCGATAAAAATAATACCAATAGTTATTTTTTTTAATTTAATTTATTTTCTTTTGTTAAGTAAATAAGCGCCGCAAAAGTGCGCAAGCCATATTTCTTATAAATAAAACAGTTATCTGATTAATATCAATAATAGTTTCTTTTTAATGTTTATTGTGTGGTTGCGTATTAGGTGTCCATGTATTTTGCATGACAGAAAACAATATTTTATTCCCGTGTGATAGTAAGGCTGTCTAGGTTTTATATATTTTGATGCCGAATAGACGTACTGTATGCAGATGTATTGTGAAAAATTAGACTGATAATTTTCTCTTGCAATATTGAAGGAAAAACTGAGTGTGGGCTGATGTTGTGTAGTTGATTTGAATAAAATAGTGTTTGTTAATTGTTAACCATTAATTAAGTGCGCGAATGTCGTCTTGTTTTCATCATAATAGACAATTTAAAAAATTTTATAGAGACTGGTTGAGTTGTCGGCTAGTAAAATGATTGGTGCCTTGCTAAATGTTTTTTAGTTTGGTAATTAATGCTTTTGAGTTTTTTTTTGCTTTCGTAAGAGATGCTTTTTTTTAGAAAATTTAGCTTTTGATTGTTTGAAAGCATTTTATCAAAAACTTGTGAAATAACTTTATAGGTGCCTCTATATTGTTTTTTTTTGAAATTGAATAACCTTATTATAAATCAGTCCTAACGATTAAATAGGTAGTGGTATGTACATTTGTTTTTTAGTGTTTTTGGCGTTTCTAATTTTTATGGAGTATTTTTTTAAGGCAAATAATTACGATAAGATACCTTACTGGAAAACAAGGGCTATTTTTATTACAGTAATTACTATGTCAAGTGCGCAAATGTTTTCTATGTGGTGGGGACAGGTGATACCTGATTTGTCAGTACTTAATGTGTCTAATTATTTACCCGATCCAATTGCAGGGCTCATCGGTTTTATGTGGGCGACACTTGCGGTGTATTGGTGGCATAGAGCGATGCATCGATATGGCTTTTTGTGGAAAACTTTTCATCAACTACACCATAGCCCCCATCGTTTAGAGTTACTTGCAACTTTTTACACGCATCCCTTTAATGCTATCTCGGTCACTTTTTTTGGTAGTATTATGGTTCACATGATCGGCTTAAATTTTGATGCTATCGCTTGGTACGGAGTTATTTACTCGATGGTATCTGTTTTTAATCACGCCAATATTAATGCACCGAGGTGGCTTGGGTATATTATACAAACGCCAAATATGCATCGTGTACATCACCAATATAATGTTCATGAAAACAACTATAGTGAATTTCCTCTGTGGGACATGTTGTTTGGCACTTATCGTAACCCGGGCGGTAATCCTACTCGTTGTGGATTTAGCAAAGAGCGAGAGCTACGTTTCTTCTCAATGCTATTTTTAAAAGATGTGCACAAAGAATAGACTTTTTTGCGGCCTTCTATCTTATTAAAAAATATATTATACCCAGTATCGGAGTGATATTATGAAAGATAAAATCGGTAATCTTATCTCGGTTACCTTTTTTCCTGTATGGATGTTGATAACCATTCTAGGCTCCGCCTATATGATTACAATTGGAATAGCAGAAACCTATGTCGTTACTTTATTCTTTGGCGTTTCATGTTTTCTTATTTTGTTTCTTGAAAGACAATTTCCTTTTAATAAAGAATGGAATAAATCACAACAAGATGTAAAAACTGATTTAGCACATTTTGTTTTTTCAGCGGGTGTTACTGTCACTGTACTTCGCGCCATTATTTATGTCCCTTTATTCCTTATTGCTAGTTATCTTAGTACCGTATTTTCCTTTGACCTTTGGCCAAGTGAATGGCCGTTAATAGTACAGTTTACGATTGCGGTGGTAATCGTTGACTTTTTTACTTACTGGGTTCATAGGTTTATGCATGAGGTCGACTTCTTATGGCGTATACATTCTGTGCATCATTCTCCCAACCGTTTGTATTCTTTTAACTCAGTTAGGGTTCATCCTATAGAGACGAGCTTATTTTATTTTTGTCAGACTGGCACTTTAGTATTGCTAGGAGCACCTGTTGAACTATTAGCGCTATTTACTAGTTTCATTGGTGTTAGCAGTCTATTGCAGCACTGTAATGTAAATATTAACTACGGGATTCTAAATTGGCTAGTGAGCACTTCAGTCCTTCATCGCTGGCACCATTCAACTGTAGTGAAAGAAGCGCTGAATTACGGTGACAATCTTATTATTTGGGATCTTGTTTTTAAAACTTACTATCTTCCCGATACAAATGGACCTAAAAAACTAGGGCCTGACGAAGCGATCACTAATTATCCTAAAGGCTATTTAGACCAGCTCATAGTGCCATTTAGATGGACCAAATATATAGGTAAATAAGTCAGTTCAATAAGCGCCACAATGTATTGTTAGCTTCCCAATCGAAGATAGGGAATAGGTACGTGTGGCTTTCTAAAATATTTAGACGGCTAAAATAGTAGACGTGCAATAAAATGAATGGTACTCCCGATACCTCTTGCGAGAAAAAACCAAGTATTAATCCACAACCACTATCACCGGAGGCATTGGGTAGTAGTGATTTTCTTGAGCGCTATGGTGTTAAATATGCGTATGCCAGCGGTGGTATGTATAAAGGTATCGCATCTGTGGATTTAGTTATTGCCATGGCTAAAGCGCGTTTGATGAGCTTTTTTGGCGCAGGAGGGTTAACGCAAGATATAGTAGAGCGATCGATTGTAGAGATTAAAAATGCTTTAGATCATGGCCATAGCTTTGGTGTTAACCTTTTGCCAGACTATAAAAATCCTCAACAAGAACTGGAGCGCGTCAAACTTCTTTTAAAACACCAAGTAAGGTTTATCGAAGCAGCTGCATATATGTCGATTACACCTGCTTTAGTGCTTTACTGCCTAAAGGGTATCCACAGAAATTCTGCGGGTAAGCTAGTAGCACCTAATACGATTCTCGCTAAGATATCTCATCCTAAAGTGGCAGAAATATTTCTACAGCCTGCGCCAGCAGTCATTGTTGAAAAATTAGTTGAGCAAGCTTATTTAACCAAAAGCGAAGCTGCTTTGGCTCAGTATGTTCCTATTGCGAAAGATATTTGTGTCGAAGCAGATTCCGGTGGCCATACAGATTCGGGTAATCCGAGTGTGATATTTCCGGCGATTAAACGTTTAGCAATTTATGCTCAGTCCTATCACCGCTATTTACAACCCATAGGCGTAGGTCTTGCTGGAGGCATCGGATCACCGGATTCAGCTTTAGCGGCGTTTATGTTAGGGGCTGACTTTATTATGACGGGTTCTATTAATCAATGCACACCAGAGGCGGGTACAAGTATCGCAGTTAAAGACCTCTTACAGGCGATGGATGTTTACGATACCAGCTACGCTCCTGCTGGAGATATGTTTGAAACAGGAGCCAAGGTACAAGTATTAAAGCGCGGTGTACTTTTTGCCGCTCGGGCCAATAAACTATATCAAATCTACTTGCAATATCCTTCACTAGATTCTCTGCCTAAGTCAGTACAAGACCAAATTAAAAAAATTTTATTTAATCAGTCTATCGAGACAATTTGGGTAAAAGTTGAATCATATCTTGCTAAAACAAAACCACAGCACCTGCAGAGGGTTAAAAATAACCCCAAACAGAAAATGGCGGCAGTTTTTCGCTGGTACTTTATGGAAACGACCCGTTTAGCTTTAGAAGGGGATTGTCATAAGCAGGTAGATTTTCAAATACATACAGGCCCAGCCTTGGGCGATTTTAACCAATGGCTAAAAGGGGGAGACTATGAAGCTTGGCAAACACGTCATGTGGCTATGATTGCCGAGTTACTGATGAACAGCTGCGCAGAGCTCGTAAGTCAGCGTTTAGAAAAATTAAAGCAAACTCAGAAAGTGGCGAATTTTGCATAAGTATGCGCAGTACATTAATAGCAGATAAATAAAGGCGAAATTTACTCAGTAATAACCAATATATTATAAAAATAGAGGCTAGCAATGATGTCCGTTTATATTTTTCCAGGTCAAGGAGCACAGTATGTAGGTATGGGAAAAGACTTATTTGAACAGTTTCCAGATTTGCTGGCTCAGGCTGATCATTGCTTGGGGTATAGTATTAAAACCCTCTGCTTAGAAGATCCAGATAGAGTTTTAAGCCAGACGCAGTTTACCCAACCGGCTATTTATACCGTTAGTGCACTGAGTTTTTTGGCAAGGCAAGCACAAGGTCATCGACCGCCTGCGTATATGGCAGGTCATAGCCTAGGTGAGTATAGTGCTTTATTCGCTGCGGGAGCTTTCGATTTTATTACAGGCCTCAGTATTGTGAAGAAAAGAGGCGAGCTAATGAGTCAGGCACCTAGAGGTGCTATGGCGGCGGTGCTACAAATGGATGTGGACACAGTTAATGACATATTAGTTAACAGTGGATTTAATAATATAGATATTGCTAATATTAATTCAAAGCAGCAGTCTATTATCTCTGGTTTACACGAGGAGATCTATTCTCCTGAGCTTGAACAACTGATTACTGCTAAACAGGGAAGATTTATGCCTCTCAATGTGAGCGCAGCATTTCATTCACGTTGTATGCTGGATGTAGAAAAGGTATTTTCTGATTTTTTATCTGAGTTCCATTTAAAGCCAATTTCTATACCTGTTATCTCCAACTATACTGCAAAACCTTATAGTGAAAATAATTATCACCATCTTTTATCACGGCAAATTTCTCAACCAGTTAGGTGGTATGAATCTATTTCATGGTTAATATCACAAGGTTTTGAGGACTTTGTCGAACTTGGCCCAGGTCAAGTGCTAACAAAAATTGGTCAACATATTCGCTCACAACCTATGATAGTAAGTGAACCACAACAACAAGTTACTACTTATAAGCAGAACTCTTTAAGCGATGCGGCTTCTTCTGTGATTGGTTCAAATGTCAACTCAATAACCCATTCTCCAGGCCAACCTTTGCAAACTGTCTTTATGTATGCAGGTCAAGGGTCACAGTACTATCACATGGGACTAGAGCTTTACCAAACTAATTTCTGTTTTAAGCAAAGCATGAATAAACTTAATGCTAAGGTATTGTCATTAAGTGGCAGAGATATCCTAGCAACTCTTTATAAAGAAACTGCTAGGGGAGAGTTTGAAAATATTACTTATACTCACCCTGCCTTATTTATGATTGGCTATAGCTTAACAGAGTTAATGATCGATCAAGGTATTAAACCCGATGCAGTATTAGGTCATAGCTTAGGAGAATTAATTGCCGCAGCCGTCTCAGGCATGATCGATGTGGATGATGCTCTAGGTTTGATTATTCACCAATCCGAATGCTTAAGCCGTCATGGGCAGGAGGCTGGCTTATTGAGCATTATTACCTCACCGGATATTTATTATCGGCGTCCCGATTTGTTTCAATCGGTAAGCTTGGCCGGAACCAATTTTGATAATAATTTTATCGTCGCAGGTTTAAAAGAAGACTTATTGGAATTAAAATCTAAACTCAGTAATGAGGGTTTAATGACTAATACATTGCCTGTGAGCTATGGCTTCCATTCTCATCATATTGATAGTATTGAAGCTGTTTACCGGCAGGCTTTAACTAAGATTCGTGTCTCCCAGCCGCGCCTACCACTATATTCCTCTAGCTTGGCTCGTCAACTTATGCCGAGTGATATTACAGCCGCTGAAAATTATTTTTGGAATATTGTTCGCAAACCCATGCAATTTTATGCGTTGATCGATCATGCTTTTGGTCAGCAAGATAATATGTTTTTTCTTGATATGTCGGCGACTGGCACCTTATCGACTTTTTTAAAATACCAACGTAATCATGAACATCATCATGGTTTTGTTATCAATCGTTACGGTCATAACCAACAAACGTTATCAACTTTACTAAATCAACATAGATTACTCGCCACGACTACTGAAGACATTGTTGTCACGTCTCAGGCCTTATCAGTATAGCTAAAGTTTCTCGGAAAATATTATGTTAACAGTGTTAAATAATTACACTCATGGCTTGGTTGCTATTCCAGTAATCAATGCTGTTAGAAAACAATCACTTATACGTTATATTCAAGAAAGACAACCCTGTCACTTGGATGACCTCTGTAAGAGTTTTTCTGCAAACAAAGGACATTTATTAACGGCACTAAGTTTACTTGAGAGCCTTTCTTTTATTCAGGGGGTAAGAGATGATTACATTATTGTTCATCAGGACTATGAGAGTTATGACCCTTTTGATGGCTTCCCCGCTGATTTAGGTATATTAATTAATTTCGATTTTGATCGCTATTTACAGCAAACAGATACCACGTCTATATCCTTAGCTTTGTGGATTGAACAGCTAAGAAATCGCTGGGGCTTGGGTAAAACTTTAGCGATGTACATGGATGGCTGTTTATTAGTGCCATTGCTATTGAGTATGAAAAAGCATGAGATGTTAGATATCAAGGAGCAATCCTTATCTTTCATGGATAGCGATTTTCCTCTGAAAAATGAGCTAATTGAAATATTTTTAGATAGACAATGGTTGGAATATAACACTAGTGGCCAACTGAAAATTACAGGCACAGGTGAATTTGTTGCCAAGCGTATTTTTATCTGTGCATCGGTCGCTTCCTATCTACCAATGCTGAGAAATATCGAGCAAGTAATTTTTGGTGATTGTCAAAAAGTTTTTGGCCGCGACCACTATGGCCATGAAAAACACATTGATCGTTCGCTTAATGTACTTGGTAGTGGTTTTCAACATCAACGTTATTTCTCTGATATGGAAGCGAGTATTTGCCAAATATTTAATCAACCTCTTGACCAGCAACCGCGATATATAGCTGATATGGGGTGTGGTGACGGGCAGCTATTAAAAAAGTTATTCGATGTCATCTTGGAAAAGACTTTACGCGGACAACATATAGACCGTTATCCATTGCAACTGCTTGGGGTGGATTATAATGAAAAAGCGTTGGATGAAACTAAAAAAACGCTGCATGGACTTGATTTTCGTACCTTAAAAGGTGACATCGGCGATCCTGCCCAAATGATCAAAGACCTTGCTACAATAGGTATTGATGATCCTGAAAATATACTACATGTACGTTCATTTCTAGACCATGATCGTCCTTGGATTAACCCTCAACAAACACGGCAACATTATGCCAACATAAGTTACAGTATAGCCACTCATAGTGATGGTAATGCTATTGATCCTGTTGATGCGTGGCAAAGCCTGTTTGAACATTTGCAGCGTTGGGGTGCAATCCCTTCCAAGTTCGGTTTGTTGATGCTTGAAGTTCACAGCTTACCCAGTAACATTATTGCTAATTTCTGTGCGCAGACAGAAAGCCTACATTTTGATGCTTATCATCGTTTTTCCTCACAGTTATTAGTAGATGCTGCCGACTTTGTTGCCGCCGCCGCCCAAGCAAAGCTTATTCCCAATATCGAACTGTCCCAAAGCTACCCAAGAATTAATCCTTTTTCTCGTATCACTCTGAATTATTTTAAACACCAACCATGGTCGTTTCGTATAGCTGCCATCAATGACCTAACAGTATTAGAAAATTTAGAGTATGCAAAAGTTGATACGGATCAGCCATATACATTTAATTTTCAGGCAGCTATTGCTCGGCGTATAGATAGTTTCCCAAAAGGTCAGTGGGTAGCAGAGCTAGATGGCCAAATAGTAGCGGTGGTTTATTCTCAGCGTATTTTATGTGAAGGACAACAACAGGAAATAGAAAACTCAAGACAACAGTCTTTGTGGTGTCACAACGATCAAGGTGAAATGGCTCAGCTATTATCTGTTGAGCTTGTACCTGTTCAAGGTGTTTCTGCCGACCTCGCACAAACGGCTGCGAAAGGTTTAGTATCTTTTGTGAATTATTACCTTTCTCTCTGTTCTGGTGTAGAGGAGGTGTTAGGAATGGATTATTGCTTAAACACGCTTGATCAGGCTAGTAACGAGTTTATTCATAACAATCTGATAACAGGGGATGATCTTTTAGTTGATGATAATGTAGCCAACAAGACAATGGCGGGGCAAGTTGATCATAAGTTACGGCAGTTTATTAATGCATCAAACTTAATTGCAGTCGATGATGATAAACGTCCGGAGTCGATGTTACATGATTTTTGTTTGTCTTGGTTAATTAAAAACTTTAATACGCTAGGCGTTTTTTCAAATGAAATTCATGGCTACCAAAGCGTGAATGAAATAATTCAGCAAGCTAGGGTTATCCCAAAGTATCAGCAATTAATGAGCGCTCTGATCAATATGTTATATACCCGGGGGGTTATTGATAAAGCGCAGGGAAAATTTTGTAAAAATCAGCGCTATATCGAAAAAACATTATCGGACTTTGAGCAAGATAAAGAGCGTTTTATTCTTAAATTCAAACGTCAATTTCCCGATTACTTTGACTATACGCGTTTTATTTTCCCGTGTCTTGAACATATGCCTGCTTTATTGCAAGGTGAAGTGATGATCACTGATGTAATGTTTACCGATGGTGATATGAGTGCTTTTGCCAGTATTTTTAGAAACAATCCCGTAGCCGATTATTTTAATCAACTAGCGGCAGAAGCGATTGCTACCTACGTTGACGAATTAAGTTGTGATAATAATAGCGCAGATAGAACTGTTCGTATCTTAGAAGTTGGCGCAGGAACGGGCGGCGCCACAGCAAATATTTTATCGGCATTAACACCACATCATCAGCATATTGATTACTGTTACAGTGATTTATCTGGTGCATTTACACGCTATGGTGAAAAACATTTTGGTAACGATTATAGCTGTATGCGCTTCGAGCGCTTCGACATTGAAAAGGCTATAGAGTCTCAAGGATTTAGTCAGCAGTCCTTTGATGTGATCTATGCGGGAAATGTATTGCATGACACTCACTATATTATTGATACCCTCGTTAATGTTAAAGCTTTACTCAAGCCTGGTGGCTTGATGGTGTTAAATGAGTTTACCTCGGTAAAAGATTTCCTTGTGTACACTGGTGGATTCTTACATGGTATTTGGTTATACAAAGATCCCGAATATCGTTTACATAATTTCCCGTGTATATCCCCTCAAAAATGGCAACAGGTGTGTCACAAATCGGGCTTTCAAAATATTCATCAATATGGCTTGCCTTTTATTGAGGATATGTCTGACTTTAGGCAAAGCATTATTGTCGCTTATCGACCACAGCCAGTTAGAACTAGCGACGCTGCCGAATATAAAGAGCAAAATACGGATCCGGCAATAGCATCTGCATCCTCTGCGCCTATTAATGATCATATAGGTAATGATCATATAGGTAATGATCACATGGGTAGTGATCAAAAGGGGAGTCACAAAACATCAGATGACCAAGTACAGAGTAATCGAGCAGCGAAAGAAACTGTCAATCATTCCATTTTAAAGAGCAACTCTATGGTATCGTCAGTAAAAAGCACCGTTAGCCAAATTTTTGATAAAGCTTTGAAAAAAATTATGGGCGAGGATCGTGCCAGGGTATTTGAACCTGATGCTCCATTTATGGAGTCAGGTCTAGATTCTATTGAACTTTTAGAGTTGCGTACACTTCTTGCAAAACAGCTAAAGCTTGAATTAGATGCGCCTTTTTTATTTCAGTACAACACCCGCGCGAAGGTAGTAAGTTATTTTGTCGAACACCCGCCACAACATTTACAACAAGATTTGCAAAAAAACTTACAACAAGAACAGTCGACGCAACAACAACAAGAAAAGAAACAGACGGTAGACATCGAAGAAGAGACACTACATAAGTCTGCCGGGCACGACACCTCGGTAATTATTGATCATGTCTCATCAAATCAAAAATTCAAAGAAAATATCGTAAAAGATGATGAACATGTTATCGCTGTTACGGGGATGGCGTTTTCCTTTCCGGGTGGTTGCGATACACAAGAGGCATTCTGGGAGCTTTTGCGAAGTGGGCAAAGTGCTATTCGCCCGATGGATAATCAGCGCTGGCAGTGGCCGTCCCATGTGGATCTGAAACAAGTGCACAAAGGTGTTGATAGTGCCGGCTTTCTTAAAAATATCGATACCTTTGATCCCGCTTTTTTTCGGTTGTCACCTGCTGAAGCGGAATTAATGGATCCACAGCAACGTTTGCTATTAGAGCTAAGCTGGGAAGCTTTGGAAAATGCAGGGTATAAGGCATCTGATTTATCCGGATCGGACACTGGAGTGTTTGTTGGTGCTTGTCATTTTGACTACCGCGAACTTTTAGAAAAGCATCAGGATAAACCTTCAGCATTATTAAGTACCGGTAGCCACGGTTCTTTATTAGCAAATCGTTTATCTTACTTTTATGATTTTCATGGCCCCAGCGTGATGGTCGATAGCGCATGCTCTAGTTCTCTTGTAGCGATGCATCAGGCAGTTTCGGCCTTACGAAGTGGCGAGTGTCCCGTGGCTCTAGTGGGCGGCGTTAATTTAATGTGCAGTCCTACTAATAGCTTGGCTTATTATGAAGCGGGGATGTTGTCTAAAGAGGGTGTATGCCGCGCTTTTGATGAGAAGGCCAATGGCTATGTGCGTGGTGAGGGTGGTGCTATGTTGGTATTAAAACCACTCTCACAGGCGCGAAAAGACGGCGACATCATTCATGGGTTAATTAAAGGTTCAGCCGTGAACCATGGTGGTCAAGCAGGCTCGTTAACCGCGCCTTCGCCAGAAGCGCAAGCGGCCTTACTGCAACAAGCCTACAATAACGCTAAGGTTTCGCCCCTATCTGTTTCCTATATTGAAGCACATGGTACTGGCACTTCCCTAGGTGATCCCATCGAATTTTCTGGTTTACATCGCGCGTTTGAACAGTTGTTAAAAGACAATTCGCAGGCTCCTCCTGATCGGGCCTGGTGTGCAGTGGGTACCCTTAAAACTAATATCGGACATCTTGAGGGGGCTGCAGGTATTGCCGGTGTGATTAAAACGCTCTTATGTTTAAAACACGGAGAAATTCCGGCGAGCCTAAATTTTGATACTTTAAATCCACACATCAATTTAGATGAGAACAGCCCGTTTTTTATTAGTCGGCAGCATCAACCGTGGCCACAGCCTTTAAGCAAGCAGAGCAGTAAGCGTCGTGCTGGTGTCAGCTCCTTTGGCTTTGGTGGTGCTAACGCTCATATCGTACTTGAGCAGGCCCCCCTCACTGATGCCAGCCACGTACTAGAGGAAAAACCAGAACTATTGGTGTTTTCTGCAAAAAATAGCACGCGTTTAGAAGCGGTAGTTCGACAATTTATCCACTACTTAGATCGGTGCCCACAACCACCATTATTAGCGGATCTTGCTTACAATTTACAAACCACTCGTGAGTCCATGGCTGTACGTTTGGCAATCGTTGCTCATGATGTTACCGATCTACAACAACAATTAACACGTTACCTTGACTCACCAGATAATGCTCCATTTCGCGGTCATATCAAAACAGATAAAGATAAACTTGCATTACTTGCCGGTGCAGATGAAGAGGGCAGCCGCTTATTGCTAAACCATTGGTTAAGTAGCAGGTTGCTGAGTTCTCTTGCCCAATACTGGGCATGGGGAGGCGATATTGATTGGCCGCTGTTATGGCAAGAGCATTTTGCGAAACGTCTTGAGCTTCCTACCTATCCTTTTGCACAAGAGAGTTACTGGCTAGCGCAAACACCACCGATTGTTGGTGCACTTGCAGAAAATAAGGCGCATCCTCTTGTCCATAAAAATCTTAGTCAGCAAATGGCATCTGTTACAAATGTCGATGAGTTTTTATTTTCTAGTCAATTTACGGGCCAAGAGTTTTTTCTAGAAGATCATAGAGTCAATCAGCAGCCGCTACTTTCTGGTGTTAGTTATTTAGAAATGGCAAGGGCTGCCTTTGACATGGCGATCCCCGCTATGGATAGTTGCAGATCAATTAAATTACAAAATATTGTTTGGCTAAAACCTTATCAGATCGAGCAAAGCTCTGCTTTAGGTGAAACGGTACTTATAAAGCTTAGTGGCAAACCCGAAAACGGCATGAGATATTCCGTTAGTAGTGCTTCAAAAAACATTATTTATCACCAAGGAGAGGTGACAATAAATTCCCAGAATGAATCGTTGGCGAGTCTTGATATTGCTTCTTTTGAGCAAGAGCTTAATCATAATCCCATAGAGCACACGCGCTTTTATGCCTATTTTAAAAAGATGGGTATCAACTACGGTAACAGTCACCAGCTAGTGCAAAAAGCTGTAGTTAATGCGTCTAATGCCGTTGCGAAAATACATCTCCCTGAAGCCTTGCGTAGTCATGCCAATCAATTCTTTCTACATCCAGCAGTAATGGATGCCGCATTGCAAACCTCATTACTATTATTAATAAGCGAGGGGCAGACAAAGCCCTTATTTCCCTTTGCTTTGCAAGCCCTTGAAGTTTACCGTGCCTGTCCTCTCGATGCATGGGTGCGTGCCGAGTATGCAACTAACTTGGGTGACGCTAATGGCGTAACCAAAGTTAATATAGATATTGCGAACATTCAGGGCGAGGTTTGTGTGCGCCTGTTGGGGCTAACACTGAAAGGCAAGGATGTTTTTACAAAAGCTGACAATCAGGCAGAGGTTTTTAATCGGCATAAATCTGAAGGCCAAATATATAGTCTAGTGAGTCATTGGCAGAAATATGAGTTAGCTATAGCAAACCCCGGCCCAATTTCTGACAATTCCAAACAGCTATTGGTGTTAGGTGGCAGCGACCAACATTATCAACAATTATTAGCGCTCGCCGGGGAGGCACCTAATTATAGAATCGCGCAGCCTCAGCAAGATATCCTTGAGCGTTATTTAGATCCTATTGCGGGTAACAAGGTAGGTCATATCATTTGGTTTGCAGATCAGGGCAGACCTTTTTCCCTCGATGACGAAGCCAGTATTGCCGCACAAAAAGCACAATTACTTAACTTGTTTCATTTATTAAAATTTCTAGGGAAACATTACGCTCATCAAAAACTACGTTTAACGGTGGTGACATGGGATACTATCGCTCTCAATTCTGCAGGTGGTCGTCATCTAGGACAGGCAAGTATTCATGGGTTAATCGGCTCTTTAACAAAAGAATATCTTAACTGGGAAGTTATTCTGTGTGACTTAATTAGCCAACAAATACATCAGCAACAGACAAGCTACCACGCTACCACTTTGCCCAAGTCTTTATTGTCTTTGCCCGCTCAAAAAGATGGCCGTGCCTACGTATGGCGAGACCAACAGTGGTATCAACAAACGCTATTACCTGTTAATAAATATAGTCATGACCCGGCTGTAAATATGTCAGTTGATTATCGTCACCGAGGTGTTTACGTGGTTGTCGGCGGTGCAGGTGGCATTGGCCAGGCGTGGAGTGAGTGGATGATCAACCATTACCAGGCGCAGATTATTTGGTTGGGACGGCGAAGGTTAGATCAGAGTATTCAAGCCAGTATTGATCACTTGGCAACAAGAGGGCCAAGCCCAATTTACATTCAGGCCGATGTTAGCAAGCTCGCGAGTGTACAGGCGGCCTATCGCCAAATACAACACCGGTTTCCTTGTATTCACGGTGTTATTCATTCGGCAATTGTATTGCAAGATAAAAGTATTGTGGGCATGAGCGATGCTAGTTTTATGGCAAGTCTCGAAGCCAAGCTCGATACCAGTATTAATCTGGTGCGAGTATTTGCAGAGCAACCACTGGATTTCTTTTTATTTTTCTCTTCAATTCAGTCGTTTATGACCAACCCCGGGCAAAGTAACTATGCCGCTGGGTGTAAATTTAAAGATGCGTTTTCTCTTTGGTTATCAAAGCAGGGGTTATCAAGGCAGGGAGCGTCAGAACAAGGTCTATCACCAGCGCAATCATCAGCCGACCATCACACTAAAGTAAAGGTGGTGAACTGGGGCTATTGGGGCAGCGTGGGTCTTGTGACCGATGACTTTTATCGCCAGCAGCTCGCTAAGTTTGGTATGGGTTCAATCGAGCCAGAGCAGGCGATGCCTTTATTACATGAATTTTTAAAAAGTGATTTAACACAGGTCGCTATTGTCAATGCTATTGGCGATATTGTTATTCCAGGGGTAGCCACTGGCGCTTCAGGAATAAAGGCCGATATTAGTTCTGATATAGTTAGCCCTGGCTTAGTCAGTCAACACAGTGCTTTACAAAAAGCCTTCACCCATCAAGCCATACCTCACGCTTTAACTGCTACCTAT
The DNA here is from genome assembly GCF_002157225.2 of Agarilytica rhodophyticola. Classification (NCBI taxonomy): domain Bacteria; kingdom Pseudomonadati; phylum Pseudomonadota; class Gammaproteobacteria; order Cellvibrionales; family Cellvibrionaceae; genus Agarilytica; species Agarilytica rhodophyticola. The sequence continues at coordinate 3,138,866 of NZ_CP020038.1, forward strand.
ACCCAAGAACAAGCCATAGAACCGCACTTGCGCCAGTTACTTTACTCAAATCTATTGGCACTAAAACTGATTGACGAAAATGGTCGCGCGCGCACATCAATGTCGCAGCAGCTGGGTACTAAAAGCCCTGAATTTTACTCGCGTTGGTTTGCAGAAAGTTGTCGACAGTTGCAACTGGCTGAGGCCAGCACACTACAAAAAGGCTTGCCGGTAGAGCATGCTTGGCAGCAATGGAATGCTTTGCGTCAACAGTGGCTGCTGGATACCAACCAGAAAGCGCGTATTGAGTTAGTGGAAATTACCTTAAAAGTCTTACCCGATATTTTATCTGGTGCTAAAGCGGCCACCGATATTCTATTTCCTAAGGCGTCTATGGATCTTGTAGAAGGTATTTATAAGGGCAGTGTAAAAACAGATTACTACAACGGTTTATTAACCCAGGTCATTGTTGAATATATAAAAACACGATTGCAGCAAGATCCTAATGCACGTATTCGTCTATTAGAAATTGGTGCTGGCACAGGAGGTACCAGTGCCAAATTATTAAATGAACTCGATGGATTTAATTATGCGATTGATGAGTATTGCTATAGCGACCTGTCTCATGCTTTTTTAATCCACGCCAAAAATCACTATACCCATAATCGCCCTTGGCTGAACACGAAAATATTGGATATTAGTCGGCCACTGGAAGAACAGGATATTACTCCGGGGCGTTATGATATTGTGTTGGCAACCAACGTACTACACGCAACCAAGAGTATCTCAAATACCTTAGTTCAAACTCGTCAGGCTTTGAATCAGCAGGGTATATTAGTCATTAACGAGGTGATAGAAAATACGTTATTTGCCCACCTTACCTTTGGCTTATTAGAAGGTTGGTGGCTGCATGAAGATAGCGAAACTCGAATTGAAGGCAGCCCATGTTTAACGACAGATAACTGGTTTTCCTTTCTTTCCAAACAAGGTTTTAAACAAATTTGGCAACCCGTACCGGAAGCGGCACAGGCAGGTCAGCAGGTACTTGTTGCCGAGGTAGATGCTGCTCTGGAAGAGATTACTCGTGTAGATGTCCCGCAGCATGAATTAAAAAACCATGTGATCAATACCTTGTTAGCAGCTCTTAGCAATGCACTTAAAGTACCTCGTGATAGCATTGATTTAGATGATTCATTTGCCGACTATGGTGTGGACTCCATTACCGGCGTTCGTCTGGTAGCAGAGATCAATACTCTATTGGCGATCGAGTTAGAAACCACCAGTCTCTTTGAATTTAACTCGGTCAATATACTGGCTGGGCATATTGTTGCGTGCTATGGGCAAGCTTTAGGCCAGCAACTTTATAAAACACCCAATCAGATCTCCAATGAAGCGCCAGATTTTCTAGGCAGTAGCGAAGCCCTGCAACCGCGGCCACAGCAAAACATCGTCGATATGGTATTGGACAAGATCGCATCAGCATTGAAGATTGCGATTGCCGATATTGATGAAGAAGACTCCTTTGCCGACTACGGTGTGGACTCTATTACCGGTGTGCGTTTGGTTCATGAAATTAACCAGGCACTTGGGACTAATCTTGAAACTACCGCGCTATTTGAATTTAACTCAGTGGTGCGTCTTGCTGAGCATATCCAGACATTGCCAGAAATTTCGCCTGACACTGGACCCCAGAGACGGTCGTCACACTTAACGGGTATGTCTTCTGGATCACATTTAGCACACGCTCTATCGACGCAAACCGATCCAGCAACGAAGCAGCCATCTACCGTTCGTTCTGAAGAATTTGACTCTTCCAATCAGAGAAATATCCCATTCCCGGTTGCCATTATAGGTATGAGTGGGCAGTTTGCAGAATCTCCTGATCTAGAGGCATTCTGGCAGCATCTTATACAAGGCGATGATTTAGTCTCCAAGGTATCCCGTTGGGATCTCGATGCTGCTTATGCGAAAAACTCGGCCAGAGAAAAGCATTGTATGGATGGCAGTTTGCTCAATGATATCGATCAGTTTGATGCTCAATTTTTTAAAATTTCCGGAATCGAAGCGCGCCATATGGACCCGCAACAGCGACTGTTTTTAGAACATGCATGGCGGGCACTGGAAGATGCAGGCTACGCCGGTGACAGCGCCACGCTTTCTGGGTGCGGTATTTACGTGGGCTGTGTGGCTGGCGACTACGATAAACTGTTGCCAGACAATAAACCTGCGCAAGCCTTCTGGGGCAACGCCAGTTCTGTTTTACCCGCCCGTATTGCCTATTATCTCAATATTAAAGGGCCGACGATGGCCATTGATACCGCATGCTCCAGCTCGCTGGTAGCCATGCATACGGCCTGCCAGGCACTGTGGTCTGGTGAAGTGGATATGGCATTAACAGGTGGTGTCTATGTGCAATCCACCCCGGCATTTTACCGCTCAGCAGATCAAGCGGGAATGCTATCTGGCAGCGGCCGTTGCCATACCTTTAATCACAATGCCGACGGTTTTGTGCCTGGCGAGGGAGTAGGGGCAATTATTCTAAAGCCTTTAGATAAAGCGCTCGCCGACGGTGACCACGTAGCCGCTGTGATTCGAGCTAGCGGCCTTAACCAAGATGGCACTACTAATGGCATTACCGCCCCTAGTTCTACCAGTCAGGAAAATTTAGAAAAGTCTGTGTACCAGAATTTTGCTATTGATCCTGCGTCCATCACCATGGTCGAAGCTCATGGTACTGGCACTATTTTAGGCGACCCCATTGAATTTAATGCCCTCAATCGTTCGTTCCGACACTTTACTGAGCGCGAAAACTTTTGTGCGATTGGCTCGGTAAAAACCAATATTGGCCATACAGGGCCTGCGGCAGGTGTTGCTGGGGTATTAAAAATATTGCTGTCGATGCGTCACCAACAGATCCCGCCATCACTGCATTTCGATCATGGTAATAGCGATATTAATTTTGATCACAGTCCTTTTTACGTCAATACCCAACCCCAATCTTGGTTGAGTAATGGCGCGCCGCGCCGTGCGGCTATCAGCTCGTTCGGCTTTAGTGGCACCAATGCCCATATAGTAATTGAGGAGGCGCCGAGCCAAGCGCGCGATGCTGCCCCGTATCCACAAAAGCCCGCTTATTTGTTGGTATTGTCAGCGAAAAGTCAGGTTCAATTGCAGCAGCAAGCCCAAGGTTTGCTGCGCCATATTGATCGATACCAGCCAGTGCTCGGCGATATGAGCTACACCTTGTTAATTGGCCGTAAACACTTCAGCCATCGCTTAGCAATAGTCGTGTCGGCTCTGGATCAGTGTGCGCAGGCGTTGCAAGATTTCCTAGCCGATAAGCCCACCCACACATATCACTATTCTCAATTGCCTGAAGGGACAGCAGCTGAGCCGAGCGAGCATTTGCCTAAAATTGAAGCCTTACTGGCCAACCTCCATCACTATGATGGCCAAGATTATATTAATGCTCTCAACGAACTCGGCCAGTTTTACCTTGCGGGATATTCGCATAATTATCGCTCGCTCTATGCCAATGGCTATTCGCGTATTCCGTTACCAACATATCCTTTTGCTCGCCAGTCGTATTGGGTCGATAAGCAAGCCGGTGACATAGGTTCTAAAGAAATAATAGCTTCTAAAGAAATACAGCTGCATCCTATGGTGCACCGTAATCAATCGGATATGCGGGGATTATCGTTTGCTACTGTACTCTCAGGAGATGAGTTTTGGTTAGCCGATCATCGTGTGGCAGGCAAAAAGATATTGCCGGCTGTGGCGTATTTAGAAATGGCGCGCGCCGCATTTATGCTCTCACTGCCCGAGGGTTCGATGTTTGGCCATTCTGGATTTGGCAAAACAGAGTCTGATCACCAACATTCAAAACAGATAGTCATTGAAGAAAGTACCTGGCTTCGTCCATTGGTGGTGGATCAAGTAGTAACAGCCTATGTCGATTTACAAGTGCAAAGTGCTGAGTCGATTATTTGTCAGATCTATACACGTAATGAACAGCAACAGGCCCAGTTACACTACCGCAGCCACATCAAACTTAGTGCCTTAGACAAGCCTGCGCCTGTTGATCTTGATGTTATTAAGACACGCATTTCGCAAGCACCTGGTCAACGGCATCTTAATGCACAAGATTGCCAGCGTATGGTGAATGCTCTGGGGGTAGAAAACGGGCCAAGATTTCAGGCGCTCCAATCCATTTATACCAATGGTCACGAGGCGCTGGCACATGTGATATTGCCCGGTGACGCTAAACATACAGAGTTACTGTTACATCCTAGTATGATGGATGCTGCGCTGCAGTCTGAACTAGGCTTGGCACAAAACGGTAGCGCACGCCTGCCTTTTGCTTTGCAACACCTGGCAATTTTGCAGCCTTGTCCTGAGGAAGCCTGGGTATTGTTGCAGCGTTCATCAGGTGTCAACGTAGAAGATGAAACCCAAAAATACGATATCACTCTCTACGATCTAAACGGACAGCCTTGTGTACAAATGCATGCTTATAGTTGTCGTAATACTCAAAGTCGTAGTACTCAAAGTCGTAACATCCAAACCGCGCCGCAAGCGCAGCTAGCTCTGCAAACAACGCAACAAGCAAGACAACAAGCCCAACCAACACATGATATACGTCGGTTAGAAGAGAAGGTTAAGCAGACCATTATTGATCAGCTGGCGGCGGCGCTCGCGATTGATAGTACCAATATCGAGCCCTTCGAAGCTTTTGCTGATTATGGTGTGGATTCGATTATCGGTGCACAGGCAGTGACCCACATCAATCAGGTTTTAGATATTACGTTAGAGGCTACCACTTTATTTGAATTTAATAGTGTTAATCGTCTCTGTGATCATATTATCGAGCGCTACCAAACACAGTTGAACCCAAGTGAATCTGCTAAGCCAGAGTCAACTAAGCCCGAATCAACCGAGCCTGACACTGTCCTTGCTAGCGAAGCAGAGGCTGTATTAGCCAATCAGCACCCGCTGATAGATATGTCTGCTGATGAGCCGATGATGCGCAGCTTTTTGGATAAGGATCTTTGGGCTAAATCTATTCCTGAACCTATCGCCACTCAAGAATCTAGTACCACTCAAGAATCTAGTACTATCCAAGAACCAATAGCCATCATCGGTATGAGTGGGCGCTTCGCACAATCGGATAATGTGCAGCAGTTTTGGCAGCATATTGCCGCAGGTGACGATCTTATTGGCGAAGTGGAACGCTGGGATATGGAAGCGGTGTATCAGCAAAGTTCCAGCCACGACAGCCATTGTTTTCACGGCAGTTTTTTAGAGGATATCGACAGTTTTGATCCGGTGTTCTTCAACATCTCTGGTGTTGAGGCAAGTTATATGGATCCGCAACAGCGAATTTTTCTTGAGCAGGCCTGGCATGCTCTAGAAGATGCAGGCTATGCCGGTGACGGCATTGAAGGTCAAGCATGTGGAGTTTTTATCGGCTGTGCTGAAGGGGACTATAAAGCGCTAGTGCCGACCCATCGTCCAGCTCAGGCTTTTTGGGGCAACTCCGCTTCTATTTTACCGGCACGTGTTGCCTATTATCTCAACCTTAGCGGGCCTGCTATCAGTATTGATACCGCCTGCTCAAGCTCACTTACAGCCATCCATATGGCCTGTCAGTCACTATGGACAGGCGAGACTAAGATGGCACTTGCCGGTGGTGTACTGGTGCAGTCGACACCGCACTTTTATACCTCAGCAGATCAGGCGCGCATGTTATCTACCAGCGGACGCTGCCACACCTTTGATGGCAGTGCTGATGGATTTGTCCCAGGTGAGGGGGTAGGGGTAGTGCTACTTAAGCCTTTGCAGCAAGCCTTGGATGACGGCGATAACATTGCCGGTGTTATTCGCGGCACCGGTATCAACCAAGACGGTGCCAGTAATGGTATTACTGCGCCTAATGCCCAGGCTCAGGAAAATCTTGAGCGGGAAGTGTACCAACGATTCGACATTAACCCGCGCACTATCGGTCTGGTAGAAGCGCATGGCACAGGTACGGTACTGGGCGACCCCATCGAATTTAACGCCATCACTAAGGCGTTTAAACACTACAGTGATGACGCTGGCTTTTGTGCCATCGGGTCGGTCAAAACTAATATTGGCCACACGGGCACCGCTGCAGGTGTGGCGGGCTTGTTAAAGGCAGTATTGGCGACTCAGCACGGCGTTTTGCCTCCCTCGTTAAACTTTCATAAAGGCAATCCAGCGATTAGCTTTAAAGACAGTCCATTTTATGTGAATACGGAAGCGCGGCCCTGGCAGAGTCAGGCGACACCTCGTCGGGCTGCGGTAAGCTCCTTTGGTTTTAGTGGCACCAATGCCCATATTGTTGTGGAGCAGGCGCCAGTGCGTACCATTAGCCACAGTGATAAACCCGCTTATGTCATAGTGTTATCGGCGCAAAGAGCCTCGCAGTTGAAGCAACAGGTACAACAGTTATTAGCATATTGTGATGCGCAGAAGGATCATGATAAGGAGATCGATCTTGGCAATATCAGTTACACCCTCATGTGCGGTCGCAAACACTTAGAACATCGGTTGGCATGTATCGCCAGCACTGTGGAGGAGCTGACAACGCTGCTGCAATCTTGGCTTGAGAAAGGCAAGCATCTGGGTATTAACGTGGCGCAATTAGACTTGGGCGATGTGCGTGAGCAGCCGGCGTTAAAGCGTTTTGGTCAGCAGTCTATTGAACAATGCCAACATTGTGATGAAGCGACTTATCTTGAAAATCTCGCCACCATTATGGATCTCTATCTGCAGGGTTATCGCTTGGACTACCGTGCTCTTTACCTTGCTGGTTATCGACGTATTTCTCTGCCTGGCTATCCTTTTGCACGCCAGTCCTACTGGTTTGATGATAAGCCCCTTGAAGGAAGCGGCAGAACCGTGGGTGTGGCACCTTTAGTAGATGTGGCACCTTTATCTGATTTATCTGAGCCCTTATTTGCTCATCCCTTATTAGGCGAGAATGTTTCGAATTTTTCGGCCATCCGCTTTTTGTCACGCTTCACCGGCGAAGAGTTTTTCCTTAAAGACCACCGTATTCACGATATTGCCACCTTACCTGCTGTGGTCTATCTCGAAATGGCGCGCGGCGCGATAGCAGCGGCTGTTAGAGATGGCAATAGCTCGCGGTCAGAACCTACGCTGTCAGAACCCACGATGGTGCTAAAAAATATTCAGTGGGCTCAGGCCTTCCAGGTCAAGCAGCAGACAGCCCCATTGATCACCCAAGTGATACCAGATGAGCATGAAGATATTGCGTTTGTGATCAACAGCGAAACACTCCCTCAAACACCTCAAGGACAGACCACATTGCACTGTCGAGGCGTGGCAGAACTGATCGAAGTCCCTGATCTGGATACACAGGATCTAACGGCTTTGCAGGCTTCTCATCAGCGGCCTGTAGCACTGGATGAGCTGCGAGCACGTCTCGCTCAGTTAGGTATTGCTCATGGCGCTAGTTTTCAGGCCCTTGATTCTCTGCATCTAGCCGAGCGCAGTGGTTTGGCCAAGCTTTCCCTCGATAACTGTGTATTTGCACAACAGTCATCACTAACAGGCTATGTATTACACCCCAGTTTTATGGATGCGCTGTTACAGGCATCTGCTGCCCTCTGGCCACTCTACGGTGTGCCTATGTTGCCATTTGCCATCGATGCACTAGAGCTTTTAGCGCCTGCTGCCCTGGCACAAATTACTACGGGTTGGGCGTATTTGCAGCGCCAACCCAAGGCCAATGAAGACGATGCCGTCGAGAAGGTCGACATAACGCTGTGCGACATACATGGGCAAGAGTTACTGCGCATTCACGGATTTTCTGCTCGCGCCCTGGCGCCGGTGGATACAGAACAGAAATCTAGCACAGCACCGGCCGTCGCCTCTTTTAATACGGCTTTTAACGATACAAAAAATATCAAAGAGGATCACGCTCTGATGTCCAAAGATACTCCCACAGCGGATACTCCATCTGCCTCTGGGCGAGACAGAAAAACACCTTTATTGAGCCTTGGCGCTTATTGGCAGGCGATGCCATCGATAGTAGAAAAGATCACAAATGCTGAAGCCAAGAGAGTGCTTGTAGTCGGTGGTAGCAGTGATTATCAAGCCGCACTGGCGCAATCGTTACCCACTGGCTCAGAAGTTCTTTGCTTGGATGAAGCTGATGCTAGGGCACTAAGCAGCGATGCGCTGGCGGATAAATTTGAGAGTTTTGGCTCCATTGAGCATTTTGTTTGGGTGGGGCCCAATGATGCCAACAACCTGGCGCTAGAAAGTGAATTATTGATTGATGCGCAAGCGGTTGGGGTGATGAGCTGTTTGCGCTTTTTTAAAGCGCTCCTGAAATCTTATGCTTATGCGGCGACAACCATTAGTCTACTCACCTACGATACCCAATCTGTTATGGGGAATGACGGCCAGCAGGTAGCTCATGCCAGTATTCACGGTCTGGTGGGTACTATTGCCAAAGAATACCCTCAGTGGTCTATCCGCTTGCTTGATCTCGACAGTGACCGCTCCGATTTTTTAAGTCAGGGGCTGTCGCTGCCCACTCATGCTAATGGTGATGCTTATGCTTTGCGCCGTGGCCAATGGTTTGAACAAAAGCTAAAAGCGCTGCCCAACCTGCATTCCCATGCTAATGCTATGCGAGCTGATCGTCAGTGCCAGTACCGCAAGGGTGGAGTGTATTTAGTCATCGGTGGTGCCAGTGGTATAGGTAAGGCTTGGAGTGCCTGGATGATAGAACATTATCAGGCGCAGATTATCTGGGTGGGCCGACGCCCTTGTGATGACACTATTAGTGCCAGTATTGATGAATTATCAGACGCAGGTCTTACCCCTGTCTACTTCCAGGCGGACGCCACACAACTCGAGGCGATGCAGCGTGTTAGGGACAATATCGATCAGCGCTTCGGCCGCCTAGATGGACTCATTCACTCAGCCATTGTCTTGCAGGATAAAAGCTTGGCGCGTATGGATGAGCAAAGCTTTGCCATGAGCCTATCTGCTAAGGTGGATGTGTGCGTGCGCATGGCACAGGTCTTTGCCAGCGATGGTTTGGATTTTATGATGTTCTTTTCATCTTTGCAGACCTTTACCAAGTCACCGGGGCAAAGTAATTACGCCGCCGGATGTGTGTTTAAAGATGCTTTCGCCCGAGCTTTGGATAAACGTGTTGATAGTCATATCAAGGTTGTCAATTGGGGGTATTGGGGCAGTGTTGGTGTGGTGGCGGATGATTTTTATCGCCAGCGAATCAAGCAAATGGGTATTGATTCTATTGAGCCTGTGGAGGCCATGGAATCGCTAGAAGATCTGTTGCTAAGCCCTCTCAAACAGGCGGTGTTGATGAAAACCATAGGCGAGGTCAACATACAAGGCCTTGACCTATCCGATGCCATGGCAAATGCAGATACCTCTGTTAGCCCTGTGATTGATCCGTTGCAGCCGAACCTTAGGTCTAGTTCAGATAGACCACTGTCTGAGCAAGCTGGCAAAGCATCTGGCAATGATACGTCTGAGGATACTTCCCACAACCACGGGCTAGAGCATCAAGCCAGTCGCTATTTAGCGCAACGTTTTTCGCCAATATTAAAACTGCCGGCCGAGGCTATTGAAGCCCATAAATCGCTCCAGACTTATGGTATCGATTCTATATTAGTGGTTCAGCTTACGGACAACTTACGTAAAGTTTTCCCCGATATTACCAGTACATTATTTTTTGAAGAGAAAACCCTCTTAGGGCTCGCTAAATACCTGCTAAGTGAACATCGCGCGATAATGATGCAGGCACTGGAGGCGGTAGCAATAGAAGGAGAGAGTGAGCAGAGAAAAACGCCGCCTTCTCACGGTGTAAAAAAAGAGCGCCAAGTGCCAGTAGTTGCGGCAGGTGTTGCAACAAATGCTGCCGCAAGTCGCCGTGGTAATTCTTGGCGCATCGGTAAGTGGCCTGCTGCCAAGCAGCCGTTTAATTCAAAAAGCACTGATGTAAGACGCTCGAATTCCACCAGCAACGACAAAGCACCTTTTGATATTGCCATTATCGGCTTGGATGGACGTTTTCCCCAAGCAGAAAATATAGATGATTTCTGGGAAAACTTAAAACAAGGGCGCCATTGTGTCACTGAGGTGCCGATGGAGCGCTGGGACTGGCGGGTGAGTTTTGATAGCGAAAAAGCCAAACCGGGCCATTCCTACAGTCGTTGGGGTGGGTTTATTGCTGACGCCGATAAGTTTGATCCTCTGTTTTTCCATATATCGCCTATGGAAGCTGAAAAACTCGACCCACAAGAACGGGTGTTTTTACAATCGGCCCACGCCAGTATCGAGGACGCAGGCTACAGTCCGGCAAACCTAAGTAAGAGCCGTAACGTAGGTGTGTTTGTGGGTATTATGAATCACACCTATGCTAATGAAACCAGCTTTTGGTCGGTGGCTAATCGAGTATCCTATGCGCTAGATTTCCAAGGCCCCAGCCTAGCTATCGACAGCGCTTGTTCGTCTTCCTTAAGTGCTATTCATACGGCTATTGAAAGCCTAAATAGTGGTAGCTGTGAATGTGCTATTGCCGGTGGCGTCAACCTGATACTCAACCCCAAGCACTATATTGGCCTCAGTAATTTGGGCATGTTAGCGAGTGACGATCGTTGTAAAGCCTTTGGTGAGGACGCTGATGGCTTTGTGGATGCTGAAGCTGTTTGCGCACTTGTGCTCAAGCCTCTAGCCGAGGCCGAGGCGGATGGTGATCATATCTACGGTGTCATAAAGGGTAGTGCGCTTAATAGTGGTGGCCAGACTCACGGTTACACCGTACCAAACCCCAAAGCCCAGCAGGCGCTAGTGGAACAGGCGCTGGCCCGCGCTAACATTCACCCTGAGACCATCAGCTATCTTGAAGCTCATGGCACCGGTACCGCTTTGGGAGATCCGCTGGAAGTTTCTGCATTAACTAAAGCTTTTGCTAAGGCGGCTAAATCCCAGGGGGCCGAGCGGGCCACGGAAGTCTTACCTTATCAATACTGCGCTATTGGTTCTGTCAAATCTAATATTGGCCATGCAGAGAGTGCTGCCGGTATTGCTGGACTGGTGAAGGTGCTTTTGCAGTTTAAGCACCGGCAGCTGGTACCTTCCTTGCACTCACAAAATCTTAATCCTGAGATTAACTTTGCCCAGAGCCCCTTTGTGGTTCAGCAGTCCTTTAGTCCTTGGCATCGACCTCGCTTATCAGTGAATGGAAAGACTCAGGAATATCCACGTCGGGCAGGTATTTCTTCCTTCGGTGCTGGGGGAGCGAATGCACATCTTATTCTTGAAGAATATGTGAGCGAAAATAGGGACGAGGATCAGCACGAGATTGCATTGTCTACGCCCATGCTTGTTCCCCTGTCTGCTATGACAATGGAGAGGCTTAAGGCTTATGCCGAAAAGCTGGTGCGCTATATTCGTGTCCAGGGTTCTCAACTGAGGCTGGCTGACCTTGCCTATACCTTACAAACAGGGCGGGCTGATATGGCGAGCCGCCTGATTGTTGAGGCCACAAACTGCAATGAGCTGTTGCAAAAGCTTGAGAGCTTTGTTGCTGGTAGCTTGGTTATTGACGGTTTGGCCGTGTCTGAAATAGCCCCCACCGACATGATAAAGCTAGATGATGAAAGCTTTCATAATTTATTAAAAAACAAAGATTTAGGAGTTATTTCTAAAGTATGGCTTAAAGGAAAAATATTTGCTTGGCAGGCCTTGTATCCGACACTTTGGCATACACCATATCAGCGTATTAGCGCTCCCAGTTATCCTTTCGCCAAAGATCGTTATTGGCTAGATGCCATCCCCGAGCTTGTACCTGCTAATACATCTGTTAATGGCTCAGGTGTTAGCGGGACAGGCACTCAAAAGCTTGCGGCAAGTTCACCTTTGCCGTTGCAATGGACAAGTTTAGGGGATGACAACAGCTTTCAAGATTACATACTTGCCCGTTTATTTGAGTCGCTAGTCCCTTACCTTAACAAACCAGAGCAGATCGATCCTCGACACCAACAGTGGGCTAAAACCAGCCTGGACATCTTGTCGCAGCACCAATGGTTGAAGGGCGATGGGCTGAAGGGCGATGGGTCACAACGTTACAGCGTAACTGAAGATAGGTCTTTGCCATCCGCTGAGAGCCTATGGCAAGCGCACCGCAGTCAATGGTTGGCTCATGAAGACCTCAGCGTATGGGTTAATCTATCTAAGGCCTGCCTCGATAGTTTGCCAGAGATATTGGCAGGTACACGAGAAGCAACCGATGTGCTTTTTCCTAACGGCTCTGTTGCTTTAATAAGTGGGGTTTACCAAGGCTACCCCTTAGCGGATCAATATAACCAGCACCTAATTGAATGCCTTATCCACGAGCTAAAAGCACGTATATCTGAGTCTTCTAAGCCTCTGCGTTTGTTAGAAATTGGTGCTGGTACAGGAGGTACTTCCGGCCCCTTGCTAAAGGCCTTAGCGCCCTTTAGTGAGGCTATCGCTGAATATTGTTATAGCGATGTATCGCTGGCGTTTTTACATCATGCGCAACAACATTTTGCTCCCAATACAAGTTTTTTAACAACGCAGATTCTTGATGCAGAACAATCGCTGCTAAATCAGGGGGTGCCCAAAGCCCATTATGACTTTGTGATTGCTGCAAATGTCTTACATGCCACCAGCGATATTCAGCGCACTCTTACCCACGTACAGCAGGTACTGGCACCGGGTGGTGTTTTGTTGCTCAATGAACTCAGTGGCCAATCAATCATTGCCCATATCAGCTTTGGCTTGTTGGAAGGCTGGTGGCGCTATAGCGACGGCGACCTGCGCATTCCTGGCACGCCTGGTTTATCCAGCGAGTCCTGGTCAGATGCACTCAGCCGCGCGGGGTTTGGTGAGGCGCAGTTTCCGGCCGAGGAGCTACATCATAAAGGGCAGCAGATTATTGCCAGCCATAAATTATCATCAGTATCGAAGGTTATCCCATCACTTGGACGTGTTACCAATCAAACATTGCCAAGCAAACAAGCACAGCTTCAACCGCCGTCTCACACGACGGTGCAGGCCAACGCAGTAAAGCCAGATCTAGCGCTGCGTCAGTTACTAGTGGATATGTTAAAGCAGACCATAGGCACGGTCATTAAGCTTGAACCAAAGCAGCTGGATGCTCAGCTTAGCTTTGACCACTACGGCATTGATTCCATTGTTTCGAACCAAATCTTTGCGCAGTTGAAACAGCATATTGATGACTTGCCGAACACAGTTTTGTTCGAGTACCAAACCCTTAATGATTTGGCCGACTATTTGTTGGATACACACCGCAGTCAGGTATTAGCCTGGTGTCAGCCTTTTGCAAGCGGTAGCAACGATTTTAATGACAATGATTTGAATGGCAATGGTAACGGAGCGTCCCACCCTGCACAGGTATTAACCAGTGGCAGCGATGTCACTAAAGCGATGTCCGCAGCTGCGAAAGCCTCAGCTACAGCGGCCTCAGCTACAACGGCCCCTCTAGCGGCAGGGGCTTCGACTTCGATTGCTAAACCGGATACTGTTAAGCCGGACTCGGATCAGGTTGAGCCTATTGCGATTGTAGGTATCAGTGGCAGCTATCCCAATGCATCATCACTCGAAGACTATTGGAATATGCTCTATCAAGGGCAACACGCTGTGGCGGAGATTCCCCCTGAACGCTGGGATCATCAGCAATGGTATGACGATTCTGGGAGAGGTGTTAGCGGTCATAAGAGCCACAGCAAGTGGGGAGCATTTGTCAAAGACTGTTATCAGTTTGACGCGAGGTTTTTCAAAATACCCCCGCGTGAGGCTGCCAATATTGACCCCCAAGAGCGATTGTTTTTGCAACACGCCTGGAAGGCCTTTGAAGATGCTGGTTACAACTGTGAGGAGTTATCAGATCTGACGCGCAAACATACCGGTGTGTTCGCTGGTATCACCAAGCAGGGCTATCAGCTTTACGGCTTAAATACTGAGCGTGATATGCCCACAACCTCTTTTGCTTCCGTAGCCAATCGCGTGTCTTATTACCTGAACTTGCAGGGCCCGAGTCAGACCATCGATACCATGTGTTCTTCGTCGCTGGTGGCCATCCATGAAGCCTGTAATTACCTGCGCCGTGGTGGTCGGATGGCGGTGGTAGGTGGGGTTAATCTGTATTTGCACCCTATGAATTATGTCGCGCTATCACGACGGCAGTTTTCATCAGCCAAACCCTTTAGCTTGTTCAGTGACAATGGCGACGGCTTTGTTCCAGGGGAAGGCTGTGGTGTGGCCATTTTAAAGCCCTACAGCCAGGCACTGGAAGACAAAGATGCCATCTATGGCCTCATTCGTGGCAGTGCCGTTAATCACAGCGGCAAAACCTCAGCGTACATGGTATCTAACCCCAACCGTCAAGCTGAACTTATTGAGGATGCCCTGGCTCAGGCCAAGCTATCACCGAGTGATATTAACTATGTCGAAGCTGCTGCCAGTGGTTCAGAGTTGGGTGACTCCATCGAACTTAGAGCCTTACAAAAAGTGTTTTCCGGTCTCGAACAGGGGGAAGGCTACCACAAAGAGCATTACCGCCTTGGCTCTGTTAAAGCCAATATTGGCCACGGCGAAGCGGCCTCAGGTATGTCTCAGCTCACTAAGGTGCTCCTTAGCCTTAAACATCAAACCCTGGTACCCACTTTAGTAAAAGGGGAGATCAGTCAGGCATTACCTTTAGCCCAATTGCCTTTTCAATTACAAACAGAAGCCGGCCCATGGCCTGCAGTTACGGTAAATGGACTCGCTCAACCCCGGCGGGCAGGTATTACCAGTATTGGCGGGGGTGGAGTAAATGCGCATATCATCGTTGAGGAATATCGACGCCCTGAAGTTGTGGGTAAGCCAGATAACAGCCAAGCCTTATTTGTTTTATCTGCTAAAACACCTGAGCGTTTGACCGCTTATGCAAAGCTTTGGCGGTCTTATATTAAACAACATCCCCATATTGATCTCGGTTCTATTGCCTATAGCCTGCAGGTTAGCCGTGTGGCGATGCCTCATCGGCTTGCCATCATCAGTCAGAATTTGGATGATCTTTACCAGCAACTAGGTGATTGGCTAGAACAGGCGCAACTGCCCCAAGGCTTTGCCAACACAGACAGTTGTTTTAGTGGACATGCACAGCAGCCTTTAAACTCCAAACGCTCGTTAACTTCAATCGACGAGCTGGCAAAAGCGTGGGTGTCCGGTTACCGTATGGATTGGTCACCGCTTTATGGCTCGCCTAGTTCTGGGGCCGACTCTGCGTCCGATCTTGCGTCCGATCTTGCTTCTACGCCCATGCGGTTATCGGGCTTACCGACCTATCCCTTTGATCCTCAAGAATGCCGCTTGGACAACGCATTCGTTGCGGCCTTCGTTGCGACAAAGAAGCCGGCAAGTGATGAAAATAAGGCGGTGGAACTCTATACAGGTATCGTGAGGGACTTTCACAATGATGATCAGGAAGACTATCTCACCCTATGTCCATTTCCTGAACCTGTTAAGGGTTTCTCCTTAACCAGCTACTACAGCCAAAAGGACTATAGGGAAAAATGGAAACCCTATGTTTTGCAACAGCAGGTAGAGTCTCGCCAGGTGCTGTTTTACCAAGAAGATTTCTCCCGCATTCATAAAGTTTTGGATTTTGGCTGCGGCCATGGCACCGATGTGCGCCAGATTGCTTACCACTATCCCCATATCCAAGCCCACGGTTTTACCATTACTGCTGACCAAGCCCGCTTGGGTAATCAGCGTATTGCCGAGCTGGGGCTGCAAGAACATGCGCATATTTATCATAAAGACAGTGCTAAAGATGCTTTTGTCGACCAATACGACTTAATTTTTGGCATTGAAGTAAGCTTTCATATTCGCAACAAAACTGGATTGTTTGGCAATATTGCCAATAGCCTGAGGGAAGGTGGGCGCGTGTTGTTAATGGATTACGTCACTAATCTTTCAGGCGCGATTGTGGACAAGGCGGTAGAAATTAGCGTACCTACCGCACCCGAGTGGGCGCAGTTGCTAGCGGATCATGATCTAGTCTTCGATGAGGTTATTGATCTATCCAAAGAGATTGCTAATTTTGTTATCGATCCTGAGTTTGATAATAACGCTCGTCACTTTGATCAGGTTACTAAAGATAGCTTTGCCAACTTTACCAACCAGGCGGTGTCTTTATCTCGTGGCTGGATTAGCTATTACTTATTAAAAATACGTAAACAAAGCCAATGGAGCGGTGAACAACGATACGAGCATAATCGACAAGCTCTGAGCCAATCTCGTGCTTATAAAGATGCCCTGGAAGAAATGCGGGCATTGGGTAATATTCCATATCCTCCCGTTGCGCAAAAAGCACCGACAGTGGCGCCACCTGCTAAAGATATTGCTAAAGCTATTAATCCCGCACCACAACAGCAGCCGATGGATTTAGAGCAAAATAGCCATATCACTACTATTGAAGAACGCTTAGAAAAGGTTTTTAGCCGAATACTGGGATATCAGGCACAAGATATACGTACACTTTCTTTTAGTGACTTAGGCATTAGCTCCATTAATGCAGTTGAATTACTTGAAGCGATCAATCAAGAATTTACACTTAATTTGCCTACGAGTGTGGTGTTTGAGGCAGACAGCCTAAAGCGTCTCAGTCAGATAGTTGCACAATCGTACAACGCTAAAGCGAGGGTAACCCCTTCAGATAGCCCCCAACAGGTACCTGTTGGTATTGCCCAAAGCGAAATAAATATTGCCCAAAGCGAAATAAACACTGCCCAGAGCGAAATAAACACTGCCCAGAGCTCATTGGATACTGCCCAGAGCTCTGTGAAAATCGCACACGTGCAAGATCAATTGGAGCATATTTTTTCGCGTCAGCTCGGTTACTCGCTAGCGGAGTTAAAGCGTCAGTCACTGAAAGAACTGGGAGTAAGCTCGATCAATGTGGTGGAGCTATTAGAAGCTATTAATCGGCAATTTAAGCTATCGCTCCCCACCAGTGTCGTATTCGAGGCAGCCAGCTTTGATGAACTTGCAAGTTTAGTGCACCGCGCCCTGACTAACGCTAATTCTGATATCGAGTCAGCTCAGACCACAGCAACGCACACACCGCCAAAGCCATCAATATCTCCCTCATTATCTTTGCCAGCAAACGCCCAACCTAATACCCAACACGATGACGCGATCGTAGTGGTAGGGCTTTCTTGTCGCTGCGCAGGAGCAAAGAATCCTGCGGAGTTTTGGCAACTCGTCAGTGAAGGCCGCTCAGCCACTCGGGATATTGATAACCCGGAATGGTTGGCTTTTCTTGAGACTCATGGTGATAAGGATATGCCTAAGCACTATGGCATTTTAGACGATGTGCAAGGCTTTGATCCCAGCTTTTTTGGCATCTCACCCAAAGAAGCTCAGGAAATGCATGTTAGCCAGCGTATCTTGTTAGAGGAGAGTTATCGTGCGTTGGAAGATGCCGGCTATGCACCTAAGTCTCTTGCAGATAAATCCGTGGGGACTTTTATTGGCGCTCTCGGCGTTGGTTCCAGTGAGCTGAAAAAAAATACCTTTTCTCATTACGCAATGTTGGGTTTAGAAAATAGTATTTTATCTTCCCGTTTAGCTTACTTTTTAAATTTAAAAGGGCCATCTCTTACCATTAATACCGCTTGTTCATCATCTCTGGTAGCGATTGATGTTGCCTGTCAGCATTTGCGTTCAGGGCTTGTGGATATGGCCTTGGCCGGTGGCGTCAGTGTTTATGACACGCCGGATGGTTTTATTCACATGCATAACGCCGGCATGCTATCTCCCGATGGCCGCTGTCGTCCTTTCGACGACCAAGCGAATGGCATTGTGCCAGGTGACGGCGTCGGTGTTGTTGTGCTCAAACGCCTAGGAGATGCAAAACGCGATGGTGATCATATCTATGGTGTATTGCGTGCCAGTGGTACTAACCAGGATGGTCGTACCTCAGGTATTACCGTACCGAGCTTCCTATCGCAAAGCCAATTAGAGCAGCGTTTATATCGTGACAATAATATCAATGTTGAGCATATCCAGTACGTAGAAACCCATGGCACCGCCACAAAATTAGGTGACCCGGTGGAAATACATGCCTTAAGTGATGCCTTTAGTACGTTTACGGCAGACAAAGGCTACTGCGCTGTTGGAGCATTAAAGGCTAATATCGGCCATACGGCAGCGGCAGCGGGGGTTTTAGGTGTTATCAAAGTATTGTTGGCGATGGCCCATCAGCAGCTGCCGCCATCCATCCATTTTGACCAGCCAAATCGTCATATTGAATTTGCTGACAGTCCTTTTTATGTCAATACACAGCTTAAGCCCTGGCCGCTTAACCCAAATCAGCAGCGTTTATCTGTGGTGAGTTCGTTCGGTTTTAGTGGCACCAATGCTCACGCCGTTATTGAATCTTATCGACAGGCGACGGATACATCCAGCGATGCTAAGACACCTTATCCTATTGTGCTGTCAGCCCGTAATAGCGAAGGTTTAAAGGCGCAAGCACAACAATTGAAAAACTATCTTGTGCGTGATCTAGCCGATCATTGTGAAGCTAAAACAAGCCTTGCCAATATTGCCTATACCTTGCAAGTGGGCCGCGATGCTATGAAGCAGCGCTTAGGTTTTATCAGCCATAGTGTGGATGAACTGGTGGAGCGCTTGAGTCAGTATTTGGATGCTAGTGAGCATTGCGATAATGCGCCGCAGACACTATATAGCGCCAGAGTAGGGGGCACGTCGCCACTGGCTGATATATTTCAGGACGAAACCAGTCACGAGCTTATCGCTCAATGGGCGGCTAAAGGCTATCACGCCAAGTTGATTGAGTTATGGGTGCATGGGGTCGATATTGATTGGCCTTCCCTGTATCAATTAAGACCTCAGCGCATGACTTTGCCAACCTATCCCTTTGCGCGCAATTGGCGGGCATCTGATGTGAGTTATGTACAGCCTAGAGCGGAGCAGAAAGCATTCAATTCCGATGCTTCTGTCAATGCGCTAAGCCAAGCGGCTGATCATCACATACAGCAGCCACAACTGCATACTTTTATCGAACGATGGCAGTTGCAAGATTTAGTGCAAGCCCATCGAAACTCGCCGATAACCTCTATGTTGTGTCTGGTATCTAAACCTGCCCACCAAGTGAAAGTACGTCAATATTTTGAGCAACAATTTCCGGGTGTACAGGTGAGATGTGTGGTCCAGGGCAGTGGCGGAGAGCTCTCGGTAAATCGCCTAGATCCAAGCAGTTTTGATCAAATGGCGCGCCAAATTAAAGTAATGGATGCTGCAATAGATACGGTCATTTATTTGTGGCCCTTGGAAGACGAAAGCTGCATCGAAGAAGCCAATGTCCTATTGCAGCTACTGCAATCCCTGGCTCGTGCCAAGATATTGCCAAAGCAATTACTCTGCGCTGCGCCGTTTAGTGATGGGCGCACTCGCAGCTATGTTGAAGCGTGGCAGGGGATTGAACGCTCCACCAAAATACTCTTCCCTCAATTACAGTGGGCCAATATTTATCAATCTCAAACCATGCCAATAGGGGATGAGCACTGGCACCGTTGGTTGAGTATGCTCAGCGCTGAATTAAAAGCTAGTACCCTATCGAGCAGCTACTACCAAAAGGGCCAGCGCTATGTGCAAAAACTGCAGCCTATTGACCTCGATGAGCAGGTGGCGCCTGCCAATAGCCTGATTCGTCAGGGGGGGTGTTATTTCATTACTGGCGGCTTGGGAGGTCTGGGCTATCGCTTTGCTGAGTATCTAGCGAAACGTTATCAAGCCAAGTTGATACTGTGCGGTCGTTCGGCACTAGAGCAAAGCCATCGCCATAAGCTACAACAGCTTGAGCAACTTGGTAGCCAGGTGATGTATGTCAGTACTGATGTTGCCGATGCTGCGCAGATGGATAAAGCCATTACTGAGGTCAAGTCACGCTTTGGTATAATCCACGGTGTGTTACATAGTGCCGGTGTAGAACAGCATGCAGCCATCACTGAAAAATCCCACGATGATATCCGCTCTGTACTATCGCCAAAAATCCAGGGAACAGAAATTATCGATGAGGTGTTAAGTAGTGAGCCGTTAGATTTTTGCTGCTACTTCTCGTCAAGCTCCGCCATTGTCGGTGACTTTGGTTCTTGCGACTATGCCCTGGCCAACCGATTTCAAATGGCCTACGCCCGTTATCGCCAGCAGTTGGTCGATCGTGGTTTGCGTTATGGTAAAACTGTGGCAATCAACTGGCCTCTGTGGCGAGACGGCGGGCTTCAGCCTGATACTCAGGCACAGCTGGACTTTTATTTACAGTCCACCGGTCAGCAAACCTTAAGCCTTGATTTAGGCATGGCTTTGTTTGAGCAGGCTCTTGTCAGTGAGCATTTAAAAGATCAACACTTACTGGCACTGGTTGGCGACAAGCAAAGGCTTGATTCCTGGTTGGGCATACCAGCAAAAGAGCTGGCGCAGGCAAAATCTGTAAGCGCACCTGTTGTGAGCGAGATTCTTTCTGATCAGGCTGCGGATAAGGAATTTACAGCCCTAAGTATAGAGGCGTATCTTGATCAGCACATAAAAGCCCAAGTCAGCGATCTATTAACACTTGAACAACAAGAGCTGGAAGAGGACTTGCTATTTTCAGAGCTAGGTTTTGACTCCATTAGTCTTACCCAGTTAAGTCGTCGACTAAGTGAGGCCTATAAGTGTGATATTACTCCTGCAATATTTTTTCACCATCCAAGCATAGCGCAGTTGTCAAAACACTTACTAAAAGAGCATAGACAAGCCATTGTCTCGGCCTACGAAAGCTATCGGGACAGCCTTTCTAGAGGGGGATTATCTGATCTTCAAACACACGAACAACTGGAGCTTGTGTCCAAGCAGACCGAAGCCCCGCAAGAACATAAGACAGCCGACTCCATTACCTATAAGCCATCTCTTGCTGGTGGAGACGTTGCTAGTGGAGACGTTGATAGCGCACCTGTTGATAGTGTGCCTATTGACAGCACCGCTAACGCTCCTTTATCTGAAGATATCGCGATTATTGGACTCTCAGGCCGTTTCCCCGAAGCGGACAATATCGATGAGTTTTGGGCGTGTTTAAAAGATGGGGTCGATTGTGTTAAGGAAGTATCCCCCGATCGTTGGCCGTTAGATAGCTATTATGATCCCGCACCAGGCAAAGCGAAAAAGGCGTACAGTAAGTGGGCCGGCCTATTAGATCACGTCGATCATTTTGATCCACAATTCTTCTCCATCCTGCCTGTTGAAGCAGAAGCCATGGACCCTCAGCACCGGATTATTTTGGAGGAGTCTTGGCGCGCTATCGAAAATGCCGGCTATTCGTCAGACGCTATGTCCGATTGTCGCTGTGGTGTCTATGTGGGCGCTGCGGGCATGACGGAATACAGCAGCTTGTTAAAAGAGGCTGACAAAACCAATGCCTTTACATTACTTGGCAGTAGCAGTGCGATGTTGCCTTCGCGTATTTCCTACTTTCTCAACTTGAAAGGGCCGTCGATGCTAATTGACACTGCCTGTTCGTCTTCCTTGGTAGCTATTCACCAAGCCTGCCAGAGTTTACGGGCAGGGGAGTCGGACATGGCATTGGCCGGTGGTATCTCACTTTTGCTAACACCGGAACCACAAATATTAAGTAGCACCGCCAATATGTTATCCCCCAATGGGCGGTGTCGCGTATTTGATGAAAACGCCGACGGCGTAGTATGGGGTGAAGGTGCAGCCATGGTGTTATTAAAGCCGCTCAGTGCTGCCAAGCGCGATGGCGATTATATCTATGGCGTAATTAAAGGTAGCGGCGTCAACCAAGATGGGCGCTCAAACGGTATCACTGCCCCCAATGCCGCGTCTCAAGCCAGTCTTGAATTAAACCTATACCAACAAACAGGTATTAATCCTGAGACCATCAGCTATGTGGAAGCCCACGGCACGGGAACACGAATTGGTGATCCCGTGGAGGTACAAGCATTGAGTCAGGCATTTTCTGAATTTACCGATAAAAAACAATTCTGCGCTATAGGCTCGGTGAAAACTAATATTGGCCACAGTGCCGCTGCGGCCGGCGTTGCAGGTTTAGTGAAAGTGTTGCTAGCAATGAAATATAAACAGTTGCCTGGGTCGCTGCATTTACAGAAGGAAAATCCCTACATTGATTTCCCCAGTACGCCTTTTTATCCAATATCTGCGCTCAGTGACTGGCCGACTACTGACGGACAGCCGCGCCGGGCAGCGATTAGTGCCTTCGGTTTTTCTGGCACTAATGCACATATGATTGTGCAAGAAGCGCCAGCACCTGTTTCGCGCCCTGTCCAACAAGAAGCGCCAGTAGCGCCGCAAATGATGGTATTTTCCACTCAGCGCGAGCACCAACTGGCACCCTACATCCAGTCGATATTGACCTGGCTTGAGAGCAGCGATGCCGATATCGAGCAGATCGCCTATACCCTGCAATTGGGCCGCACCGAGTTCAGCCATCGTATGGCGGTGGTGGCATCTTCCACAGATGAGCTAAAACAGCAGCTCAAAGATTATCTCCAAGGCCTTGAAAACGCTGGGTTCTACCAAGGTAAGCAACAAAGTGCTATCGCTAAGCAAGCGCCGCTGCCACTGGTGGGGAACGGACGAGAGCGGGGTGAGCTAGGCGCTACGCAGGATGTTAGTCACCTCCTAAGTGCTTGGGTGAAGGGCCAAAAATTGGCGTGGCAAGATTTATATGTGGACAGGCCTCAGCAAAAGTTGCCTATGCCGGGTCACCCGTTTGAGCGCGCTTCCTATTGGCCTCTGGCACACCAACAAAAACATTATCTCACCGATGCCAAGCCCCTGAGCGAACCTGTAACAGCAGTGCAAAACCTCGGTGTTAGCACGGACACGATTAAACCTATGAACTTGTATACGCAGCAAGAACTTGGTGCTCATCAACGTCGTCATCTTAGCCAACAGCTTAAAGCTGACCTTGCTAAATACTCTCAAAGCTTGGTGCAGTTGGAAGGAGAAATTGATTATGAATAATACTTACCAAGAATTTCAATTAGCAGCACTCACATGGATAGCGCAAATGCTTGGCCTACAAGTAAGTGAGCTAAGTACCGATATGCATCTGGACGCAGACCTTGCCTTAGACTCCATTAAAATGATGGGGCTTATGAGTCAACTCAGCGAGAAAATGCATGAGTATGGACACCCAATAGACGGGCAAGGGCTTGGCGGTGATGTGATCATGAGCTTTCAAACTCTCGGGGATATTGTGACATTTTTAGCTGGCAAGGTAGGACTTGAAAAAACATCACCAGAAAAAATAAACAGTCCTGAAGTCTTTAGCGATAGTTCTGCTGAGCAAGATCAGCCCACTTTAATGCCCATACTGCACTCGCAATATGTGTTTATGGTGTCGCGTTTTATCGCCGATACCAGTGCTCTTTGTCATTCCCTTCGCTTGCGGGGGGTGATCGATATTGAGCGTGCGCAAATAGCTTGGCAGCAGTTGGTGGATCGCCATCCTGTGCTGCGCTGCTGTTTTAAGAGCAGCGGCACAATCCGTCGACTATCCGACTATCAGTTTCAGTTACACACTCACCCGCAGGTTCCTGTAATACCTTGCGTGGATATTCGTCATCTTGAGACAAAAGCCAAAGAGCAGCGAATAGAGGATAATTTTACAGCCTTGCTCAATCGTCCATGGGATTTGCTAGAATGGCCGTTACATCATTTTTCTTTGTTGCAAGTTGAGGATGAGGAGTTTGTACTGTTCCTAGCGAGCGACCATGCTATCTCTGATGGTCTGGGTAATCAGACGATGATGCGCGAGTTTTTACAGCTCTATTCTGGTGAGTCGCTAGGGGCGCCCACTTCTAGTGAATTCTATTGTCAGACGGTAGAAGGAATTAATCAGCACCAAGATCCGCAAGAAGACCGGTGGCTGCAAGACTATCTACAAAACCAAGGTCGAGATACGTTTATCTGGCAGCCTGATAAAACTAGTCAAGCATTTGATGAACAAGCATTTAATAAACACGTAAAAAGAGACGAGCATTATCGCAACAGGGTCTATCAGCTTAGTGGTGAACAGACGCAGGCGCTCAAGCAACAAGCTGCAGCGTGGAATGTGCCACTCAATAGTGTATTGCTGGCATACTATTTAAAAGTCTTATGTGAGCTGTCACCTGAACAAGAAACCCCAGTGATATTGCAAGTGCCGACCAGTGGTAAGATTTATCCAGGGGTCGATGCAGCAGGCGTGCTCGGCCCCTTTGCCCAGAATATGGCGCTAAGCTTTGAGCCTGTAAAAGCTCATGAATCAACAGGTGATCTGCTAAGGCGTGTGGATCAGACCATACAACAAGCTCTAAGCCAGGGCATCGATCGCGCGCAAACAATCCATATTGCCCAGTTACTTAAAAATACGCTGGTATTTGAACAAGGGCAGATACCGCCTTGGCTGGTTGGTGTGTTAGATAGCTCGGTAAAATCCAATATCTATGTGCCTTATACTGGCAATACCTATATTCGCTCGGACTACGATGCTCTTAAAGTTATTGACTATCGTGCTGGTACTTATAATCGCCCTGGAACCATTGATCTGCAGCAGGAAGTATTTGATGATCGCCTGCATGTTTTTGTCAATTTCGATAGCGGCTGTTTTGCTGAATCTGCGATTGATCAGTTAGCTAATGCTTATTTGGATGCATTAAAGAGCTTTGCGCATACACCGGTAGCGAGATCATCAGTGGCCCAAGAAAACCATGATCAGCACGTCGCGCCTGATCTCGAAATTCTCAATACGCTCTGCAATATCGCCAATAGTGTGTTAACTGTGCCAATAGATATTGGTGATGTTAATAAAGATATTGAAGCAGAATTTGGTGTGGATTCTATCGAGCGAGTGCGCATCATGACTCGCATATTGGGTGACTATCAGCCAAGAGTAGATCGCAAGATTCTATTTCAAGCACGTACCTTAGCGCAGATGGCTGCAGCCATTGATGATCATGCTAATCCGCAGCTAGATACGCCCAATCTGGCAACACAAGGGGCAACGATCAATGCAGCACGCGCAGACAACATTGAGCCAGATAGCCGTGAAGTCATTACGCTTGGTAAGCAATATCCAGAAGTCCCTTATCTTCATTTTATGGCACAAGCAAAAGCGAGAGGCGACGCAATAGCGGTGGCCAGTGATACAGCAGAACTCAGTTATCAACAGCTCGATGAGTTATCAAACCAGCTTGCCCATACCTTGTATGCCCAGGGCGCGCGGGAAGGGCATATTATAGCCTTAATGTGTGAGCGAGGCCCTCATATGGTAGTGGGGATGATGGCAATTGTTAAAACAGGTGCCGCGTATCTGCCTATCGACCCCTCATTACCAGGTGATCGTATCGCTACCATGCTAGGACTTGCCAAGGCCGATTGCTTGGTGTGCGAGAGTGCCGTTGCGTTGCAACTGCTTGATGCCTTAAGTACATCATCGCCGATTCGCCATATCGTCTCAGTCGATGAATACTCTCCCATGATTCCTATGGCCATAGAACAGCAATGGCAGCAAATTAACAAAAGCCAGTGGGGACAAGCGAGCACTGAACCATTAGCCGTTCAAACAAACCCCGATGCACTAATGGCTGTGCTTTTTACCTCAGGTTCTACTGGCCAGCCCAAGGCCATTATGACCAGCCATCGCAGCTATATGAATCGCCTGCGTTGGCACCAAAAAACTTTCCAGTTAGCCGTTGGCCAGAGAGTATCGCAAAATACCTCTTGTAGTTTTGATATTTCTATTCGCGAGATTTTTTGGCCACTGATGGTGGGCGGCTGCGTTTGTCCTGTTGAGCAGAGCACGGTGAGTAACCCTTGGTTACTGGCCGAGTGGCTGCAGGAAAAACACATTCATGTCTTTCAATTTGTACCTTCACTATTTTCTGTTTTTGTGCAGGCAATGGCGCAAGAGTCGTGGCAGTTCCCCGATCTGCGGTGGCTACTATTTAGCACCGAGCCATTACCTGTGAACCTCGTTAGGCGGTGGATAGATCGCTTTGGTATGAGTATAGGTATTGCCAATCAGTATGGCCCTAGTGAGTGTGCTATCGAGTCCACTTGTCATATTGTGACCGAACGCCCGCCAGAGGATCAGCTGAAAATGTCCATTGGTTATCCTATCGATAATGTTCATGTGGTCATTGTTGATCAGCAGGGCCAGCGCTTGGCAAATAATCAGTTAGGCGAAATTTATATTGGTGGCGTGCAATTAGCACAGGGCTATTTAGATAACCAAGAAGCCACTGAACAGGCCTTTGTGGCCAATCCTTTTAACGATATTCCCGGTGAAAAACTATATCGTACAGGTGACCTTGGTATGTTCCTGGATGATGGCAGTTTATCTTTTCATGGACGCCGTGAT
Source organism: Agarilytica rhodophyticola (assembly GCF_002157225.2). NCBI lineage: Bacteria > Pseudomonadati > Pseudomonadota > Gammaproteobacteria > Cellvibrionales > Cellvibrionaceae > Agarilytica > Agarilytica rhodophyticola. Next base: position 3,165,357 of record NZ_CP020038.1, read on the forward strand.
AATCAAATTAAGATCCGGGGTAATCGTGTAGAACTTGGTGAAGTAGAAGCAGTTCTCGCCCAACACCAAGCAGTAAAAGAGGTGGCGGTTTTAGTGGTGGAGGTCGAAGGTACGTTGGCAGACGCCATGGTCAATGGCGCAGAGCATAAGAAACTCGTGGCGTGGTTGGTCGGGGAAGGTAAGCACCGAGATGCCGAAGTAAAAGCGTGGTTGGCCAAGCGTCTGCCCGATTATATGCAGCCTCACCATATTTTGTGGCTGGAGCGAATGCCGCGTAATCACAACGGTAAAATTGAACGCCAAAGCTTGCGTAAGCAATACCGGCAGGCCTTTGCGGCAGGCGATAATACACACGCTGTGGTAATGACTGACGAATATCTGCCACTAGGGCCGGGCCAACGTTGGCTGGTATCACACTTTAGCCCGCCTTATCAGTGGTGGGGCATGATGCGCTATCGAGTAAAACAGCCTGTAGATGTTCAGGCTTTTGGCGCCAGTGTCCGAGACCTGATTGATCGACATGCTATTTTGCGCACGGTATTTGTCGAGCGCGATCAGCAGTTGTTGCAAAGAATTATGCCGCCTGGTCAACCACTGTCGCCCCCTGTAGAGTATCTGGATGCTTGCCATTTATCGGATCGGCAGACAAGCTCGGCCATTGATACATTGGCGAAGCAGTTTGCCAATGCGCTTGATATTGGCTTGTGGCCCCTAATGAAGTTATGGGTCGTCAAACGTGAGGATGAAACCCACGATATCTGTATTGTTGCCCACCATTTAATTGCCGATATGGTATCAGGCCACATTATGTTTCGTGAGCTTTGGGATCATTACGCTCATCATGTAATAGAGCCTATAGCTGCCAGTGGTTTAAATCGATCGCCTGCGGCGGCGGCTTATGGGGATTTGGTAAAAGCACTGCAAACTAAAGAGGCCAATGGCGAATTAGAAAAAGATTGGCATTATTGGAATAACAGTCTCCAGCAAGCATTGGCTTTCACCGCAGATAACCCTGAGGGAGATAACAGCGAAGCGACTTCTCGCTGTTGCCATGCCGTGCTCGCGCCGGATATATCAGATCAGCTGTTACGCTACGGAAAAAGAGCCTTTAACGCTAGTTTGCACAGTATTTTACTGGCACCTTGGTATGTGCTTCTGGCCAGACAAACCAGACAGCAGTCGATTGTTCTCAGCCATCGAATGAGTGGCCGCCAATTAGAAAATAACGCACTAACCTATAGCCAAAGTTTGGGCAATTTTGCGGTAAATTTCCCTGTTGCTATCCACATGAATTTACAAAATTCATGGCCTTTACATATTCAACAAATACACAGTGCTTTTGCAGAATTGCCTTGTGGTGGTTTAAGTTATGATTGGCTATCTCCACGCTTACCTAAAACCCATTACCCCGATCACAGGCGTAGCCCTATACGTATTAATTATTTAGGGCAAGCCGATAGCTTTGATTCTGATTTATTTGATATTGATTGGGATGCGGCTAATCAACGTTTTATCCCTGAACATCAGCAGCGTTCAGCTGAAATTGAGGTGTGGCTATTATTTAAAAACAAACAGCTTCATGTTGATATCTATTATTCTCATGAACGCTATAAAACCCATCGCATGGAAACACTACTACAAGAATACCTTACTGTTGTTAGCGAGATGATGGCTCACGGAGTCGTGATGATTCAGCCCGAGACATTGCAAGATAGGAGCAAATAGAGAATATGAATGATTCACTTAACTCCACTGCAGAGCCTTCTATTACTGGATCGTCTACCACAGAATCATCGTTAGCCGCATCTGCGCGAACAGAGCCTTTGGTTCCTGGAATAGAAAGCAAGCGTTACCAAAAAAGTTTTCATTACTGGCAACAGCAATTAACGCAGGTGAGCGGCCATTGCAACTTGCCAGTGGATCGCCCCCATTGGCGTTTACAATCCCAGCAAACGCAATCTATTGCTTATCAATTAGATAACACATTAACTATAAATGTGGATAACTTTTGTCAGCGACATGACGTGAGCTTATTTTCACTGACACAAAGTGTGTTTGCACTATTGCTAAGCCGCTATACTATGCAAAAGGATATTTTAGTCGGTACTTATACGTTGGATAAGGAGGGACTACAAAATAAGTTGGTGATACGTAGCTCAATTGATTTTACACTAAGCGCTCGTGCCTTTATTGCTAATAACGAGACAATAATCACCCATGCTCATGAACATTCCCTTGTTCCTTTTGAGGCGCTAGTAAAGGCTTTTACTAAAGATAGTGCCAGTGATAAAAACCCGTTTTTTCAAGTAATGTTTAATCTTGCTGATAAGCGTGTAGAAAAGCTACCACCAAAACTTGACGCTCCATCATCATCGTCAGTGCAAGTGAAAAACTATATCGAGGTTGTCCTTGATAGAGCTGACGGTCAGTTACTAATGTACTGGCAGTATCTTGAAGAGCTGTTAGATGCACAAAGTATCCAGCGCATGGCTGAAAACTATGAGCACTTGCTGACACAAGTAGTTGCACAGCCCGATAAAACTATCGGTCAATTATCGGCTTTGGCAGCCTCACAAAAACAATATATTGACGCACTTTGGAATCATAAGTTTGCCGATCAAGATAATCGTCAAAGTGTTATCGAATTATTTTTGCAACAGGTAGCCAAACAGCCGGACAAGAACGCTATCTGTTGTGATAACAATAGTATTACTTATCGCTTATTAAGCGAGCGCTCGGAGCACTTGGCCAAGATTTTGATCGCGCAAAATATTCACGCCGATGAACTGGTTGGCGTGTATTTAGATGATCCCATTGAACGCGTTATCGCAGTGTTGGCGATACTGCGTGCTGGGGCGGCCTATTTACCTTTTGACAATTTGTTACACTGCCAACGGGAACACTATATTTTACAATCAGCAAAACCGAAGGCGTTGATTGGCCATAATCAGGCGATTAATGCGATTGATGCGAAAGCTAAAAAAGAACTTAGCGAAGGGCTAGGGGGCATACAACTCATTGATTATCACCACGCTATGCAGGCGCAAATGGATAATTCCGCAGCCTATAGTTTACTTGCGCCCAGAGTGGATAGCTTAGCTTATGTCATTTATACCTCAGGCTCTCAAGGTAAACCCAATGGTGTCATGGGAACCCACACAGGAATCACTAACCGGGTACTTTGGTCGATACATAAATTTGGTGTCAAAGAAAACCAAGTGCATTGCCAACTATCGAGTTTTAGCCATGTGGATCATGTAGCAGAAGTGTTTCAGGCGTTAGCCGCAGGCAGTTTACTGGTAATTCCCAAATCAGATATTCGCAACAATCCAGGTAAGATTGCCGATCTAATTGCTAAATACAAGGTAACTCGGCTAGGTATTTTACCTTCGGTATTAAAACAACTACTGGCAGATGCTCGCTATATTGAACTGAGCCAAAGTCTGCGGGAAATTTTCTGTAGTGGAGAAATTCTGCATTGTGATACCACACAGGCCTGTTGTATTGAACTTCCCGCTTGCCGTTTATTTAATATCTATGGCTCTACCGAAGTGGGCGCCGATGCTAGTTACTATGAAGTACAAAGTCCATACAACGATTACTGGCAAACACTGTTTAGTAACAACCACAATGCACCGCAACTTAGTGCACCTGTTAATGATTCTGGTTTTAAGAACTCTGATTTTAACAATTCTGGCTTTCATAACCTAGTAACCAGTAATGCTCAGCGTTTGATTACCGAGACAGACGTGGGCTTGGAAACTTTAAAGCAAGCTTTTGTCAGTGCCGATATTCCCAAGTTTCCTACGGCCATAGAAAATTATGTGCAACTACTAAAAAAAGATATTTTGCCCTATGCCGTCAATGTCTCTTCGCCACGCTATATCGGCCATATGACCTCTGCTTTGCCGCAGTTTGTACCTGAGTTTTCAAAGGAATTGATCGCACTTAATCAAAACCTAGTAAAAATTGAAACCTCTAAAGCATTTACCTTTATCGAACGCCAAGTATTAGCAATGCTACATAAGCTTTGTTTTAACGCTCTGCAATATGACAGCATTAGTCAATCGGCGCAGACAGTGCTGGGTGTATTTACTGGAGGAGGCACAGTATCGAATATTACTGCTTTATGGTGCGCACGCAATCATGCTTTATTAAAGACTGGTATAGCCAAGGAAGATCTACAGAAAAAAGGTAGTGTTGTGGCAGCCCTAGAAGCGGGCTTTAGTGATTGCGTTATTATTGCTTCACCCCTTGCGCATTACTCACTGAAAAAAGCTGCATCGCTTTTAGGGATTGGTGAAAATAATGTTATTCGTGTTAAGCAAGATGCAAATCAGGCGTTAGATATGGAACATCTAAAAGCCATTGTAACGCAGTGTCAGCAAGATAAACGCTTAATTATTGCCATGGTGGGCATTGCAGGCGCCACTGAAACAGGCACGATTGATCCATTGGTGGCGATGGCTGAGATTGCGCAACAACACCGCATTCATTTTCATGTGGATGCGGCCTGGGGAGGTTCATTACTTTTTTCATCTCAACATCGGCAAAAAATTCGCGGTATCGAGCAAGCGGATACAGTAACCATTTGCGCTCACAAACAGCTATATATGCCGCAAGGTATTAGTGTGTGTTTGATAAAAGACCCGCAGATGATTCACGGTAGTTCCATTCACGCAGAATACCAGGGGCTTAAAAATAGTTATGACCTCGGTCAATACAGTTTGGAAGGTTCTCGACCTGCGAACTCAATGGTGTTGCACGCGGCTCTTTATTTATTATCACAGCAGGGTTACGGCAAACTGGTAGATTACAGCATGACACTGGCCGATGAGTTTAGCCGTATGGTTGTGCAAGCCCCTGGTTTTGAGCTGGTGGGTGAACCACAAATAAATATTGTTAATTATTGCTACATACCGGCTGCTATTCGTAAGTCCGCCGTGGACTATAATGCAAGTGAGCGTTACCAGATTTCAGAAGCGGTAGAAAAAATTCAGCAACAACAATTCATTCGTGGTCACAGCTTTGTTTCTAAGACGCGTATTGTGCATCCGGCTTGGGGCGAGGAAAAAATTACCGTGTTTAGGGTGGTGTTGTCTAACCCACTGACTACAACAGCCGACCTTCAGGCCGTAATTAAAGACCAGCTAGACATAGCGCATCAATTGATTGAGCAACAAACATGGCAAGAAGCAAGCTTAATACCGCCCGATTCACTGCCAACTGATTCCCTTGTACAAGGCAAACAGCCGCTCGAACAGGATGCACAATATAAAATTCCTATTGGCCAGCCTATTGATAATACCCAACTGTATATTTTGGACCAGCACGGCAATGAAGTACCCTTGGGCGGTATAGGTGAAATCTATATTGCCGGCGCTGGCTTAGCAAAAGGCTACTGGCATAATCGTGAACTCAGTGAGCAGAAATTTTTAACCACCAGTGCGGTGGCCGCAAGGTTGTATCGAACCGGCGACTTAGGGCGTATTAATAGTCATAATGAATTAGAGTACTTAGGACGAACGGATGCTCAGCTTAAAATCCAAGGTGTACGTATCGATTTGGCTGAAATTGAAATGATACTGCATGCTCATCCAGGAATTAAACACGCAGCCGTCATTAACAGGCATACTGCTCACAGCAGTGATGCTGAGATTTATGCTTTTATTAGTGTTGTTGAAAATGCCGTGAAAAATGAGGGCGGGCATACAAAAAAACATCGTACAAAGCAACATCGTACAAAACAACAGCCAGACACAAGCCAGCAGGCAATAGTGGCCTACTTAAAACAACAATTACCGGTTGAGATGATACCGACTCAGCTATTTTTTATGGCCCAGTTGCCAACCTTGCCTAATGGAAAAATACACCGTCAAGCACTGGAACAACACGCTGCATTAAATTGATTTGCTCCATAACTAAGATATGTGGCTTGCCCAAGTGTTGGAATGAGAACTTTAACACTTGGGCACACAAAAATTAGTCTCTAATAAAGATGCCTCTTATTAAAAACTGCGCGTATGCTGCCAAATTGTGATAATGTAACCAAATTGGATTGACCAAATTGCGTGCGCCAGATATTGCGTTTATCTCGTTATTATTTAACAGGTTTAATACTTTAATAAGAATTCCTATCATATGAAATTACTATATTTTTTAACGGCTTTGGTATTTTTTAGCCACGTCTCTGCCGAGGAAATAAGTCCATTTAATATTGCCGACGTGACGGTTGCTCCTGGTCAGCGAGTGGACTTTAATTTAGCCGTAGCGGCAGGTAAATCTGATCCTAAGACACATATTCCTGTGAGTGTTATTCACGGTAAGCAAAGTGGCCCCGTGCTTGCGGTGGTTGGCGGTGTACATGGCTTTGAATTTTCGCCGATTCTTGCCGCAGCAAAGTTGGCTGACAGATTAGAAGCTGATAGTTTAAGTGGAACGCTTATTTTAGTGAGAGCGGCACATGTTGCCGCTTTTGAAAATAGAAGTCCTTATGTTAATCCTTATGATCGCAAGAATTTAAATCGCTCTTTTCCTGGTGACCCCAAAGGGACACAAACTGAGCGCATTGCTTGGGCAATTTCCCACAACATTGTCGCCAAGGCTGACTTTTTAATTGATGTGCACAGTGGCGATGGTGCCGAGTGGCTAGCTGCTTTTGTTGGCGTCTATGGTGGGCCTTTAGCAAGCGATTATCCCACAGCCTTGGCCGTGGCTGAAGCATTTGGTTTTCCCAATATCGTTCGATACAAAATGAATACGCAAAAGCAGATCGATGACGGTCGTTCGTTAAATAGACAGGGCGTCGCTGCTAAAATACCAACTATTCTGGTGGAAATCGGAGAAAATGGCTCGCGCAACCCTGAACATATCGAGGCAATTAACACGGGCCTAGTCAATACCTTGAAGACACTGGATATGCTACCAGGCAGTGCTGAAAATGCGTCTTTGAAAGATGCTAAGTATTTTGACGGCACTTCCTCTGTGCCGGTAAAACACTCCGGTATTTGGTATCCAAAGTATAGTATTGGTCGTTTTGTCAAAAAAAATGAAATACTTGGTACTTTAAAAGATTATCACGGCGCTACCTTAGAAACGGTAAAGGCACCTACTAGCGGCTTTGCCTTATATGGCCTAGCTGGTCCTCCGGTAAAAGCGGGAGAGAGCGTTATGACTATTGCTAAACCGGTACCTCGTTTTTCTCAATAATCTTGTACTTATTAACAAAAATTGAGATTGATAAAAGTTCGGGTCAAATTCGGGTCAAAAAAGACCCGCTAGCTCGAACTATTCATTATGTTCACGAGAATAACATGCGTGGTTTTATCTCTGTGAATGGTGCTGCGATTTCTGATTCTTTATTTAAGCGTAAACCATAAAGCGTTTTATAGTGACGAGTACTTGCCACACCCTATTTATTAATTGAATCACTATACTCAAGCCCTAGAGCGTCTGCTCTTTTTTGTGATGGTTGCTTTTTAAGATAATACAAACACTGCGGAATTCGTGTTAATAGGCTCAATAACCTAAATCAAAATTACTTAAAGATTTTAGGGACAATGCCACTCCTCGATGCTAAATTAACGCCCCTGACAGCGGTTCCTTTCGCTTAAGTCAACGATAATAACTGTCAATGATTTTGATCCCGTATTGCGTTCGTGTTATCTCATCGATCGCAATAAACGGGGCTTTAACAGGACCTCTTTATGAAACTGTTTTTGAACTTAACAATTCCTATTGTGTTCACTTTTTGCACTTCTGCTTTCGCGGCTAAAGAGAGTAATACTGAAAAAGATGATGTTTTTGCCGCGCTGCCATTGCGTGCCATGGGGCCAGCCGTTACCGGAGGCCGTATTAGTGACCTGGCTGTAAGTGCAAAAAACCCCGCGTACTATTTCGCAGCAGTAGCTTCTGGTGGAGTGTGGCGCACTAAAAATAATGGTACAACCTGGACCCCGGTATTTGATGGTCAAGGAAGCTATTCCATTGGTGATGTGACAATGGACCCTAATAATAGTCGTGTTATCTGGGTCGGTACGGGTGAAAATAACAGCCAGCGTTCGGTCGGTTATGGCGACGGCGTTTATAAATCCATCGATGGTGGAGAGTCATGGAAAAATGTAGGACTTAAAGAGTCCGAGCATATTGGTGAAATACTGGTTGATCCACGCAACTCTAACGTAGTTTACGTTGCAGCACAGGGACCACTCTGGCGAGCGGGAGGTGATCGAGGCCTTTATAAAACTGTAGATGGAGGCGAAACTTGGAAGCGCATCCTCGACATTAGTCCCAACACCGGGGTGAGCGATATTGCTTTCGAACCCGGCAATCCTGATGTGATATACGCCACTAGTTATCAGCGTCGCCGTCACACTTGGACGTTGATTAATGGTGGGCCGGAGTCAAGTATTTATAAAACGAGTGATGGTGGTGCCAACTGGAAAAAGATCGATAAGGGTTTGCCGAAGGTGGATCTTGGTCGCATTGGCATCGCTGTAGCACCCACTCAACCACAAACAATATATGCTCTAGTAGAAGCCTCACAGGATAAGAGTGGTTTTTTTATATCTCACGACGGCGGTGCTCACTGGAAGGAGCAGAGTAAATATAAATCAGGCAGTCCCCAGTACTATCAAGAAATAGTCGTTGATCCCAATAACCCATTGCGAGTTTACTCACTCGACACTTTTCTAATGGTAAGTGATGATGGGGGAAAAAACTTCCGCCAGGCGGGAGAAAAATGGAAACACGTGGATAATCACGCCTTATGGATCGATCCCGATAATTCTAACCATTTAATTGTTGGCTGCGATGGTGGTGTTTATGAATCCTGGGATCGTGCCGTCAATTGGCAATTTAAAGCTAATATGCCTCTAACACAATTTTATAAAGTCTCGGTAGATAACGATTTTCCTTTTTACAATGTCTTTGGTGGTACACAGGATAACGCTTCTCTTGGTGCCGCTCATCGCAATACTACCACTACGGGAATTCGCAATAGCGATTGGCTTTACACCCAATTTGGTGACGGTTTTAAAACCCAAATTGATCCTACTGATCCCAACATTATTTACTCCCAGTATCAATATGGGGGCCTTGCACGCTATGACAAACAAAGTGGAGAACGAGTACAGATAAAGCCCGTTACTCCCGATAGTAATGAGGCACAACGCTGGAATTGGAATTCTCCCCTTATTATTAGTCCTCACAATAACAAGCGACTTTACTACGCATCGCAGCGGGTATTTCGCAGTGACGACCAGGGCGATAGTTGGCAAGTGGTGAGCGGTGATTTATCTGGCAATGTCGACAGAAATACCTTGCCTGTTATGGGGCGTGTGTGGGGTGTCGATGCTGTTGCCAAAAATACCTCCACTTCTTTTTACGGTAGTGTGATTGCCTTAAGTGAATCACCTGTAACAGAAAACTTACTCTATGCTGGCACTGACGACGGTTTAATACATTACACCACAAATGGCGGTGGTAATTGGCAAAAAGCCAGTTGGCCAAAAAAGGTTCCCCAGAATTCTTATGTCAGTGATCTTGAGGCTTCGGTAACAGACGCTAATACAGTATTTGCGACCTTTGATAATCACAAGCAAGGTGACTTTAAGCCCTATATATTCCGGAGTAACGATCGCGGTAAAAAATGGGTCGATATTACCGGTGATCTACCTCAGCGAGGCACGGTCTATACCATTGCTGAAGACCATGTGAACAGCAATCTTCTGTTTGCAGGAACTGAGTTTGGTCTCTTTTTTAGTCAGAACGGCGGAAAAAACTGGACAGCATTGAAAGCCAACTTACCTACCATAGCCGTGCGCGATATGGAAATACAACGCCGCGAAAGCGACTTGGCGATAGCCACCTTCGGGCGAGGTTTTTATATCCTCGATGATTATTCGCCGCTGCGTACTAATGTCAGTCAAGTAAAAAGTCGTGGCGCTACTTTATTCCCTGTGCGTCGTGCTTTTCAGTTCGTTGCCCACTCACCCATGGGAATCAGTGGTCAGGCCTTTCAGGGCGCCAATTACTACGCGGCAAAAAATCCCGACTACGGTGCTGTTTTTACCTATTATTTAAATGAAGATTTAAAAACTGCTAAGCAGAAGCGTCAGCAAGCAGAAACAGAACTGCGCAAGGCGAATAAAAATATCGCTTACCCCAGTTGGCAAAGTTTGGAAGTAGAAGAGTTTGAAAAAGCACCTGAGTTAATTTTTACCATTCGTGACAAGCAGGGCAATCTTGTTCATCGTCTCAAGACTGCTGCAAAAAAAGGACTGCATCGTTTGGCGTGGAACCTGCACTATCCTGGTTTTGAACCCGTTAAGCTGACAAAGAAAACAGAGTTTTTGCCATGGGAAACTGAAAACAAAGGTCCTAAAGTTGTTCCCGGCAGCTATACCGTTACCTTGTCAAAACTCGTCAACGGTGTAGAGAGTCCTTATGGTCAATCCCAGGATTTCGAAGTAGTGGAAATTGATAACCGTACCTTTGCCAGCAAAGATCGTACTGCAGATTTAGAATTTGACATCAAGATGGGCCGTCTATCGAAAGCGATACAAGGAGCTGGCAAGTTTCAAGCAGAGCTGGAAAGTCGCATTCAGTACATTGAAGCGGCCATTATCGAGACACCGAAAGTGGATCAAAACCTTTTGGCAAAAGTGCGAAAACTTGCAGAATCATCCACACGCATTGGCTGGGATCTCAACGGTAATCGCGCCATTGCTAAACGTGCCGAACCTGTGCCGGAATCCATCAGCGCGTATATTGCTTATTTAGAATGGAGTCGCTCGGAAAATACAGGGCCTGTGACAGGCAATCAACGTCTTCGTTTCCAGCGCGCAAGCGAAGGGTACGGTAAAGTATACCCCAAGCTAAAAGCACTAGCCGAGCAGGTTACACAACTGGAAAATGCGCTGCGTGATGCTCAATCCCCATGGATTCCTGGTATACTCCCGCTGGAAATTAATTAATATAGAGTAGTTATGGCACTGGGATTTAAACGCTTCTGCCGAAAATTTCATCTGTGGGGAGCGCTGGTTATTTTTGTCCCAGTTGCCGTTGTCATAGTAAGCGGCATTCTTTTGCAAGTTAAAAAAGAATTTAATTGGATACAGCCGCCAACTAAAAAAGGACAGATGCAGGTTCCCAGTCTGTCCTTTCCTGAAATTCTCGCCGCTGTGAGTCGAGTAGAAGAGGCTCAAATTCGCCACTGGCAAGATATTAAACGCATTGATGTACGACCAGGCAAAGGCGTACTAAAAGTTCAAAACGTCAACAACAATTGGGAAATTCAGCTTGATGCCAGCTCAGGCAAGATCTTGAAGGTTGCCTATCGTCGTTCCGATACTATCGAAGCCATACACGATGGCAGCTGGTTCTTCGATGCTGCTAAACTATGGATATTTTTACCTGTGGCAATCATTTTATTCATTTTATGGATAACCGGAGCGGTAATGCTTTACCAATTTCTACAAGGTAAACGCAAGCGTTATAAGTTTAATCGCAGACATCCTCGTCCTTGATGATCCAGCAATAGCCTTTTTACGAATGTACTTGTACTAACGCCTGCCTTCTAAGCCCCGAAGAACTATCACAATCTACCAGTCGTTAATCTATATATCACAGGGTTAGTCTTGATGGAGCAGGGGGCTTCATCGTTATAGACTTATGGTGTGTTATATGACTGTCAGTACCACCAGTTTGGTGCGATCAAAGGATATTTCCATGAGATAAATATCAGTTACATGCCATTGGAGTGGTGACATACTCCTCCTTCTTTGCTTGTTGAGTTTTTACTAATGAAGCCCTTTAATGGTTAAGTACTTTAATCGCTAGGCTCTTTAATAGTTAAACTCTCCAGCAATTAATTATGTGGTCTCCAAAAATAAAATTAAATGCGTGTCTTCTCCTCAAGCCACCGCGATATACATTCTGGACTCTATCAATGAAATATTTATTTAGTCTTTATTCGTTTTTACTCACTATTTGTCTTGCTGTAAATACACATGCGGCAATTGATGCCGATCTACTTTCTGGAATGAAAGCCCGTGCGATTGGGCCAGCAGCGACCAGTGGTCGCATTACCGATATCGAGGTGGTGGTTAATCAACCGAATATTATGTATGCCGGTACTGCCACCGGCGGCTTATGGAAATCCGTTAACAGCGGATTAAATTGGACGCCTATTTTTGACGATCAAGATTATGCCTCCATCGGCGCGCTTGCTATTAACCAAAGTAATCCTGACGAAATCTGGGTGGGCACCGGCGAAGGTAATGTTCGCAACTCTACTTCCTACGGCGGTGGTATTTATAAATCCATTGATGCCGGTAAGACATGGACATTGATGGGGCTTGCAAAAACAGAGCGTATAAACCGTATCGCGATCGATCCTACTAATCCCAATATTGTCTATGTGGCAGCGCTGGGTACCTTGTGGTCAGAAAATACTGATCGTGGTATTTATAAAACGGAAGATGGCGGTAAGACCTGGAAAAAGATTCTTTATGTAGATCAAAAAACCGGCGGCACCGATATTAAAATGGACCCGCAAAACCCCAATAAGCTCTACGCAGCTATGTGGCAGTTCCGTCGCTGGCCCTATCGTTTTGAGTCTGGCGGTAAGGGCTCGGGGCTCTATATATCTTTCGATGGTGGTAACAGTTGGACACAAAAAACAGAGGACGACGGTCTGCCAAAAGGTGAGTTAGGCCGTATTGTTATCGCCACGGCAAAAAGTAATCCCAATCGTGTTTACGCTTTAGTGGAAGCAAAAAAGAGTGCCTTAGTGCGTAGTGATGATGGCGGGCATAGTTGGAGTGAGGTCAATAAAGAAACAAAAATTGCTGACCGACCATTTTATTATTCCGAGTTAGAAGTCGACCCCCAAAACGAAAATATTGTTTATAACTTGGCGACTTTTGTCCGCAGATCCATCGACGGAGGCAAAACATTTACTCAAATAGAAAGTGTTAATTGTTGTGCTGCCGGGAATACCATCCACATCGATACTCATTCATTATGGATTAATCCACAAAATTCTAAGCACATGATCCTTGGTAATGATGGTGGCCTTGCTATCACCCGTGATAAAGCATCCACATGGCGGTATGTTCAAAATTTACCGGTGTCCCAGTTTTATCATATCCGTGTGGACGACGCTCACCCCTATAATATTTACGGTGGACTGCAAGACAATGGCACTTGGCGTGGTCCCAGTGAAATATGGAAAACTGCCGGCATTCGCAGCTTACACTGGCAGGAAATTGCCTTTGGTGATGGCTTCGATGCAATGCCTTTCCCAGATAATAACGAAGCGGGATATGCGATGTTTCAGGGTGGCAATCTGATGACCTGGGACATTAACACAGGTGAGCAATCATTAATAAAACCCAATATGCCGATAATCCAGAACGGCAAAGAAGTTGAATTACGTTTTAATTGGAGCTCCGCACTGGCGCAAGACCCATTTAATAATGACACGATTTACTACGGCAGCCAGTTCGTTCATAAATCTACCAATCGAGGCGCTAGTTGGGAAACTATTTCAGGTGATCTCACCACAAATAATCCCAAGTGGCAGAAATTCAAGGATTCAGGTGGTCTTACCCCCGATGTGACGGCGGCGGAAAACTTCACATCCATTGTGTCAATTGCGCCAAGCACCGTGCAACAAGGTGTTATTTGGGTCGGTACGGATGATGGCCGCGTTCATGTTACTCGCGACGGCGGCAAAACTTGGCGTAGCATAGAAAACAAAGCCAAAGGTGTGCCTAAAAATACTTGGGTGCCGCATATTGAGCCTTCACCCCATGACGCCGGCACAGCTTTTATTGTGTTTGATAATCATCGCCGTGGCGATATGCAAACCTATGTTCAACGTATCGATAAATTCGGAGCGAAATTTACCAGCCTTGCGACAAAAAACCTACGTGGTTACGCGCTATCTATTCAACAAGATCATGTTGACCCCAACTTAATTTTTCTAGGTACTGAACTGGGCCTTTATGTTACCACCGATGGTGGTCGCCAATGGTTTAAGTACACCGCCGGAGTGCCCACTGTTTCGGTAATGGATATGGCGATCCAGGAGAGAGAGAATGATTTGGTACTGGGTACCCATGGTCGCTCTACTTTTGTACTTGATGACTACAGCGCTCTGCGTGGTTTAAATCAAGAGCACTTCTCCAAAAAGCTCGCTTTACTGTCTGTCACAGATGGTCAGCAGTATATTCGAGGCCGTTCTCAGGGCACTCGTTTTTGGGGTGATGGGGCATTCGTTGGGGAAAATGAGCCTTATGGTGTTGTACTGACTCTAATGGCTGCTGGTGACTTTCTAAAACATCCTGACGAAGATAAAGAAAAAATTCGTAGTAAAACGCAGCGCGTAAAAGAAGCGGCTAAAAAAGAAAAAGAAGAAGCCAATAAGAAAGACTCAGACAATAACGCCGATGAAAATAAAAGTAAAAGTAAAGAGAAGAAACCAACAAGCAAGGCGCGAATAGAAGTAAGTGATGCCAGTGGCAGGGTGATTCGAACCTTTGTTAGCGAGTTACAACAAGGTATAAACCGAATTGTATGGGATTTAAAACTCGATGGCGTTCGGCCGACGCCAGAAAATATTCCTAAAAAGGACAAGGACATAATGCCACCTAGTCAATTTGAAGCAATTCCCGGGGAATATTCTCTTAAAGTAACACTTAACGAAGAAAGCTTCAGTGCCAAAGCCAAAATTTTGATTGATCCTCGTATCGATAGCAACGCTGAAGCTTTGTCGGCACGCAACGGTGCTCTTGAAGAGGTATTAGCTATGGAAAATCTCTGGGCAGATATGGTTTATGCCTTAGATGATCACAAAAAAGATGTGGAATTAATCAAAGCTAAAGCGCAAAAAGTTATCGAGCAAGCACAAAAAGATGCACAGGAAAATCATCCCCTCAAGGAATTAACGAAAAAAGCGGATAAACTCCTGAAAAAAATTAAAAAGCATCATAAAAACTTACGCACGCTTCCCGATACCAATGGCATAGTTGATGACAGCTACACCCTGGCAAGTTATATCGGCTTCGCTTACTTTGCAGTTGCCAGCGATTTTGCTGCGCCGACGAGTAATACCCTTGAATTTGTAAAAAAAGCAAAGCAAGAAACTGCAAAACGACGTGGTGAAGTCAATAAACTTATTAACACGGAAATTCAGGATTTTCGAAAAGCCTTCGATCAATCAGATCTGGGTTTGTTGAAGAAAGTGAAGGCACTTTAATGTAAGTCTTGGCCAGCCCAGTAACGAATACTGGGCTGGTATATTGAAAAATGAATGTATTTGTATTACCGGTCCTACTTTTTTGCCTGTCTTCTCTAGTGTTTGCACAAGAAATAGAGCAGATGCTGGTTACCCCAGAGACTCCTGATTATTTACAAAATTTCCAGAAACTTCATTTACAACAAGACATCAAAACTGCGCAGCAACTGCCAACACACAACCTAGCCGAATTAATACTAAATTCCCCGGACGCTGCATTAAATGGCCAGGGAGGCATGTTGCAAATGTACAGTATTCGAGGTTTATCACGTTGGCGGGTTAAAACTCTAGTGGAGGGCGTGCCCATTAATACAGACCGGCGCGCGGGCAGTGCAGCGTCTTTTGTTCCTCCTGCGTTTGTCCAGCAACTCCAGCTTATTCCAGGAGCCGCTTCTTCTATTTTTGGTTCTGGTGCGTTAGGAGGTGCTGTGAATGTAAGTTTACAAAAAACTGAGGGCTACCACGGACGATTTTCTACCGATACTAATCAAGATAGTTCGAATGTTAGCTTTACATCATCTGATAAGGCCAATGATCTTGGGATCTCATATCGTCAGGCGCAAATGGGAGAAGATGCCAATGGTGAACCGCTCAACGATGGTTTTGAACACTTAGCCGGTTTGTGGCGTCATCGTAAATCTTCCGGAAAACTTCGTGATGCTTGGCTTTTCATTAGTGAGGGCAACAATTGGGGAAAATCTTCCAGTCGCTTTCCGCAAGATCGTCGCACATATTACCCTGAGAATAATCATGCTGTGTTTAAAACACAAGTTTTCACTAACAACATACTGATAGAGCCTTATTTTCATCGCTCGCATTTGCAGACGAATATTGAGCGCAATGACTCTTTAACTGTGAGTGAAAATGATGCCTTGAATTACGGTATTACGGCCCTTGGCCAAAAGCAGTTTACTGACTGGCAGTATACTTGGCAGGTGGGCATGCATGAACGAAACGATGTTCTAGCGAAGGAAGCATTATTGGATAATCAGCAATTTCTCCTACAGTCAAGAACCACCTTGTCGGGCGATGAACGTGAACTATTTTTCCAAAGTGATATTTATAAACGTTGGGATGAATTAAATTGGACAAGTGGCATACGCCTTAGTCACACCGATTTACAAGATAGACAAAGCTCAGCTAAAAAAACCGATGTTAACTGGAGTGCTTATTCAGGTTTACTTTGGCAGATAGGTTCTAATTGGGCCACCAGTGGTTATATCAGCACAGCATACCGAACCCCTTCACTCACAGAGCTTTTTTTTAGCGGTGAGACACCGAGAGGTCAGGTATTGGGAGATCGCAACTTAAAATCAGAAAATGCGTTAAATATTGAATATGATGTAAAATACAAGGTTAGCACTGTTCAGCTAATTTTAAGAGGGTTTTACCAGCAGATAGATAATTACATAGAGCGAATAGAACTTGATAATGATATTTTACGGTACCAAAACCTTGAGCGTGCTGATATCAAAGGCATTTCATACAGCCTAAATTACACAGCAATTAAAGAAAAGTTGCACGTGAATTTATTTGGCCAATGGCTATCGGGAGAGGATAATAACGATAATCCTCTGATAGATGTTAGCCCCAACCATCATACCATTTCATTGCTTTATAACCTGGAAAAAATAAAACTTCGAGCAGATATCCGCCACCGCAGCAGTAAAAAAAATGTAGCGCCTGGCGAGCAACCTCTGCCGGAACTGACAACCATTGCCATAGCGATGGAAGGGCAGCTCAATGCAAACTGGGGATATCGTTTAACAATGAATAACTTAAGCAATAAACTGGCACGTACTAGCACAGATGAATATGCCCCTTACATTCGAGGCCGACATGGCGTTCTTGAGTTATATTTTTCTTTCTAAAGCGTATTCAAACTTTTAGTTATTCGTTGAAGTGAAATAAATTTTGGTAACTAAAGGTAATTTATTTTAAAAAGGTATATAGGAGAGAGCTTATTCATCGCCCCCTAAAATCAAGCTATTTTGCACACCGTTGCTGTATTTTAAGGGACGATATATTTAGCCATCAGATTAACAAGATGGCAATATCTTGCTTATTTCTAACGATACACAAATACGAACAATAGCTATGCTTGGAGTCGCTGGGTTTAAATGCCCTATGCATTGACACCTTTCATACCTTCTGGAGTATAGCGTTCGCCAACAATGTTGCATTTTTCAATGGCTGATTCTATCGCCGCTTGATCGTCATCTGTTAATAGGATATCTACAGATTGAGCATTATCCTCAAGAAAAGTTTCTCGTTTTGTGCCGGGAATTGGCACGATATTATCGCCTTTAGACAATAGCCAAGCCAAACAAATTTGTGCTGGCGTACATGATTTTGCTTGCGCCATATTAAACACTGCTTGTGCGATGGGTTGGTTAGCATTTAAGGCATCCGTGGTAAAGCGAGGCAAGTTCATACGCACATCTCCGCTTGCCAAATCAGACTGAGACTTAAATAATCCTGAAAGGAAACCTCGCCCCAGTGGTGAATATGGTACGAAGCCGATGCCAAGCTCCTGACAGATTGGTAATATATCTTTTTCTACATCCCTGGACCACAAAGAATACTCCGTTTGCACCGCGCTAATGGGATGAACAGCATGGGCTCTTCGCAAAGTTTCAGCGCTTACCTCACTCAGGCCGATATGTGCAATTTTTCCCTGCTCCTTAAGTTGCACTAAACCTGCCATTGTTTCTTCAATGGCTTGTGTTGGATTAATTCGGTGAACATAATAAAGATCTATCTGCTCAATACCCAAGCGTTTTAGCGAGGCTTCACAACACTGCCGAGCATAACTTGCACTATTGTCCAATGTCCTATTATACTCACCTGGTCTACGCACTATACCGAATTTTGTTGCAACTTTAACCTCCGCACGGGTGGATTGCAGAAATTTCCCCAGTAACTCTTCATTGTGGTGTGGCCCGTACATGTCAGCTGTATCAAAAAAATTGATGCCCAGATCAACAGCCCGACCTAATACGCGTAAAGACTGCTCATCGTTTCTTGGCCCATAAAATTCACTCATTCCCATACAACCCAAGCCAAGAGAAGATACTTCTAAAGCATTACCAAGCATTCTAGATTTCATAATATAAGTCTCCTAAAACAATACTATTAAGATGCCACACACTAACCATGAAATATTTAGATAAAAATCGAAAGCCATTTTCCATTGATGAAAAACTAAAAGAATTTATCTGGGACGATACTAGAGCTTTTCTGGCCGTCGCAAGGTATAGCACATTGACGGCGGCTGCAGAGTGGCTCGGCATTGGTATTGCAACCTTATCGAGAAAAATTGAGCGTCTTGAAGAAGTTTTAGGTACACCACTTTTTATTCGCTTACAATCAGGCTACCAATTAACAGAGGAAGGTGAGAGTTTAGTCGATAAAGCAGAATCTATTGAACGAGCAGTTTTTTCGTTACTCTATTCCGATCTCAATAAAGATAGTGAACTGACGGGCAAGGTGCGCTTAGCCACATCGGAAAACTTAGCCAACGAAATTATTTTACCCTGCTTGTCGCAACTCCAATCAATATATCCCAATTTAATGATTGAGCTGGCAACGGATACTCAACTTGTAAATTTGCACCGGCACGATGCTGATTTAGCCATTCGAATGGTTCGCCCTGCACAGGGTAATGTTAAATTTCGTCAAATAGGGAAGTTGTCATTTGGTTTATATGCAAATAAGAGCAACGCTGAGCTTGAGATAAATACTGAAACAAAATTTATTTCTTGGGCCGAACAGTATCGTCATTTTCCAGGCAGCGAATGGATAGAAAAGCAATTACAAGGCCACTCGCCATACCTAACCGTATCCTCAGTCGCGTCAATGGTTGCCGCAGTACAAGCGGGCTTAGGATTAGCCGTTTTACCGCATTTTGTTGCAAAGAGACGCGGTCTTAGCTGCATTCGTGATAATTTAGAAGTTGAACAGCCTATTTATCTTGTCATTCAAGGTGACCTCGCTCATTCACGCCGAGTCAGAGTGGTTGCCGATTTTTTAGTAGACATCATCTCCAAACATCAATCAATACTGGAGTATGGAGAAGAGCCACAATAAGCTTTTTCAATACCCTCTCTCTTTCAGGCGTGGGATGTTACTCTCATAAATATTTCATCCTAAATTAGTTGCACTATTGATTTATACCGGTATTTTAATTTTTCTGAGTGTATAAAATACCAGCCTACGACCTGGTTAAATAGCGGCTTACCCTTGCCAGTAGAGGCCAGCAGCAGCGAGCAAACTTGATTGCCGTAACGCATTGAACCTGTTAGAGTTTTATTTAAAATGTCGTTCACAACGCCTTTTTGAATAAAAGGTAACTCCGACAAATATACCGTTAGCACTTAAACAGTACATGGACATATACAAGAAAATTCAGAAAGCCCGTGGTAGTTGTATCACGGGAGTAAAAGAGGCAATTGTAGAATCGGTTGGGTGTGCTGCCGAACTATTTGATCTTTCGAATGAAAGTGGCATCTATAACAAAATAAAGCGTCCCGAAGCGGTGGAGGTATTAAGAGCCGTTCTTCACAGAGACATGGCATATAATGTAAAAATCATGTCTTCTGAAGAAGCCAAAAACCTAGCAAACGACTTTGTAGGTGAATTTGGTGATGACGCTGTTTTTTATACGAATGGCGAGTATGGAAAGCCTCGTGATAACCCCAATATTGGTCCGTCTTGGTCGCCTGCTACAGATGCTACTTTTGATACAGGTATTATTGTCGTGTCACATGGTGTTGTCGCTTGTGCATGGTTTACAGATGAAGACTAGTGCTAACAAACACATTAAAAAGTGCTAATAAAAAATGTGGGCTGAATTCACCATCGCGCACCTTTCATAAAAAGCTTATATAACAAAGAAAAAACTAATGATTACATCCATAACTAAATTTAAGCTGTCCAAGCCTGTCACCCAAGAAGAAGCAAAAAATATCTTCTTGAGTACAGCACCCAAATATAGAGACCTACCGGGACTGATCCGGAAATGCTATGTTATTTTTGATGATGGCTATGCCGTTGGTGGAATTTATCTATGGAACTCTCGTAAAGATGCCGAGGCTGCTTACACAGAGAGTTGGAAAAAATTCGTTAGTGAAAAATATGGTTCAGAACCTGAAATCACTTATCTTGCAACGCCTGTTGTAGTTGATAATGTTGCAAAAGAAATAATCTTTGATTAAATAATCAAAGTTATTATAACTGCCATTGATACATTTAAATCCATAACAAACAGCGATGCTGTCTGGCATTTTGTGCCACAGTAAAATGCCTGTCATAAAGCCTATCAGACAAGTTGGATCGACGGAGATAAATCCAGGCAAATTCTTAAAACGTTATCCGGTTCTGGATTTAGTCCTCATCACCGGAGCACGAAAGTAGATTTTCATTGAAGTGATATAAAGACGCGGGATACTGAGTCAAAACTCAAAAAACTATATGCGTGGTTGACAGAAAATACTAAGAATTTTGGTTTTTGTCAGGTTTACCCTGCGAAAGGAAGAGGTGCTGACCAACGCACTGGAGTTCATGAAGCGAAAAAGTATCCATGAGTGTATATTTGGCGTCGATCTACTACTTATTATTCTAGAGTTATCGCTCTAAAAATGAATGAGGTTTAAAAATGGGCTAGCCGTACCCCAAGTCGTACCCTTAAAGAAAATGGCGCAAAAAACCCTTTTTGTTTGAAGAAATTGCTTTAACTGTAACCAAATTAGATTAATAATACACTCACCTTAGGCGTATTAAATAAAAAAGCAAAATAACAAAAACAAAATGACAAAGGAGAGCGCTATGTTGGTTGGAACACTAATACGCGATGATGTTAGTTCCGTTGCCATACGCGGAGTCTTTGCCATAGGTGATAAAATATTTCATATTCTAGAGCGCCCGTGGCAAAATAATGCGCGCAACAAAAGTTGCATCCCCGCTGGACAATATAGCGCGCATTTTTTACCTCGCTCTGCCAGCGGTAAGTATAGAAATATTTACCATCTCAAGCCTGTTTCTGGGCGTTCAGGTATCTTAATTCACAACGGTAATGTGGTTAGCCATTCACGAGGTTGTTTGATCATAGGTCTTCGTCGAGGGACATTAGCGGGGCAGCCAGCTGTGTTAAATTCTCGTACAGCTTTATCAGAACTCTCGCAAGTTACACAACAAGAACCCTTCATGCTTAACATTATTGGACAACAAACTATTTGAGGAACACACCATGGTCACAGAATTAATTAGCTTATTTACTTCTACAGGTGCAGGTGGTCTCATTGGCATGGTGGGTAGTTGGCTGACCAAACGCGAAGAGAGAAAGAACCTACAACTCAAATATCAACATGAAGTCGCCATGGCGAATATTCGCAAAGAGGAAATGCAAGCCGAAGCCGCACATGAATTAGCCATGGCCGATAAAGCAATGGAAAGGGCCCAGGTAGAAGGCGATATTGCTATTGGCGAAGCCGAGCTAACAGCATTTAATACCAGTTTGAAGCAGCAGGGTGTGAGCACCGGTGTGAAGTTTGTCGATGCGCTACGCGGTGCAATGCGACCACTGATCACTATTTATTTACTTATTATTGCCAGCTACATTACCTATAAAATTAATACGCTAGTGGGTGGTTTTGATAGCCTTGAGCAAGGCGATTTACTAAATACTTATAAAGATATCATCCAACAAGTGCTCTTTTTAACCGCAACAGCTGTGACTTGGTGGTTTGGTTCAAGGCCCAGTACACAAAGAAAGTAACATTACATTCATTGTAAGGCCGAACTTTTAGGTTCGGCTTTTTACTGCTACGGGTTAAACCGTATTATTGTAAAGAACTAAGTGCTTTAGTGAGTTCTGTCGTATCTACGAATGTATACACTTTGGCTTTGCTATCCCACTTTATGCCGGCATTAGTATTAATCGCATGGCGTGTGTTACGCATCTCAACCACTACTTTACTTGTGGCAATGGTTTTCTCTACTGGGGCAGGGTTGGGGTTTATAGGCTTTGAT